>DATFLK010000028.1:0-26990 GCA_035267815.1 Mariprofundaceae bacterium | reverse complement strand
CGATCCGGATCGCTGGCAGGAGATTCCACGCGCCATGGATGAAGGCACCACACTCTACGGCAGCCAGACCTTCGACCAACACCTTCAACAACTGGTCGAAAACGATCAGGTCGAATACGAAGAGGCACTGGCACACGCCGTATACCCCGAAGATTTCGCCATGCGCATGGGCCGCGAATAAATGAGGGTGTGCCACTCGCTCGGGATGTATTGTGCGCAGCATGTTTGCGTTCTGAGCAATCCGTTCGGAGGAGGGTGTATCCTCGGGTACTGTGCCAGATACGACGAAGTGGGATGCTGTTTCAACTCGCCACTGTCGCGGATCATTCAGGAGCAGGTCAGACCGCAGCTTGGTGTTTCATGGGGCTCTCCGGCAGCGCCGAACTGCCAAGGCATAACGACCACCCAGTTGCAGGCCGTGGACTGGTCGAAAGTTGACCTGTCGGAATGGGAAAACATGCTCAAGACCACAGGAAACTGGCCCGTAAACGGTTCCAAGAGCATGAACGGGATGACCGGGGCCGGATCGACGTATGACTTCTCGTCCGTGGGTGGGGCCGCACCGCAGAATGCCCAGCAAAAGGCTGCCGACCGCATCCAGAACGGCAAGGCGACGACGCTCAGGCAGAGCATCCGTCAGGGGTTGTGGAAATAGTGCCTTGAAGGGGGTTGCGTTTTCCCGGAGTCTTGTACGATAGAGGGAAAACACAGGAGGAAAGAAATGCGCAACCTGATTCTGATCTCTGTCATCGTGCCGATGCTGGCCGCATGTGCAGGAACCAAGCCCCCGACATTGGGGGAGTACAAGAAGGACAATAGTAAAAGCGAAGCCATGAACGTGGCTATCGCTGTCGGCCTGACCGATCCGCAGAACGGCCCTCTTCATGATGCAGCCCCCATGGACAGGGAGGGGCATGGCGCAGCCATAAATTCCCTATCAAGCGTGAACGTGCCCTCGCTGTACTCTTTCCAGTGCTGACCCGAATACTCGGCAGAGAACCGAACTTTCCACCCGAGATTCTTTTTCACCCTCGTAACATGCAGGTCATATGTCTTGACCTTGCCATCAGGGTACGCGGTGAACTCACGGGCAAAATCTTTCCGCCTCTTCTCAAGATGCCCCGCCCCCTTACGAAACTCCTTGGAGTAGAGCTTCATGATCCGATCCGTATCTTTCTGGTTGTAAAAACGCTGCCACTTGTAAACTACATCGGTTGGATCAAGCACCTTGACCTTTTTATGTGCCTTCTTGGGTTTGGTGGCGGGTTTTGTGGAAGGCTCAGGCTTTGCCTCAGTCTTCTTATCGGAGGCCTGCTTTTTCTTTGGCCTGGTGGATGCTTCACGCATCTGCTTCATCTTCTCCGCCTGCTTGTCCAGCGCAGAGAGATCGCCTTTGGTGAGTGGAGGGACCGCATCAGAGGGAATGGGAACATCCTCTACGGGAACACTGGTCATCCCCTTGTCCGAAGGCTCGGCCGTCACAACATGACCATTCTTCAGTGCCTCAGCAAAATAACGTCCATCCAGGCGAATAGGCACTGCATCACGCTTGAGTCGAATGCGCGGGTAAAGATACTTTTCCAGGTTCTTTACCATGATGCCCATATCCGTCTTGACCTGCCTGTAATTGAAAAGCTTCAAAGGGTAGATGCTTTCGGATTCCTTCACTTCGGAAAGCGCCATCTTGAGATCCATCAGGGCTTTTTCCATGTTATTTCTGGACATGGACTTAGCTCGATTCTGATCCTCTTGTGCGCTCGCAGAATGCGAGAATGCGCCTAAAAGAAAGGCGAGAAGTACAAAAAAAATGGGCGCACGTTTCGACATGCGCCCATCTTAACACGGGGGTATTCGCCTAATTTCAAAATTCCGAAAAAATCATACCCCCGCCGTCATTGTCCCACCGCCCTTTTTGATGGTTTGAGCCAGCCTTTGTTGGGCCAGGCGCTGAACATCGCGGGCACCATTCGTGAAGTCCGCATCCCTTGCCAAATCCTGCACCATCGCTTCGTCCACCTTCATGTCCGTACCGTTGTAGGTGTTGTAGTTGTCCACGATGCCGGCAACCACCTTCCGCACAATTTCGGCCTTCACATCATCGGACAGTGGCTTGAAGCCAACAATGTGCTCAATCCGGTTGACCATCTCTGTACGGAAGTACCCGCTATCCCGAAGCCGTTCACGCACACCTTCTTCCCCAACATCCTCAGCTACAAGATTGCTGGTCATGAAGATCATGGTCTGGGAAAACGGAACCTCCTCACCCGTCGACGAATCCTTGGCCATACCCTTGTCGAACACGCTCAGGAACCCGTCCCAGATCTTCGGATCGGCCTTCTCGATCTCGTCCAGCAGGATTACCGCATTCGGATGATCCAAAACCGCCTGCGTCAACTGCCCGCCCTGATCCGAACCGATATAGCCCGGAGGCGCACCGAAGAACGCCTGCGACTTCGACTCGTTCTCGAAGTTGCCCATGTTGAAGAACAGGAACTCTCGATCGAGATGCTTGGCAATCTGCTCGACCATCTCCGTCTTGCCGGTGCCAGAGGGGCCGGTAAACAGAAACGTGCCCTCCGGCTGGTTGGGCTTGGCCACCAGACCCATCTGCCGCATCTCCAACTGAGAGATGACGGCATTTAGCGCATGGTCCTGACCCTTCACCACGGAGGCGACCTTGTCGCGAAGCTCGTTCAGGTTGATATCGGCCTTCCGCCCCACACCAATCCCGATCTCATTACCCTTCAACTCCGGCTCACCGAAGCGCAGCGGATAGATCACGGCCGTATCCGCCTTACCGATCTCGTCACGGATACGCACGGCCATCTGGCGCATCTGCTTGTCGATCACCCGGACGCCATAGGTCTTGTAGCCGCTGTCGGCCAGGAGGGCATCCATCGCCCTCTCGAAGGGACGAAACTTGACGGAAGGACGCTTATCCTGCTTCTTGAAAACCTTCCCGATCTCCCTGTCCATCGCCTGCTCACCGATCTTGCGTGCAACCTCTGCAGAGAGAGGGCGAAACGGAATCAGACGACCAATCCGGCCCATGAACTCGGGACGGAACCCGGCACGGACCATCTTGTCCCTGATCTTGTCTTCGGGAAGGTCAGGGTCGATATCGCGCCCCACGTTGGTCGTGAACAGGAAGATCGCGCCAGAGCAATCCACCTTGCGGCCCTGACCATCCTCGATAAAGCCACGGTCCAGCGCACCCAACAGAAGGTCATAAACACCCGATGCCGCCTTCTCCATTTCATCAAAGAGCAGGATGATTTCCGGATTCTCTGCAATGGCGCCGGTCAGCAGGCCTCCCTTATCGGAATCCTGATAACCGTTCGGCATACCAATCAGCTTGTTGATGACGATATCCTCGCCGTTATTCTCACCCTTGAAGTTACCCATATCGAACTTCCGGAACGGGAAGCCGGATACCGCCCCGAAATTGCGGCCCAACTGAGTCTTGCCAACGCCGCTTGCCCCGCTGAACAACATGGAGAGAGGCGTGCGCTCATTATCATCATGTTCCAGCACAGCAAGGCGCAATGCATTGATCGCGGTATCCTGCCCAACAAGCGGATACTTCACCTTCCCGTCAGCAAAAATCTGCTCGGGCGACTGCTCGAACGCCTTCTTCAGCTTCTGCCACCGGGTCATCTTGACGATCTCCGACTTGTCCTTGCTCGCCATCTTCAACAGTCCACCCTTTTTCTTGCCAGTCGGGGCTCGCTCGGTGAAATCGCCGGGATAGTAATGACGGAGATATGGCAGGTAGCTGCGGGGGAAAATGTAGCGGGCCACAATCATGGACGCTGCAGTTATACCTACTAAAGTGAAAAAACTAAAATCTTCTCCATTAGAGGCAACTGCCCAAATAAAAATTAGAGGAATCAAGAAAAAAACCACTTTCTCCCAAGGAAGACAACCATCACTGTCCAGCTTGGAACGAGAGGCCAAAAGTAGGATATTTGTCCAGAACATCGTGCCTAAAACAATCCTGAAGATAATGAGCGGTGAGAGCATGGGATAGGTGAACAAATAGAGAGCCCCGTCCCCAACGAAAGCAAGCAATGTAAAAGTTACAAACAACCTTACCTGGGGGATCGCCACATCATACTTGCGCCCCTGGTAAAGAAGGCGCTGCCTCATAAAAAACGGTGGTTTCTTAACCTGTGCCTGGGCCATAAGTGGGCTCCTCTGGGTGCAACATTATCCCAAGTTTAATGCCCACAAGAATCCGGCGCAAAAAGGTAATGTTGCGGAATTAGTCATCCGTCCCCTTGTTCACATCTTCATGCGAGAACCTGCCACCGGAAGATCCGCCACCGGAAGATCCGCCACCGGAAGATCCGCCACCAGAAGGTTCACCACCGGGAGGTCTGCCACCCGATAAAGCTCTTCCCATTCCTCTCATGCCGGCAAACATTGCCATTCCTCCAATGGCAGGACAATAGTAAAAGCGAAGCCATGAACGTGGCTATCGCTGTCGGCCTGACCGATCCGCAGAACGGCCCTCT
This sequence comes from Mariprofundaceae bacterium, assembly GCA_035267815.1. Taxonomy (GTDB): domain Bacteria; phylum Pseudomonadota; class Zetaproteobacteria; order Mariprofundales; family Mariprofundaceae; genus DATFLK01. The sequence goes on along the minus strand of DATFLK010000028.1, from coordinate 22,473 downwards.
TCATGATGCAGCCCCCATGGACAGGGAGGGGCATGGCGCAGCCATAAAAGCCGGCGTCGGCACAGCGGCTTTTACCGCAGTGCATTCCACGGGGTATATCGGTGGCGCTACAACAGGCGTCGGGATAGCCAGCTTCATCCTTTCGGGCCTTATGAGCGCCGGACAACACCCGCCTGCATCTTATGACAATACGTATGCATTCATCTCTTCCAAGAAGACGGCGGAAGAGGCTAACGCCTATATGGTGAAGATCGCAGAAGACACGTCCGCACGAGTCCTGCGTAAAAAGGGATTTACGCTTGGGCCTTTCAATAAAAACAAGCTCGGGGCATATGTGGCCCACATGTTTGGGAAAGGGTGCAGTGAAGACATTCCGTGTCTTTGGGGGATTCCAGATAACATAGGGAAGCCAATAAAGGTCATGTCCATGCCGTATTTCGTCACTGATGCCAGCTCCGGGTCGGGTTGGCTTGGGCATGTCAGAATCAATGGCTTGTTAATGATTTCTGTAGACAGGAAAGAAAGGAAGCATCCGGAACTTGTACTGGGGGAGAACTGGAGGACATTGAGGAATGCAGTGTATAAAGAGCTTCCGGGGCAGTTCTTCTCATACTCCCGCGAAGCCTATAAAGGCACTCCGGGAATCTTCCATAACGGAAAGGTGCTGCGTTTTGTTAAGCCGGCACACCCTTCGCATGAGGTGGCGAAGCAGGCCAACTAGAGGCAATTAACGCTCCTCATCGCGTGTGTGAGAGCCCCGGGAACGGGGCTCTTTGCGTTGGTGGACGGCGAATATGGGGCTCGTGGGTTGCGGAAATCGCACATGGATATTATCATTGGATGATAACAAAGGTGGATCATGGATAATAATGAGCTGGATGTGTTGCTCAGTCTGGATGGGGAGGTATTCCCCATGGATAACGGGTATTGGACAAAGTTCGAGGTAAGGTTGGTGGATCAGAGTGAAAGTATCCCTCACGGGATTAAGTACGCTCTCACCTTACATGATGCATCGAATAGGCGGATTTTTGGCATCGACAATGCGCATGCGTTCAAGCCGCAAAGGAAAAAATACGGGGCCAGAAAAGTAACATGGGATCACCAGCATATGCGCGAGAAGGTGTCGCCGTATGAGTTCGAGTCTGCTGGAAGGTTGATGGAATACTTCTGGGAGCAGGTTGAAAAGTTGATCGCAGGAGAGAAGAGATGATGCGGAAAACAATCAAGGTTGGGATCATGTCCAAGCCGGACTATATTAAAAGGACGATTGCCATCGCCAAAGGCGATTACAAGCCCAAGAAGGGTGAGCCGAAGGTGTGGTTTGAGTCTCTGGGTTCGATGGCTCAGGTGCTTGGTGCCGAGAATCAGGAGCTGTTGAAGGTCATTATCGAGAAATCCCCCCATTCGCTTGGTGAGCTGGAGGCACTAACCGGCAGGAAGAAGCCGAACCTTTCACGCACCCTCAGAACGCTTGAGAGGTACGGGGTTGTCAGTCTCGAAAAGGATTGCAATCGCGTGGTGCCGCGAGTGAATGCGACGAATTTTAAGGTGGAGTTCGGGCTGGGGTCGGGCGCGTAGTTCCGGCAAGTAGGCTTTATACCCCATGGGGTGATTGAGACGGCGGAGCATTGTGTCTCCGCCGTTTTTTTCTGTGACGCCTATCACAAAACATCAACCTGTTCACATGTGCGAGTCGAATAAACGCGAAATACCCCCCTTATTCAGGACTTGGTAGCCAAAATCAGAAGATAGGGTTGGTCGCAAATCACGTAAGGAGTTGTGGCTATTTGCATTTTGAGGTTGCATCACACCCATCGGCGCATCGTGCTGAACAAGCTCGCATCCGAGTTCGTTCAGCACATCAACGGAGTCTTGGCTGGCTCCGCCGAACGGATCGAGGCGCTACGGGGTAATCCCTACTTCAAACGCTTCCTCGATGCCGAGGTAGACCCCTCCGGGGGCGGGGATGGTGAGTCATCACAATGACGACGATCCAACCTCAAAATGCAAATAGCCAATAAATCAAGGCAGCATGCAAAGGTTTATCGTTCAGCCGATAGAATCGCCTCGCGCATTACTTTCGTAAGATTGCGTATCTCCTCTTTATTCAATCTTTTTTCAGGAACATGGAGAATCTTTCCGAAGATCACCTTCGCCCTTCCCCGCTTCAGGAAGGGCGGCCATAGGCGCTGGTGATCGAAGGGCCAAACACCCGTAACGCGGAACGGAATAATCGGTGCACCGGTTTCCGCAGCCATGACAATGGCACCCGGGTAGAGCTTTCGCATCGGGATCGGCGGATTGGCTCCCCCCTCCGGGAAGATGCAGAGGGCCGATCCGGCACGTACGGCTTCAATGGCAGTCGACAGTGCATGACGATTGGATCCGCCCGGGGTCACCGGGATGACACCGGCCAGTCCGAACAGCCAGCGGGCGTACCACATGTTGCGGTAATACTCCCTCGACATCAGGAACGAAAGCGGGCGATTGACAGCAGCCTGGACGAGTAACGGATCGACCCCGGCACGGTGATTGCCCACCAGAATCACAGGGCCGTCAGGTAGCATCCGTACATTTTCCGGAAGTCTCTGCCACAAACGACAGTAATGGCGATTCAGCGCCATCAGAAGGCGCGTCATGCCGGTTTGTGCCGCGTGTCTGATCATCTCCTCTGAGTCACCTTTCGCTTCTCTCCTCCCGAATCAAGCCGATCAGTGTAGACTGCACACCATGAACGATCCACAAGGCAGCCCATGAACAGCGATTCCGCCGGCCGGGACAAATCATCCCGCGGTATCGGACTGCCCGGCGCCCTCTCCATCGGCATCGGCGGTATGATCGGTGGCGGCATCTTCGCTGTACTCGGCGAGGCGGTATCGCTGGCCCATACGGCCACCCCGATCGCGTTTCTCATTGCCGGCAGCGTGGCGCTACTTACCTCCTACTCCTATGCCAAACTTTCCGTCCATTTCCAGAATCAGGGTGGCACGGTCTACTTTATCGATAAGGCCTTCGGCATCGATCTCGCCACCGGGGCCGTTAATCTCGTCCTGTGGCTAAGCTATCTGGTCACCATCTCGCTCTATGCCGTCGCCTTCGGTTCCTATGCCCTGACCTTTTTCAGCGATGGCGATATCCCCTGGCTCAGACACACCCTGATCAGCGCTGCCATTGTCGTTCCGGCTGCCATTAACCTTTTCAATGCCGATTTCGTCGGAAAATCAGAAACGGTGATCGTCGCCGCCAAACTATTAATCCTGTCGGTGGTCATTGTCTCCGGCTTCTTCTTTATCCATCTCCCCTCCTCGGGCGATGTACCCCATACCGATACACTCGGTATCGTCGTAGCCGGGATGATCATCTTCGTCGCCTACGAAGGCTTCGAACTGATCGCCAATGCCGCCCAAGATGTCCGCAATCCGGAGCGTACACTGCCGCTAGCCTTCTACGGCTCCGTCATCTTGGTCGTCCTGCTCTATGCTCTTGTGGCCTATGTCGTCGTCGGCACCGTGCCGGAATCACTGGTACCGCAGGTCAAGGATTTCGTGTTGGCGGAGGCGGCCAAGCCCGCACTGGGAGACGCCGGGTTCACGCTGGTCGCCATTGCCGCCCTACTGGCCACGCTCTCGGCCATCAATGCGACCATCTACGGCAATGCCCGCCTTGGATACGTGCTGGCCATGGACGGTGAGCTGCCGGACCTGCTAGACCGCAAGGTATGGAACAAACCTGTCGCCGGCGTGCTGGCGGTCGCCATCCTGTCGCTGCTAATCGCCAACCTCATCGACCTGACCGCCATTGCCATTATTGCTAGCGCCGGCTTTCTGCTGATCTTCGCCGTCACCAACGCAGCAGCCACATGGCTGGCACGTGAGATCGGTGCAAAATGGTGGATTCCGGCCCTTGCCTGCTTCGCTTGTCTTGCTTCACTGACCGTACTGCTGTTGCGGACCTATACGGATCAACCGCGTGCCATCTGGATATTCGCCGGAGCCTTCCTCGCATCGCTTTGCTTTGAACTGATCTATCCGCGCCTGAGCGGCCGACCGATGCGCATGAACGGTATCTCCGAATAGGCTAACGAATCGCCCGCAGCAGCCCCTCGGCCTTGTATCCTGCCTCCTCCAACTCAAACACCGGCGAGGAGTCGGCTACGATCCCTGCGCCCGCCGCCCAGTGCAGTCGGTTACGGTACAACCAAAAGGTGCGGATCAGGATGTTCATATCGGCACTGCCGTCCCAACCGACATAACCGATACCGCCGGTATAGGGACCACGAGCCCGATCCCCCATCTCGTGAATGACCTCCATGCAGCGCACCTTCGGACAACCGGTGATGGTACCGCCGGGAAACATGGCCTGGAACAGATCAACCGCATCCCTTCCCTCGGCCAGCTCGCCCCGGACATTGGAGACGATATGCTGCACCGTGCTGTAGCGCTCGATTACCATGCACTCGTTCACCTCCACGCTGCCGGGTCGACAGACACGCCCCAGATCGTTTCGCTCCAGATCCAGCAGCATGATATGCTCGGCCCGCTCCTTTTCGGACAACAGCAGCTCATCGCCCAGCGCACCATCCTTCTCACCTGATGCGCGCCTGCGCGTACCGGCAATCGGCCGGGTATCCGCCCATCCGTCCGGGTGCAACCGGAAGAGTCGTTCCGGCGAAGCGGAAATAAGCTGCATGCTCTCAGCTTCCGTCTCCACACGAAGAAAGGCGGAAAACGGTGCCGGATTGACAGTCCGCAGACGACCATAGAGGGCCGCGCCCTGCTCATCTGGCAGTGCGGCCTGCCAGAAACGGGCGATATTCGCCTGAAAGATATCTCCGGCGGCAATGTACGCCTTTGTCCGTTCCACCGCCTGCATATAGGCAGCAGGATCGCCCTGATGGATCTCGCCAATCACGACGCCGGGAACCTTCCTGCTCCGGGAGACCGATGATCGCAGCATAGCCTCCAGTTCGTCGAGCCCCTCGTTTTTTCCGTTCGAACAGAGGTAGACAGATTCTGTATCGGTATCAAAACAGATGCTCCAGTCGGGAAACAGCAGCCACAGCAAGGCGACGGGCGGCGTACTCTTTGGTCGTGGCAACACCTCAAGCAGTCTACCGGCCTCATACGAGGCATAGATGAGACAGCGGATTCCCGGCGACTCATGTTGAACGCCGTCAGCCAGATGTCTTTGCCATGACGAGAAGAAATCCTCTGCGGCATCCGGCGATGCACCTTCCGGCGGAAGATGGAGACGGAAGCCACTGCGTGAACAGAGATACTGTCTGCCACCTCCTCCAGAATCCTCCAGGAGGGCCGAGAAGTGCTCCGGCATCGCAGCAAAGCAGTCATGCGCGGCGGGTGAACCGGCAGGCCAGTCGATACGGCGACAGCGGAACCCTTCGGAGTTATGGATGTAATTCATGTCGAACATCGTTCCGTCACTCAAACGGTTCGCCGCGCAAGAAAATGAAACACCCGTCACCTTCTAATTCTCTGCTAACTGTTTCTCTCCACGCTGTGCCGGTATGGAGATGATGATGGAAAGGAAACGATGAAGACGGCCCCGAGCACAGTGACACATCTGGTTGGTTTGATATGGCTTGTTCTCCTTTGCGCTCTGCAGCCGGGTTTGGCACATGCCGGCGAGCAGTCATCCTCCGTATTGGTCAAAAGCGTCGCCGTCGCCAGAGAGGATATTTCAAAAACGGTGAAGGCCTACGGCAAGGTGGGTTTCGATAATGCCTGGCTCAGCAACATCAACTCGGCTCATGCAGGCCAGATCGTCCACCTTTCGGTGATGCCGGGACAACCCGTCCGTAAAGGCGATGTGCTGGCCCAAATCAGAACCTCCGCTTCGGGCCTTAAAGCCTACCGTCAGGCCATCAACGCACGCAACTATGCCAAGAAGAACCTGAAACGTCTTAAAGAGCTGTACGATCAGCACTTCGCCACACAGGCCCAGATTACGGCCGCCAAGAAGAACCTTGCCGATGCTGAAAACCAAGTCACCCAGATGGAGGATCAGGGCGTCAACAATGCGCTCGATATCATTCGTTCCCCTTTCAGCGGTATCGTATCGAGCGTCGCGGTCAAGCGGGGGCAGCGGGTCAGCGCAGGAAGTACGCTTCTGATCCTGGGGCGCAGCGATCGCCTCAAGGTGATCGTCGGCTCGGAACCTGAGGAGAGCAAACATATCCGTCAGGGAATGCCGGTACATCTGGAATCGGTCTTCGACAAGACGGTGACGGCCGAAAGCGACATCGCCTCCATGCACCGGGTCATCGATCCGAAAACGCGTCTGGTTGATGCCGTTGTCCTGCTTCAAAACGAACAGACCCGCAACTTCACTCCCGGCATGCAGGTGGAAGCCATCATCACACTGAACACCGTTTCAGGAGCGCTTACGGTACCGAACAGTGCCGTACTGCATGACAGCCAGGGTGATTACCTGTTCATCATACGGAAGCATAAGGCACGACGTATCAACATCGAGACCGTGCTTAGCGAAAACGGCAAAACGGCGGTACACGGCCCACTCCATGCGGGCGAGCATGTTGTAATCCTAGGCAATTACGAACTCTCCGACGGCATGAAGGTACGCGAGCACACGCCATGAACCTGTCGCGTTGGGCCTTTCGTCATCGCACATCGATTCTGTTCCTGCTGATCATCCTGGCCATCGGCGGGATCGCCAGCGCCTTCAGGCTTCCCGTCGCGCTGTTCCCTCACGTCAATTTTCCCCGCATCGTTGTCAATCTGAACGTCGGCGATCGGCCGGCCGAACAGATGGAGGTGGCCGTCACTCGACCGGTGGAGCAAGCACTCCGCTCTGTCCCGGGCGTTCGTCACATCCGTTCAACCACCAGCCGCGGCAGCGCGGAGGTCTCGGTCAATTTTGACTGGGGCTCCAATATGCCGATGGCCCTGCAACAATCCGAATCGGCCGTCAATCGCCTCCTCTCCTCACTTCCGCCTGGCACCAGCTTCAATGCCAGGCGCATGGATCCTACCGTATTCCCCGTCGCGGCCTACAGTCTTACCTCGAAAAAGCTTGATCAGGTAGCGATCCGCGACGTCGCCAAATATCAGCTGGCACCGCTTCTCTCCGAAATCTCCGGAGTCGCCAAAATCCGCGTGTTGGGTGGTGGCATATCGGAATTGAGAGTGGATGTCGATCCGGCACGATTGACCGCCTATGGTCTGACGCTCACCGATGTAGTGAAAGCACTCTCGGCCGCCAACGTACTTCAATCCGTCGGACGGATCGAGGACCACTTCAAACTCTATCTGATGCTGTCGGACACCCGTATTCGGGATCTTGATTCGTTGCGCAGCACCGTATTACGCAGCGGTGCCAACGGACTGGTCCGACTGGAGGATATCGCTACCGTACGCGCAGCCACCAAGCCACAATGGTTGCGGGTTACTGCCGCAGGACGAAACGCCGTTCTGCTTCAGGTCTACCAGCAACCTGGCGGTAACACCGTTTCTATTATTCACAAGGTACGTCAACACCTACACAGGATTCGCGACAAGCTCCCCGTAGGCATCAAGATCCACAATTGGTACGACCAAAGCCAACTGATCGTCGAATCAGCCGCCAGTGTCCGGGATGCCATTATCATTGGTGTCATCCTCGCCGCTGCTCTAATCCTCTTCTTTCTCCGGAGCCTCAAACTAACGCTGATCTCCATGCTCATCGTGCCTGCCGTCATGGCAGCCACGATCCTGTTGCTGTTCGTGCTTCATATGAGTTTCAATATTATGACACTGGGCGGCATGGCCGCCGCGGTCGGGCTTGTCATCGACGATGCTATCGTCATGGTCGAACACATCATCAGCCGATTACGCCAACAGGATGGGCACCACCGTGAGATCATCCAGGCGGCCATGCAGGACTTCTCCAGACCGCTAACCGGCTCATCCATGGCCACCATCATCATCTTTCTGCCGTTAGCTTTCCTGTCCGGCGTTACCGGGGCCTTTTTCAAGGCGCTCTCACTCACCATGGCCAGTTCTCTGATTATCTCCTATTTCTTCGCCTGGATGGTCGTGCCACTGCTCGCGGCACGTCTGTTGAACGAACGTGACGGGAAGAAGACGGATGGAGGACGAATCACGCAGTACTTTCTGAAACGATACGTCCATTTGATGTCCCGATTGCAGGATCGCCCATGGAAGGTATTTGTCGGACTCATTCCGCTTCTATTGCTCGGCTATATCGGCTGGCAGCAGACCGGCAGCGGTTTTATGCCACACATGGACGAGGGCGGGTTTATTCTCGATTACCGCGCTCCACCAGGCACCTCCCTGAGTGAAACCGATCGCCTTCTTCGACAGGTGGAAAATATCCTGCAGCATACCAACGGTATCGCTACCTACTCGCGACGTACCGGCGCGCAACTCAGCGGTGGTCTCACGGAAGCCAATCAAGGAGATTTCTTCATCCGGCTTACGCCATTTCCGCGCCGACCGGTAGAACAGATCATGGCCGAGGTACGCCAGCGTATCACGCATGATGTGCCGGGACTTGATATCGACATGGCACAACTGATGGAGGACCTGATCGGCGACCTGACAGCCGTGCCTCAACCGGTTGAGATCAAGCTCTTCGATACTGACAACAAAAAACTAATGAGCACAGCCCCGAAGGTGGCCCACGCCATCTCAAAGATCGATGGCATCGTCGACGTACGCAACGGCATCGTGGTAGCCGGGGATGCGATCAGCATCCGCATTCAACGTGACAAAGCGGCACTAGAAGGAGTTAATCCCCAAAACGTAACGCGTCAGTTGAAAGCCTACTACTCCGGCCTCGTAACCACCAAGGTCCGTCAGGGCATCAAGATGGTCGGCATCCGGGTATGGGTTCCGGGCAGTATCCGTCATCGAATACGGAGTCTGGACCATCTCTGGCTTCGTGCACCCGATGGACATCGCTACCAGCTCAAACGCATCGCCTCTATCCGGCGACTGACCGGCCAGCCGCAAATCGTTCGCGACGACATGAAGCGTATGGTCGCCGTCACCGCCCGTATCAGCGGCCGGGATATGGGATCGGTGCTCCGCGATGTGAAACATATCCTAAGACAAAAAGGGCTGCTGCCAATCAGCACGTATTACGAGCTTGGCGGCCTCTACCATCAACAACAGATTGCCTTCAAGGGGATGATGGTTGTATTCGGGGCCGCCATTGCATTGATATTCCTGTTACTTCTGTATCTCTATGAAGACCTGCTGCTCGCACTGGCCATCATGAGCGCCCCGCTGCTGGCAACCGCCGCGGTTTTCATTGGCCTCTGGGTTAGCAACACCGAACTGAATATTACCGCCATGATGGGCATGACCATGATCATCGGTATTGTTACCGAGGTCTCTATCTTCTACTTCTCGGAATATGATGTTCTAATCCGCAGCGGCACGCCGTTCCGGGACGCCATCATCGAAGCCGGTCAGATGCGTCTGAGACCGATTGCCATGACCACCTTCGCGGCTATCCTGGCGTTGCTTCCGCTCGCCATGGATATCGGACAGGGCTCCGCCATGCAGCAACCCATGGCCATTGCCATCATCTCGGGCCTTGTGGTGCAGCTGCCTCTGGTTCTGATGATCGTACCTCTGCTCTACGGCATGCTGTTACATCTGAAGCTTGGACGCTCGAACCAAGAGGAACTCGCATGATCGGCCAACACCTTCGGAGCTGGTTGACCATCTGCCTGCTGGCCGTGAGCAGTGGCTGTGCCCATTATCATGCCAAGCCGCTGCAAACCTCCTCACCGCTTTCTGGAAAGCTAGACGCACTCACCGTCCATATCGACGCACCCCACTACGCACGCCTGTTCGGAGAACAGAAGCGTTATACGGTCGATCTCCAGGACGGACTGGACGAAATGGAGATTTCGATCCTGGCCGTGCTCAATAACCCGCAACTGAAAGCTACGCGAAAAAAGATGCACGTAGCCCGTGCACAACTGTTTGCCGCCGGGTTACTTCCCGATCCCAAGTTCGGTGCAGAGCAGCAGAAAACGACAGGCAACAGCGACCCGCAACTGGTCAACGGCTATACCTACAACCTAGGCTTTAATATCCGAAGCCTGATCACGCGTCATGCCAAAATAGATGCGGGCCGGGCAACGGTACAACAGGTATCGATGGACATCCTCTGGCAGGAGTGGCAGGTCGTTCAGCAGGCTCGGATCCTGTTTATCCGTCAGCATATCCAGCAAAAACTGGTCGCGCTGCTGAAGAAGCAGAATGACCAAGCCAGCACCCTATACGAGCACGTACAGGGACTCCTGATGCGTCATAACACCACACTCGACCAGTTAGGCATCGCGCTGGGTTCGCTGCTGGATGTCAAAAGCGCTCTCACCGATGCCCAAAGGAAACTGAACAAGACCCGGATGAATTTGGCGCTCCTGCTAGGGGTTTCACCCGATGTCGACCTTCACCTGGCAAAGATGAAAGAGAAGTACCATGCCATGACTGAGGCAAGGCTGAAAAAGGCGATCAATCACCTAGCCGACTTTCGGCCGGACCTGATCGCCCTGCGCCACGGCTACAAAAGCCAGAATGCACGGCTACGGCAGGCCATCCTCTCCCAATTCCCCAATGTCAGCATCGGCCTGAGTCGACAACGCGATACCAGCGGTGTCTGGTCGATCGGACCCTTGATCAATATGAGTCTACCGGTCCTGAACATCAATCGCGGCAATATTGCCACCGCCCGGGCCACGCGAGACAAGCTGCACGAGGAGTTCAATGCGAGAATGGCCAGCACGATAGTCGATATCTCCAGGATTCATCGTGACCAAACCATCGCCTTCCACCTATGGCAGCGCATGCAGCACTATATTCCCAAGCTGAAGGAGGTGAAGCAGAAGGCATTCAAGGCCCTTCTTGCCGGTAACATGAAACTGCTGAACTACAGCACCATTCGAAATGCCTACCTGACCAAACGTATCAAGGAACTATCTCTGCAACAGAGCCTTCTTGAACAGCAGGTGGCCCTATCGATCCTGCTCGGCGAACCGGCGGCCAACATATCCAATCAAGCGAAACGAGGTAATTGAGGACACCTCCGGATTCAGGCTATATGGAAAAAAACCACCCGGGCGGAAAGGCCTTCTTCATCAATCCGGTTACTGATTATCACATCCGCGCCTTCGTGATCGGCGATCGCCTTGACGATCGCAAGTCCGATACCGCTTCCTTCGATATCCTGACCGGCAACACGGAAGAAACGATCAAACACCCTCGGCAGCAGCTCGTCCGGAATGCCGGGACCGGTATCGGTGACGGTGACCGAAGCCGAATCAGTGTCACGCATGACATCGATATCAACCCGGCCACACGATGGGGTATAGCGAATGGCGTTATCGATCAGGTTTTCAATCAGGGTGCGGATATCATCTGAATGAGCCATGATCGTGACCGGTTCGTTCCGTACCATACCGAGATCAATCCCCTTCTCCTCGGCAAGTGGCAGCAGGTCGGCGATGGTCGACTTCGCCACCGACTCCAGATTCACTGCTTCGCGCCTATTGGTTTGCATAGACTCTGAACGGGCCATCTTCAACAACTGTTCGACCAGACGGGAGGCTCGCCGCAGCCCGCGTCGCATCTCGTCGATACAGGCGTCGGTATCCTCCCGTTGCTGATGGGAAACGAGGTTCTGCAGCTGTAACTGGAGTGCTGTAAGGGGGGTACGCAACTCATGCGCCGCATCCGACAGAAACTCCTTTTGAGAGCGTAGCGCCTCGCGAAGACGTGCCAGCAATGCATTCATCTCATCGATCAGCGGCACAATCTCTTCGGGCACGCCGTTAACGGGCAGGGGCTCCAGTGTGGCTGCATCACGGCGTGTCACCGCATGCGTGACCGCCTTAAGTGGCTTCAGAATACGTTCGATGGCAAAGACAACCAGCAGCCAGGTCAGCGGCATCAATACAATCACCGGAAGCATTCCCCGTATGGCGGCGTGAGTGGCGATCTCGCCACGCACCTCTTCCCATTGCGATACCTGCACGGTACGGGTCGCTTCTATCCGGGTATAGACACGCCATGTCTGGCCGTTGACATCGACATGCGAAAAACCCTCGTTGTGTTGACGTGGAAGCGCAAATCCCGGATGCGTTGTGCCTGTCAGAGTGCCATCATGTCCCCATACCTGAATGGCGAAATCGTTCTCTCGCTCTTCATCGCTCTGTGAGGTCCGGGGACGTGGCGTTGACGACAGAGGAACGCTACCGACACCACGGGCAATCTGGCGCAACTGATGATCGAGCAGCATATTGGCCTCGCTACTTGCCAGCCAATAGGAGATTGCTCCGGCAAGCAGCCCCACAACGGTCAGCAAGGCAATCAGCCAGACGATCAGTCGCCTTTTCAGTGACATCATGGTTCCCGGGCCACCATCCAGCCCACTCCACGGACATTGCGGATCATCTCGTTGCCGAATTTCTTGCGAAGGTAGTAGATCAGAACATCGACCGCATTGCTCTCCACCTCTTCATCCCAACCGTACAAACGATCTTCAAGCTGGCTGCGGGAGAGAATCATGCCGGGATGCTCGACCAACGCGTGGAGCAGTGCGAACTCCCGGGGAGGCAAACGCTCCGTTTTTCCGCGGTAACTCGCCTCGTGCGTGGCAAGATTGAGCGCAATCTCGCCATTCCCGATGGTCGAAATGGCATGGCCGGCGTTTCGGCGCAGAACCGCCCGCATTCTGGCGGACAGCTCCTTGAACTCAAAAGGCTTTACGAGAAAGTCATCTGCGCCGAGATCAAGGCCCTGCACGCGATCATCGGTTTTGTCCCAAGCGGTGATAATGATCAAGGGGGTCTGATCACCGCGCCCCCGGATATGTCTGAGCAGTTCAAAACCGGACCTGCGCGGCAGGCCGAGATCAAGGAGTACGAGTCCGTACTGGCCGGATTCGAACGAGAGCAGTCCGTTCTCTCCGTCCTTGACCCAGTCCACCGCCATACCGTCATCCTTCAACGCCTGTCGAAGGCTTCGTCCAATCATCGGGTCATCCTCGATCAGGAGAATCCGCATCTCAGACCAACACCCCGGCTGGGCGCTCCCGCTTACGGGAGGATGAAGGCAGCGATCGTGTATCCATTTCAAGCATCGTCATGCCGCCACTCTATCGCGTCGCCAAAACGGAGAACAATGGTCAGAACGAAAAGACAAAGGGCGCATTCATGCGCCCTTTATTCAATCAAGCAGGATCACTGCCGCGGTTAACGGAACTTCCTGATCACAACCGATGCGTTCGTGCCACCAAATCCGAACGAGTTGGAGATCGCCACATCGATCTTCGCCCGACGTGCCTCATTCGGCACGTAGTCGAGATCGCACTCGGGATCGGGATCGTCGAGATTGATCGTCGGTGGGGCCGTATCATGGTGGACGGCCAGCACGGTAAAGGCCGCCTCAACACCACCTGCAGCACCAAGAAGATGACCGATCATCGATTTCGTGGAAGAGACCATCAGGGAACGGGCATGATCGCCGAACACGGCCTTGATACCCTGTGTCTCGGCCAGATCGCCCGCCGGCGTGGAGGTGCCGTGTGCGTTGATGTAGTCCACGTTCTCGATATCGATACCGCCCGAGGCAAGGGCCGCCTTCATACAGCGAACGCCACCCTCTCCTTCCGGCGCAGGAGCTGTCATATGATAGGCATCGCCGGACATGCCGTAACCGACCACTTCACCGAGAATATCGGCTCCGCGAGCCTTGGCCGAGTCCAGAGATTCCAGCATCAACACGCCAGCACCCTCGCCCATGACGAATCCGTCGCGCCCGGCATCCCACGGACGGGATGCGCGCTCAGGTTCATCATTGCGGGTGGAAAGCGCCTTGGATGCACAGAAACCGCCGATACCCAGCTCACATACACAAGACTCGGTACCACCGGCCAGCATGGCATCGGCCTCGCCCCGTGCAATCACCTCGAAGGCATCACCAATCGCATGCGTACCAGTGGCGCAGGCCGTGACCGTGGCCGAATTGGGTCCCTTTGCCCCGGTCAGCATGGAGACCCAGCCGGAAACCATATTGATGATGGTCCTTGGGATAAAGAAAGGGGAGATCTTGCGAGCACCGCCCTGCTCGTAGGCACGCATCGTCTCCTCGATGGCAGGAAGGCCACCAATACCGGAACCAATGATCACACCGACGCGCTCGGCATTCTCATCCGAAACCACCAAGCCCGACTGTTCGAGAGCCATCTGCGCTGCCGCTACACCGTACTGGATAAAGGTGTCCATCTTCCGGGCATCCTTGCGGTTTACATACGCCTCGATATCAAAGCCGGGCACCTCGCCGGCAATCTGGCTCGGCATCCCCTTGGCTTCGGCATCAAAGCGAGTAATACGCCCTATACCGGACTTTCCTTTAATCAGAGCCTTCCAGGTGTTATCTGTTCCAACACCCAGCGGCGTCACCAGCCCGATGCCGGTAACGACAACACGTCTTTTCATGGGTTATTCAGCTTTGGCAGCGATATAATCGATAGCGTTCTGAACGGATTGAATCTTTTCGGCATCCTCATCAGGAATCTCGATGCCAAACTCCTCCTCAAATGCCATCACAAGCTCAACGGTATCAAGCGAATCAGCGCCCAGATCATCGACAAAAGAGGAATCCGGGTTGATCTCGCTCTCATCCACATTCAGCTGATCAGCGACGATCTTGATGACTTTTGCTTCAATCTCTGCAGACATATATGTCCTCCACATATGAAATTGGTGCGGCTTCTATCATAGCCATACACCTTGCACAAGCCGCTTTTGTGCATCTGTAAAAAATCTGTGCGGCACCGGCAACATTTCTTTACTACCGCCGGCATTCCATCCCGAAGTCTGACAGGCCCAAACACCCTCCTGCCATCGCCTCCGGTACAAACCTACATATACATACCGCCATTCACATGCAGCACCTGACCGGTGATGTATGCTGCCTCCTGACTGGCCAGAAACGCCACTGCAGCCGCCACATCGGCAGCACTGCCCAGACGCCCCAGCGGCACCTGATCCACCAGTTTTGCAGTGAGCTCATCACCCAGCTCCGCAGTCATGTCGGTGGCGATAAATCCCGGCGCCACGGCATTGACCGTGATCCCCCTCGCCCCGACCTCGCGCGCCAGCGAACGGGTCATGGCATCAATACCACCCTTGCTGGCGCAATAGTTCAACTGGCCGGGATTTCCCATCGAGGCGACGACAGATGAGATGTTGATGATACGTCCCGATTTTGCCTTCATCATCGGCTTGATTGCGGCCTGCGATGCATAAAACACCGAAGAGAGGTTAGTATCGATCACCTGCTGCCAGTCCTCTGCCTTCATCCGCATGGCCAGTCCGTCACGCGTAATCCCGGCATTGTTGACCAGTACGTCAAGACGTCCGAAATCCTTCACGGTCTGCTGCACGAGTTGCTGTACCTGCTCCTGCTGGGAGACATCAACAGCATGGGCATGCACCTCGATCCCCGAGGTGGCCAGACGTTCAGCTGCCTCCTGAATGGTGGCTTCGCGGGTACCGCAGATTGCCAGATGGTAACCCTGGCCAGCCAAGTGTTCGGCGATGGCATAGCCGATACCGCGACTCGCTCCAGTTATCAGCGCTGTACGTTGTTCACTCAATCTCCACTCCCTGCTACGGACTCAAGACTTTCGATCATACGTGCTGGTTCATCAGTTGGAAACACGTTGATATTGCGGTCAATGCGTTTCACCAGTCCTGCCAGCACCTTGCCCGGTCCCATTTCAACGGCCCTGGATACGTCGGCCTTGCGCATATGGCGTATGGTGTCGGTCCAGCATACCGGAGAGACCAGCTGCTCCACCAGCGCCTGACGCACCTCATCAGCACGGGACACCGGCCTGGCCCATGCATTGCTCCATACCGGCCTGTCGGGATCGGAAACGTTTACCTCGCTCAAGCGTTCTGCCATGGCATCGGCGGCGGGTTGCATTAACGGCGTATGTGACGGCGCACTGACCGCCAGCGGCAGCGCCCGCTTGGCACCGCTCCCCTTGGCAAGATCAATCAGGCGGTCCACGGCGTCTGCGTGGCCAGCCACAACAAGCTGCCCCGGACAGTTAAAGTTCGCAGCCCATACCTTCTCCTCCGTATCGGAGGCCTGTTCACACAGTGCTGTCAGCTGATCATCATCCAGACCAAGGATCGCCGCCATGCGCCCCATGCCCTGTGGCACGGCTTCGCTCATGGCACGCCCGCGAAAGGAGACCAGCCTGACGGCATCATCGAATGCAAGGCTTCCGGCGGCTACCAGCGCCGAGTATTCACCCAGGCTGTGACCTGCGAGCTGACCTGCCTCGACACCGCCACGCGCACGCCACAGTCGAAGTAGCGCCGTGGAAGCGGTCAGCAGGGCCGGTTGTGTATATTCGGTTTGATCCAACCTGCCATCGGGATTATCCATCACCAGTGCGCGAACATCGTATCCGACTGCATCCGAGGCTTCAGAGAAGGTATCCGCGACCACACTCTCCTGCTCCAGATGGGAAGACAACATGCCCACGCTCTGGGAGCCCTGACCGGGAAAGAGAAAAGCGAGTTCCGTATTCAGCATTCACCTCCTGTGTCGGGGAACGAATCCTTGCTCCAGCGAACCAGATTGGCTCCCCATGCAAATCCTGCCCCAAAGGCCTCGAGCAGAAGAAGCTGCCCTTTCCGGAAACGGCCCTCGCGGTAAAAACTGTTCATCGCCAGCGGTACGCTGGCCGAGGATGTATTGGCATGACGATCCACCGTCACCGCCACGCGCTCCATATCCAGCTTCAATTTTCTGGCCGTGGCGCTAATGATTCGGATATTGGCCTGATGAGGAATCAGCCAGTCCACATCGCGAGCTTCCAGGTCGTACCGATTCAGCACCTCGCCAACCACCTCGCCCAGCTTGTTGACCGCCGTGCGAAACACCTCGTTGCCTCGCATCTCGACAGCCGCCACACCGGCGGAATCAAGATGCATATCGATCTCCAGATCGGGGTGTGCTCCGGGATGCGCATGCGAAGCCTTCAAAAGATCGCGGTAGGAGCCATTGGCATGCAGTACGGAACCGATCACACCCCCCTCCTCCTCCCGCGCTTCCAACACAACGGCACCCGCGCCATCGCCAAACAGCACGCAGGTAGAACGGTCACTCCAGTCAAGGATACGCGACATCGATTCTGCGCCAATCAACAGCACGCGGCGAAACATGCCAGCCCGCATCATGCCATCGAGTTGCGCCAATCCGTAGACAAAGCCCGAGCAGACTGCCTGGATATCCCATGCTGGGAAGCCCTCTCCGCCGAGCTTGTATTGGGTGATACTGGCGGTCGAGGGAAACACCATATCGGGCGTGGTGGTGGCGACAACAAGCGCATCCATATCATCAATCTGCATACCCGCATCCGACAGCGCCTGTTTTGCTGCCTCCACGGCAAGATCTGAGGTGTGCTTCGACTCATCGATAATGTGACGTTCGCGGATACCGGTCCGTTCCACGATCCAGGCATCGGTCGTGTCAATCCGTTTTTCCAGATCCTGGTTCGTCATGACACATTCGGGAAGATACCCCCCCAGACCAGCGATATGGACATACACACCCATCTACTCGGTCACCAGCGCATTCATCGAATCGACAATCATACTACTCAGATTTGACTCGACCTCGCGCCGGGCCACCTCGATTGCATTGGCATAGGCATGACTGCCGGCGGATCCGTGACTCTTCACAACAATGCCGTTGAGACCCAGAAGCGGTGCACCATTGTATTCGTCGGGATCGATGGCGGAACGGAAGCGCTGCAGTGCCGAACGAACAAACAGGGTACCGGCCCGGGTAATCGGGTTGCGGGTCAGTTCATGTTTCAGATGGTAACGGATAAAGCCGGCCGCACCCTCCATCGCCTTCAGTGCGACATTGCCGACGAAGCCGTCGCAGACCACCACGTCGAACTTGCCTGCAAAGATATCGGTCCCCTCTGCATTGCCGGTAAAATTAAGCGGCGATTCGCGCAACTCCGATGCTGCCACCTTGACCACATCGGTACCCTTGATGTCCTCATGTCCGATATTCAGAACGCCGACACGGGGAGATTCGATCCCCTCGGCGGCCTTCATATAGCACGATCCCATCACGGCAAACTGAACCAGGTGGTTGGAGGTGCAATCAACATTGGCGCCACAGTCGAGCAGCAGCGTGCTCCCACCCTTCACACCCGGGATCATCGAGGCAATCGCGGGCCGGTCAATACCGGGCAAGGTCTTCAGGATCAGCTTCGAGATAGCCATCAGGGCACCGGTATTCCCGGCGCTGACCAGCGCATCCCAGTGGCCGTCGCGCACCATACGCGCACCGACATGCATGGAGGAGTCCTTCTTGCGACGCACAGCCATGGCCGGTCCCTCGCACATATCAACGACCTCGGTCGCGGGGACAAGCTCCACCTGGGAGGCGATCCCTCTCGACTCGAGGGCTGGCAGGAGGACGTCACTGATACCGACGATACCGAAATGCAGCTGGCCTCGCCGCTTCTTCAGCAGCGAAGCCAGTGCATCAACGACCATATCAGGGGCATGATCACCGCCATGCCCATCCACCAGTATACGGGGAATATTTGCGTCCGACGCGGACATTAATCCTCGTCTTTCGCCACTACCTCGCGACCCTTGTAATGGCCGCAATGCGGACAAGCGTGATGCGGACGCATCATCTCGCCGCAATCCGGGCATTCGCTCATTGCGGATACGCCGACGCTGTCGTGCGCTCTCCGCATATTGCGTTTCGATGTACTGGTCTTTCTCTTGGGAACTGCCATTTCTTTATACTCCTGTCTTCAAAGGAAGCCGTTAATTCAACTTCAAATCCTTCAATTTCGCAAAGGGATGATCCACATCATCCGCAGGGCAGTCGCACTGGCCCTTATTAAGATCCTGCCCGCATTGCGAACACAACCCCATGCAATCGTCCTTGCATACTGCCACAGCTGGCCTGGCGAGCCAGATATCCTCACGCAACACATCAAGAAGGTCGACCCGTCCGGGCGGCATCAGCACCTCTTCATCGGCCTCGACGCTCGCCACATCACCCAGGCTATAGTTGCGCCGACTTTCCCCCGCCAGATGATGGTCAAAATCTGCGTTGCACCGACTACACTGACGCTGCATACAGACCCGCCACGCCCCACTCAGGCGGTAACACCCGTTCTCGCGATGCACCTGCACATCCCAGTGTGCGTCCGAACAGAGGCCAGTGAGCGCATTCACTGCACCCAACTCTGCATCTTCCAGCAACGCCTGCGGTACTTCACCGCACCAATACCAACCGGGTTTCGGCAAATCCTGCAGTTGCAGAATCATGTGCTTGTACAACAAAAAAACACCTCCGCCGCTCCACCGGCATGTGGACGGATGCGGCATTATGGTGCTAGAAGCAAGCCGGTCAAGCAGGTCAATGCCCAATCCTGTCCCTGACAGGCTGCAGGATCGCCCCGGAACGGGCAACATAGCCATAAAAACGGTATTCATATAGGTTGACGATTTACATTGCGCAGATCTGTGGACAATATTCCCCGCTCCCGCAGCATGCGCACATTGGATGATGCCGCCTGTTGCGACACAACCATCCTGTTAGAATGGCATCCACGGAGGGCACAGCATGACCGTTGTCGACTTTGAAACCGCGCGACGCAACATGGTGGAATACCAGATACGCTGCTGCAAGGTACTGGACCCGGTATTGCTGGGCACCCTAGAGACCATGCCTCGCGAGGACTTCCTTCCGGAAAGCGTGAGCAGCCTAGCCTATATGGAGGGCCGTGTTCCCCTTCCCTGTGGACAGGAGATGCTCTCCCCGCTTCAGGAGGCGCATATTCTGCAAGGGCTCGAGCTGCGCGGCGATGAGCGTGTGCTTGAAATTGGCACCGGAACCGGATTTTTGACCGCACTGCTGGCCATGCATGCCGCCGAGGTCGTTTCCTATGAATTGCACGACGAATTGTCGGAGATGGCCAAGAAGAACCTGCAGACCCACGGCATCAATAATGCAAAGGTGATTCAGGCCAACGCCATGGAAGCAGAGGCGCTGGACAATGCCGGCCAGTTCGATGCCATTGTACTAGGTGCAGCCCTTGAGGAGATACCGGATCATCTTATGGGACATCTCAGGGACGGCGGCTACATGATGGCCTTCATCGGCACCAATCCCGTCGTCTCCCTCGTCCGCATGGAGCGCACCGGCAACAACTGGCAGCAGAGCGGTGTGTTCGAAACAGTGCTGCAGAATATGGAAGGGTTGCCAGAGAAGCGGGAATTCGTATTCTAATAGATATGAAGCTTGTTTGCGTTCTGTGGCCATGACGAGGTCCACGTCCGATAACGACGCTCTCCTCCCAACTGAGGGACGAGAGCGCAGACAACTCCTCCGCGGTGCCATGTTGGGCGCTGTCTGTCTCTGCATGCCACGCACCCTGTTCGCCAAGACCAAGGACGATGCATCCACCCGTATCGTCCCTGTCACCAGCAAGGCGAAGCTGGCCAAGCAACTGGAAAAGGAGTTCAATCTCTCCGAGCAGGACATCCACGCGGCCCTCGCCCAGGCCACCTTTGTCCCCACCATCATCGAGCGCATGGAGCGCCCCTACGAGGCACTTCCCTACCGCAAGTATCGGCCGCTCTTTGTTAATCAAAGGCTGGCCAAGATGGGCAAGCAATATCTCGACAAACACAGGAAGGTTTTCCGGCACGCCATGCATAAATATGGCGTACAGCCCGGTATCATCGCCGCCATTCTCGGCATGGAAACCCACTATGGCCGGAGCCGCGGTCATGATCGCGTACTCGACGCGCTTTACACCCTTTCGGTCGGGTACCCCAAACGGGCCACCTTTTTCCGCAAGGAACTGGGCGAGTTTCTGCTCATGGCCCGGGAGGAGCACATGAAACCGACCTCGGTGCTCGGCTCCTATGCCGGCGCCTTCGGCACCACCCAGTTCATCCCCTCATCCTACCGAAGCTATGCCGTAGACGCGGACGGAGACGGGAAAAGGAATGTCTGGGACTCGCCCGAAGACATCATTCACAGTGTGGCCAACTACTTCCACCATCATGGATGGGAACACGGCAAACCGGTTGCCTACTGGCTCCCCGAGGTCCCTGAAAGCCCGGCGCTTCGCCACATCAGACAGCATACGAAACAGGGCATCCGCGACTGGCAGACCGTCGCCTGGCTTCGCAGACATGGACTGCCATCGGTACCGGCGATGTGGCATGACGATGACCGGGTCACCCTGATCGATTTCGATACAGCATCAGGCCCGGCGACTGCCCTGGTACACTATAATTTCTATGTGATTACACGCTGGAACCATTCATACGACTATGCCATGGCGGCAACGGAGCTCGCTTTCATGCTGGGATGTCAGGCGTGCAAAAACAGAGCCTGATTCGCTGGCTGGCCATTGCCCTTGTGCTGACACCGTTAGCGGGATGCATGGGTAGTGTCAGTTACACGCCATTCCGGCACGTCCATATCTCCACGCCCTACCATATCCCTTACGGCCATCAACGTCGGGCCAACCTTCCAAACGGGGGTAATGGACACTATAAAACCGGTAAGCCTTACCGTGTTGCGGGGTATACCTATTATCCTCTGACCAGCGCCAGCGGCTATGACCGGACGGGTATTGCATCCTGGTATGGGTCGAAATTCCACGGACGCAAAACTGCAAACGGCGAATATTTCGATATGCACGCCCTCTCTGCCGCCCATCGCACGCTTCCGTTGCCTACCCTGGTTCGCGTCACCAACCTCGACAACGGGCGAAAGGTAGTGGTGCGTGTCAACGATCGCGGCCCCTTCGTCAAAGGGCGGCTGATTGATCTCTCCTATGCCGCTGCCAAGGCACTTGGCTATGCCAAACGGGGCACTGCCCATGTTCGTGTACAGACCCTGTCGGGCAACCAGACCAAGCCTGCTCCGGTTCTAGCCCAGCGCCATCCGGCAACGAAGGCGAGGCAGACGAGCACTTCGCAATCCCCTTCCCTCACCTTGTCGACGTCGCATACGGCCGGTATGTATGTTCAACTAGGTGCCTTTGCGGCCCGTAAAAACGCGGCGAAACTAAGCGCCTCACTCAAACCCGAGTATCCGAATGTGCAAATTCGGCCGGTAGCACGTGCCATGCAAACCCTCTATCGCGTTCGCATCGGACCGTTCAGCAATGTCCAGGACATCGAGCGCACCGTTCTCACCCTAAAAAATACGGGACACGAGGATACGGTCGTCACCATCGAATAACGCATGTCCCTTTCTCTGAGAGCAGCTTGACACAACGACGCATCACCGCCTTCGGCTCTTCGCGCATACTTCCCTCCGATCCCGGCTATGCCGATGTGGTCGCCATGGCAACGCGGCTGGCGCAAGCCGGATGGAATGCCCTGACCGGCGG
>DATFLK010000027.1:0-11823 GCA_035267815.1 Mariprofundaceae bacterium | reverse complement strand
TGGTGCTTGTGGATATCCTCGATGGCCGATATCACCTCGTCGGAGAGGGTGAGATCGATGCTGGCGATGTTGTCCTTCAATTGCTCCATCGTGGTGGCGCCGATGATGTTGGCGGTCAGGAAGGGTCGGCTGTTGACGAAGGCCAGCGCCATCTGCGCCGGGTCGAGCCCGTGTGCACGTGCCAACCGGACATAGGCCTCGGTGGCTGCAATACCGGCCGCATTGGTGTAGCGGGTGTAGTCCGGGAAAAGCGTGATGCGGCCGTTCTCCGGTTGCCTGCCGTCGAGGTATTTGCCGGAGAGAACCCCGAAACCGAGCGGCGAGTAGGCCAGCAGCCCCACCTGATCGCGGCAGGCCATTTCCGCCAGGCCTACCTCGAAGCTGCGGTTGAGCAGACTGTACGGGTTCTGTATCGAGACGATGCGCGCAAGCTTCTTCCGTTCGGCAGCGCGCAGGTATTGCATGACGCCCCACGGTGTTTCGTTGGAGATGCCGACATGGCGCACCTTGCCGGCACGGACCAGTTCATCGAGCGCCGTCAGGGTCGCTTCGATCGGTGTGGTATCGGCATCGTCGGCCGGTTCGAAGCCGAGCCTCCCGAAGAAATTGGTGCGGCGTTCGGGCCAGTGGACCTGATAGAGGTCCAGATGATCGGTGTTGAGCCGTTTGAGGCTCGCCTCGCAGGCGGTGATGATATTATCGCGATCCAGCTTCGCCTTGCCCTCGCGGATGTGCGGGCACCAAGCGGTCGGGCCGCACACCTTGCTGGCCAGTACGATATCATCGCGCTTGCCGGTTTTTTTGAGCCATTTGCCGATGATCGACTCGGTCGCACCGTAGGTCTCCTTGCGCGGCGGGATGGCATAGAGCTCGGCGGTATCGACGAAATTGACGCCCTGATCGAGTGCATAGTTCAGCTGCTCGAACGCCTCTTCAGCCGTGTTCTGTTGTCCCCAGGTCATCGTGCCTAGGCAGATGACGCTGACCTCGATGTCCGTGTTGCCAAGCCTGCGGTAGATCATGTGAGCTCCTTCTCCCATTCGCCGGCGAAAAAGAGTTCATGCAGAGGCCGGCGCGTGCGCTCGCTCAGTTCGATGGCCCTGAAATCCTCGTCGAGGGTATCGGCATGGGCCTGATAGCCCACGGCGATCATCGCCATGGGGGTGAAGCGCTTCGGGATGCGGAAGGTAGCACGTGCCTTGTCAGTATCGAAGCCACCCATCTGGTGGGCGGCGAGCCCCAGGGCAATGGCCTGGAGGCAGAGGTTCTCGCTCGCCGCGCCGGTATCGTACTCGCCCCAGCGGTTCGGTTCATCGCTCGCGCGGAAGGCGGTATCGGCGCAGGCAAGGAGAAGCAGCGGCGCATTGCCGGCCCAGCGCTGGTTCTTCGGCACCAGGAAATCGAGCGCCGCCCGCCATGCATCCGGTTGCGAAAACCGGTCGCAGACGACAAAGCGCCAGGGCTCCTCGCCGAAGCAGGAGGGGGCCCAGCGCGCCGCCTCGAGCAGGCTGATGATGGTGTCATGCGACAGGGCGCGCGTCGCGTCGAAGGCGCGGGGGCTCCAGCGTCCCGCGATGACGTCGTGGATGTCGATGGTCGTTTGTGCCGGTTTGGAATGCATCAGAACTCCTTTTCAGTAGTAGGTTGTTGGCTCAATCGACGAAGGGACCGTACTGGCGAATCGGTTCGTGGTGGGGCCGACCGAAACAGAGCATGGCGCGGCTCGTCTCCAGGGCCGATGCGGTAAGCTTGTCCTGCTTGTCGATCAGGCAGGCATCTCCCTGTCGGATGGTGTGACCGTTGATGTCGAGATTGCCCTCGACGGCGTAGGCCAGCCCGCGCATCCCGTCCGGAATGGCCTGTTTCCACTCGCTTCCCTCTCCCAGTTCCAGCTCTAGGTAGAGTACATCGGTATGCAGTTTCAGGGGGGATCCCCTGCCCACGATGGTGCGGAGCGTGCCGCCCGGGATGATCTTTTCGGGGAACTGGTCGGCATTGACCTGCTGGTAGTCCGGGGCGATGCTTTTCAGGCGTCTGGGAAGATTGATCCAGAGCTGAATCCCTGCCGTGATCTCTCCGGGGACTGGCTTCTCGGAGTGGACCAGTCCGCGTCCGGCGGTGAACCGCTGTGCGCCGCCGGACGTGACGGTGGAGGCGTTGCCGAGGTTGTCGGCATGGTGCATACCGCCGGAGAAGATGTAGGTGATGGCCTCGAAACCGCGATGGGGATGGTCCGGAAAACCGGCACCGTTATCGATCGAGAAGTGGTCCCATAGGACGAAGGGATCGAGGTTGAGCAGTCCGTCCACCGGCATCAGGCGCTGGACGGTTACACCGGCGCCTTCGGGTACTTTCATGGCCTGTTGCAGCGTGATCATGGTTCGGCCTCCAGTTGTTCCCTGCCGTGCGCCGTCCAGAGATCCTGTACCGGTCCCTTCGGCACGATGCGCGTCGGGTTGATCATGTCGTGACTGTAGTAGTAGTGCTGCTTGATATGGTCGAAATCGACCGTCTCTGCAACCCCCGGCTGCTGATATAGGTCGCGCAGGTAGCCGTAGAGATGGGTGTAGTCGGCGATACGCCGCTGATTACACTTGAAGTGACCGTGGTAGACGGCATCGAAGCGTATCAGCGTGGTGAACAGCCGCCAGTCCGCCTCGGTGATTTGGTTCCCGGTCAGGTAGCGTTGTCCGGCAAGCCGTGTCTCCAGCCGATCTAGGGCATCGAACAGGGCATCGAAGGCCTCCTCGTAGGCGGTCTGGCTGGTGGCGAATCCGCAACGGTAGACGCCGTTGTTCACATGCTCGTAGATGTCGTCGTTCAGCCGGTCGATTTCTTCGCGGCGCGATTCCGGATAGTAGTCCCCGGAGGGTTCGGCGATGGCAGCGAAGGCGCTGTTGAACATGCGGATGATGTCGGCGGACTCGTTGTTGACGATGGTCTCCCGCTCCCTGTCCCATAGCAGCGGTACGGAGACGCGTCCCGAGTAGTGTGCATCGGCACGGGTATAGAGCTCGTGGAGGTATCGGCTTCCGTAGAGTGAGTCGCGGAAGGGCTCACGGAATTCCCAGCCGTGCTCCAGCATGTGCGGGTGTACGACATCGACGGAGACGATCTCTTCGAGATGCTTAAGTTTGCGCAGGATCAGCGTCCGGTTGGCCCACGGGCAGGCGAGCGATACGTAGAGGTGATAACGCCCCGCCTCCGCTTTGAACCCTCCGTCGCCGCTGGGGCCGGGCGCGCCGTCCGGCGTGATCCAGTTGCGGAAAGAGGCCGAGGGACGCACGAAGGCACCCTTCGTGGCCTTGGTATCATACCATTCGGTGCTCCAGACACCGTCGACAAGCATACCCATCCCGAATCCGTCTCAGTCCAGGTGCGAGCCGTCGCAGAAGGGGATGTTGCCCGATCGGCCGCAGCCGCAGACATAGAGCGTGCCATCCGCTTCGGCCTGGTGCGCGAGCGGTTCCTTGTCGCCCGGTTGCTCGTTGTGGGAGCCGTCGCAGAAGGGCGGGTTGCCGGTGCCGCCACACCGGCACAGATAGACGGTTTCGCCGGCTGTGAGACCGACCTCGTAAGGGCTCTTCCTGTCGTAGATGCTCATCATCGATTCTCCTTAGAGTGATGCTTTCCGTGCTTGGTCAACACGGTGATCGAGGCTGACCCGGCCGGGCCCGTAGATGCAGAGCAGCATCAGCCCGCCGGTGATGGCCAGATCCTTCGTGAACATGATCATCTGCATCTGGTTGGCCAGATCGTGGTGGAAGATGGCGGCGGCGATGACGGTGAAGCCGGCCAGTGCCGCTGCGGCCAAGCGTGTCCGCCAGCCGACGATCAGCATCAACGGCGCAACGATCTCCAGCGCGATGACAAGCGGCAGCAGGCTGCCGCTGACGCCCATCGATTCCATATATCCCTGGGTGGCCGCATAGCCCGATATCTTGCCGAGTCCAGCAAGGAAGAAGAGCTGGGCCAGCAGGATGCGACCGAGAAACTCAATCCACTGCATCGTTTGCCTCCTTTTCGAATATAGCAGCCATGTTATGGCTTGTTTCATCGATTAAAAAGCGCAATAATTCGCACATTATGATCGAAATTTTCGATATATGAAGGCGAGCCTCGAACAGTGGCGCGCCCTGCAGGCGGTGGTGGACCACGGTGGTTTCGCCCGAGCCGCACAGGTGCTGCACAAGAGCCAGTCGTCCGTCAGTTACAGCGTGGCCTCTCTGCAGGAGCGGCTGGGATTGGGGCTACTCCGGGTCGAGGGACGAAAGGCGGTGCTGACGACGGCGGGGGAGGCCATGCTGCACCGTGCCCGGCAGTTGCTGGACGATGCCGGCCAGATGGAGGCGTTGGCGGAGAGTCTGACGCATGGATGGGAGGCCGAGGTCCGGTTGGCGGTCGATACGATCTTTCCGACATCGCTTCTGACCCGTGCCCTCCACGACTTTGCGGCGCAGAGCCGGGGTGCGCGCGTGCAGTTGCGTGAGGAGGTGCTCTCCGGTGCCGAGGAGTTACTGGTGGATGGCTGGGCGGATGTTGCCATCGTCGGCCGGTTGCCCACCGGGTTTCTCGGTGAGCAGATCATCATGGTGGAGATGATGGCGGTGGCACACCCCGAGCATCCGTTACATCATCTTGGCGGAACGAATATTTCGGCGCGTGAACTGGCACGCGAGTTACAGGTGGTGATCCGTGATTCCGGGATGCGCCGGCAGCGCGACGAGGGGTGGCTCGGGGCCGAACAGCGTTGGACGGTTTCCAGTATGGATACGGCGGTTTCGGTGATTGCCAGTGGCCTCGGATTCGGATGGCTTCCCCGTCACCGCATCGAAGAGGAGCTGACAGGCGGGGTGCTGCGGCCGCTTCCCCTCAGCAAGGGGCGCAGTCGTCGTGTTCCGCTATATCTTGTATTTTCGCGTCGCAAGGAGGCCGGTCCGGGGGCACAAGCGCTGGCCGATATGCTGACCTCGGCGGCCCGAAAAGATGCCTCCGGGAATTAGTCGACGCGGGTGCGCTCTTCCTGCTCCTGAGCGGTCTTGCAGTCGATGCAGAGTGTCGTGACCGGCCTGGCCTGCAGGCGTTTGGCGCTGATCGCGCCGCCACAGCTTTCGCACATGCCGAAGCTACCGTCCTTGATGCGTTCCATGGCCTGATCGATCTTCCGGATCAGGCGCCGTTCGCGGTCGCGAATGCGCAGGTCGAAATTGCGATCACTCTCGACACTGGCCTGGTCCGTCGGGTCAGGATAGGAGCTGGGCTCCTCCTGTTGCATGGCGTGCATGGTCTGGTTGAGGCCGTCCTCCAGCTCCTTGCGCCAGTTGACGAGCTGTTCCTCGTATTTCTCCAGCTGTTTCTTGTTCAAGGCCATGGAGAACCTCCGAAATTCCACTTGTATCCTTCATCTGGATCATAGGGATTCCCATACCATCCGTGAAGGCCCTAATTCCCAAAAGGGCGCGAACGATAGCGGTTTGCCGCACATCTGTAAACGCGCATTGATCGGCTGTTTCAAGCGAGTTGCCGGTTAAGCGCCGCGGCGAGTTGCCGGCCCAGTGTCTCGGTATCGATGCGCCGACCGGTCAGTTTGAACAGGCTGGTGACGGGGAGGGTCGTACCGCATGGGCGGATGGCGTTGAACCACTTCATCTCCACATCGGCGTTCAGTGCCATGCCGTGGTAGGCGATGCCGCTTCGGATACGGATGCCGAGCGCCGCGATCTTGCCCGATTCGGTCCAGACGCCGGGCAATCCGCACCGGCGTTCCGCATCGATACCGTACTCCTGCTGCAGCAGATCGATGCAGGCCTGCTCCAGATGGTGAACGTATGTGCGGACACCGAGGCCACGTCGCCGCAGATGAACAAAAGGATAGAGCATCACCTGACCGGGACCGTGGAAGGTGGTCTCGCCGCCTCGGTCGGTCTGCACCAGCGGCGCATCGAGCCGGTGGAGGCGGTTGTCGATACCGCGCTGGCCAGTGGTGTAGACAGGCTCATGCTCGCAGCCCCAGATCACCTCTTCGGCATCGTTCGCGGCGATGGCCTCCGCCTGCCCTCGCATGCGCTCCCACATCGGCCGGTAGGCAGATCGCCCCAGCCAGGTATAAGCAAGTTCGCTATCCGCGCGGGCCGGTTGTGGCAGGGCGCTTAATACCTTCTCAGGCTTCCGTCGACGTCGTCGATCCAGCGCAGGATGCCGCCGGCTAGGTTTTTGACACGGCGATACCCCTTCGATTTCAGAAGCTCGACCGCCTGGGCCGAGCGTCCGCCCATCTTGCAGTGCACCACCACATCGCGATCCTCCGGTACCTCGGCATAGCGTAGCGGCAGCTCTCCGAGTGGAATCTCCCAAGCGCCGTCGATACGGCAGATATCCACCTCGAACGGCTCGCGTACGTCGAGCAGGAAGGGCTCCGAGTCGCTCTCGTTGCGCATGGCGGCCAGTTGCTTCGGCGTGATGTCGTCCGGCCCGAGATTTCCCTCCTCCTCAGGCGCTTCGGTCGGCGGCAGGCCGCAGAACTGCTCATAGGCCTCGACATCGCCGATGCTCGGATGCTCGCCGCAGGCTGGGCAGGCCGGATCGCGGCGCAGATTCACCTCGCGGAAGTGCATGTCCATGGCGTCATAGAGCATCAGCCGTCCGGCCAGTGTTCTGCCCTTGCCGAGGATGATCTTGATCGCCTCGGTGGCCTGAATGACGCCGATCACGCCGGGCAGTACGCCCAGCACACCGCCCTCGGCGCACGAGGGAACCAGCCCCGGTGGCGGCGGTTCGGGATAGAGGCAGCGGTAGCAGGGGCCCTCATCGTGGTTGAAGACCGTCACCTGCCCCTCGAACTGGAAGATGGAGGCGTAGACCAGAGGCTTCCCCTCCAGCACGCAGGCATCGTTGACCAGATAGCGGGTCGGGAAGTTGTCGGTGCCGTCGACGACGACGTCGTACCGGCGGACCAGCTCGCGCACGTTGTCGCGCGTGATGCCTTCACCATGCAGGGCGATCTCCATGTGGGGATTGAGTCCGTGCAGGGTGTCGCGGGCCGATTCCACCTTGGGGCGGCCGATGTTGCGGGTCGAGTGGACGATCTGGCGCTGCAGGTTGCTGTCGTCGACGACGTCGAAATCGACCAGTCCCAGCGTGCCGATGCCGGCGGCGGCCAGGTACATGGCGATCGGGCTGCCTAGGCCGCCGGTACCGATGCAGAGCACACGCGCCTTTTTCAGTCGCTCCTGCCCCTCCAGGCCGACCTGCGGCAGGATGATATGGCGGTTGAAGCGCGACAGCTCTTCGGGCGTGAGGATATCGGACATGATTCTATTCCTTTGGATGAAGGTGCGGTTTGATGATGAATAAGTATATCCGGCCGGGCAGGGCGTGAGAAGCCGGATGGAACCGCGTGCATGATGTGGTTTATTGCGGTGGGCTCAGGGAGTTTCCGCGTGCTCACCGAACCAGGTGTGCAGTGCCTCGGGATCGCAAACCAGCAATACGTCGCAGCCGGCCGCTTGGGCATCGATGGCTGCCTGCCCGGGGTTGTTGCCCGCCCCCTTCATGCAGAGGTCGTCGCTCCAGACCGTGCCTTCAAAACCCATCTCATGTCGCAGAATCGTTCGAATCCAGTAGGGCGAAAGGGTGGCGATCCGCTCGTCTGCGCTCGGATAGATCACGTGGGCGGTCATGATGTGTTGCAGCCCGGATCTTGCCAAGGCTCTGAACGGTGCCGCCTCCTGCAGCAGCAGCTCCAGGGGGGCATCGACCTCGGGCACGGCGAGATGCGAATCGGCGTCGGCGCGCCCGTGTCCCGGGAAGTGTTTGCCGATGGCCTGGATGCCCGCATCCTGTAACCCTCGCATGCAGGCCTCTCCCAGCTTGGTGACGATATCGACGTCGGCACCGTAGGCACGGTTGCCGATGATGGCATTCCCTTGCGGATGGAAGAGGTCCAGTACGGGCGCGCAATTGTGCGTGAAGCCGAGGTCCCGAAGCGCGCGACCGGCTTGAAGGGCATCGTCATGGACCGCCTGCCGGGCCGCATCGGGATTCTGCACGTAGATTTCACCGTATGCCGCAGCTGGTGTCCGGTCCGAAAAGGGTGCCCACGGGATGCGGTGGACCCGGCCACCCTCCTCGTCGATGGCGGCCCACGTCTCATCGCCTGCGCATTGACGCACCTCCTGCAGCAGCGTTTCGACCTGCTTCGGGGTGTCGATGTTGCGAGCGAACAGGATGACGCCGAGCGGCCGGTGCTTCGTAAGCCAGTGCCGCTCTCCCGGTGTCAGTGTCGTGCCGTGCAGGCCGATGACCATCTTCTTGTGCATGCTGCGAGACTATCGCCTGCTGGTCCAAAACACATCCATGCGGGAGCGGCTTCGAAGCACGGTGGCGAAACCTTTTCAGGAGCGGAGTTGCGACCTGACGTCCAGATGATCGCGCAGGGCGTCGCCCAGCAGGTTGACCGCCATGACAAGCAGAAACAGCAGCAGGCCGGGCAGGATCACCAGCCGCGGTGCCACCAGCATCATGCGCGAACCTTCGTGGATCATGGTGCCCAGCGAAGCATCCGGGGGCTGTACGCCGACGCCCAGAAAGGACATGCCGGCCTCGGCGATGATGACGGCAGCCAGGCCGAAACTGGCCTCGACCAGCAGGGGGGCCGCAATATTCGGCAGAAGATGGCGCCAGCCGATGTACCCCAGCGAGGAGCCGCAGGCGCGGGCGGCATCGATATAGGGAACATGTTTCAGTGACAGGACCTGGCTCCGGGTCAGTCGGGCAAATCCGACCCAGCCGACGGCGACGAGCGCGAGGACAAGGTTGTCGACCCCCGGTCCGAGCATCGCGGCCAGGGCAATGGCCATCAGGATGCCCGGGAAGGAGAGCACGATGTCGGCCAGGCGCATCAGCACGGTATCAACCCATCCGCCGGCCCAGCCGGCCAGCATGCCGATGCTGATGCCGACCATGCCTCCGAGGAGGATGACGCTGAATCCCACGCCGGCCGACAGCAGAAGCCCTTCGGCCAGACGGGCCAGGACATCCCGACCGAGCGAATCGCACCCGAAGGGGTGGGTGGTGCCCGGGCCGTCCAGCACGCTGTTTAGGTGCACGGCATGGCCGTCCATGGGGTGAAGCGTGGCTGCGAGCAACACCACAAGCGGGATGCTGATACAGAGCATCGCCAGTCTGACGGCCGAGCGTCGCCACCATGGCTGCATATCGCTCATTCGTTCTCCGTCCGTTGGCGGGGATCCAGCAGTAGCCCGGTGATATCCGCAATCAGATTGGCCAGTACGTAGAAGCCGGCGATGATCAGCACGCACCCCTGCACCAGCGGATAGTCGCGGCGCTGGATCGCCTCGATGGTCAGCAGTCCGAGGCCGGGCCAGTCGAAGACGGTCTCCGTGATCACGGCGCCACCGAGCACGGTGCCCATCTGCAGGGCGAACATGGTGATGACCGGGATGGAGGCCATCCGGGCCGCATGGCGCCACCAGAGCCAGCGTTCGCCGACCCCCATTGCCCGGGCCGTCCGGATGGCATCGGTATCGATGGCCTCCAGCCACGAGGAGCGCACCATGCGCGAGAGCACGGCGGCCAGTGCCGTGCCGAGCGTGATGGTGGGCAGGATGATGCTGCCGGGAGCCTCGCGTCCCGATACGGGAAGCCATCCTAGCCCCACGGCAAAGATCAGCATCAATACGGGACCGAGCCAGAAGTTGGGCACGGAGACGCCGAGAAGGGAGAAGCCCATGGCGGCGGTATCGCGCGCCGAACCGGCATGGCGCGCAGCCCAGAAGCCGAGCGGTAGCGCCAGTGCCAATGCCAGCAGCAGGCTGCATGCCGCCAGCTCTGCCGTGGCGGGGAGGCGTTCGAGGATGAGTGACAGGACCGGATGGCTGTTGACGAGGCTGGCGCCCCAGTCCCCGGTGACAATGCCGTCCAGGAAGTGCCAGTACTGCATCAGTAGCGGTTCGTCCAGGTGTAGGGCATGGCGCAGCGCCTGTCGGTCGGTGGCAAGCGCCATCTCGCCCAGCAGCGCATCGACCGGATCGCCCGGCACCAAATGCAGCAAAAGAAACACCAACGTCGCCACGCCCATAAGGGTGGGAACGGCCTGAAGCAGACGGTAACAGATGAGGCGCGCCAGCATGCAGATGAAGCTAGGGTCTGTTTCCGGTCGCGGCAATCAAGAGTCTTGCCATTGTCTATCTCGCCCATCATCCTCCCGACCTATGTCCGAGCACTTCGATCCTGAGGAGATACGCAAATTCGAGGCGTTGGCCGAGGAGTGGTGGGACCCCTCCGGCCGTTTCAAGCCGTTGCATCTGATCAATCCCCTTCGCCTGGATTACATCGGCGAACGGGTGGAGATGCGTGACGCGGCGGTGCTCGATGTCGGTTGCGGTGGCGGATTGCTGGCCGAGGGGATGGCACGATGCGGGGCATGCGTCACCGGCCTGGACCGTTCGGGCAAGGCGCTTTCCGTGGCGCGCATCCATGCCGAACAGAGCGATGTTGCGGTCGACTATCAGCAGACGGATGCGCAGACATGGGCCGAGAGCCATTCCGAGGTATATGATGCCATTACCTGTCTGGAGGTGCTGGAGCATGTGCCGGATGTGCCGGGCACGGTCGCGGCCTGCGCATCGATGCTCAAGCCGGGCGGTGCCTTTTTTTTTGCCACCCTCAACCGCACCCTGAAATCATATGTCATGGCGATTCTGGGCGCGGAGTATCTGCTCGGCTGGCTGCCTCGCGGTACGCATCGCTATGAGAAGTTTCTCCGTCCTTCGGAGATGGTCGAGGCGATGCGACCGGCATCGCTGCATGTGGAGGACATGCGCGGCATGAGTTATCGGCCCCTGTCGGATCGTTTCGAGCTCTCCAACGACCTTTCCGTGAACTATCTCGGCATGGCCCGCAAGCGCGTCTGATCCCGGCCATGCCGCTGCCTCGCATGATAAGGACGAGCCTGCTTGTCGGCAGGCTTCTGTGCATGGTCTGTCTGTTTCCGATGATGGCCCGCGCGGCCGATACGGATATCGTCGCCGATCATCTCGTCCGCGACAAGCACGGGGTGGTGACCGCCACGGGCAAGGTGGAGGTCCGGCGCAAGGATGAGAAGCTGACGGCGGACCGTGTCCGTTACGATCCCGAGCATCATCAGGTCGACGCGAAGGGTCACGTGGTGATCGTTTCCCCCGATGCGCGTATCGAGGCGAAATCGGCGAGGATGGATACGGAGACGAAGCAGGGCGTGATGCATCATGCCACCGTCTACTTCCCGGACGGGAGGAGTATTCAGGGCGAACGGATCGAACGGATCGACGAGCTCCACTATACCACTGACGAGATGGTCTATACCGCCTGTCCGATGGATCAGAAGGTGTGGGATATCCGCGCCTCGTCAGCCCGGCTCGACCAGAAGGAGGGCAAGCTGGTCGCCCGCAATGCCCGTTTCGAGTTCGGCGGCGTGCCGCTTCTCTATACCCCCTACTGGCAGCAGGCCACGCGGCGAAAGTCGGGCCTGCTTCTGCCCTTTTTCAGCTTCGGCAAGCGGCGAGGTACGGAGTGGGCCCTGCCGCTCTATCTGGCCCCCGCGCCCAACTGGGATGCCACCATCACGCCGCACCTGATGACCGCCCGCGGGTTGATGGGCGAGCTCGAGGTGCGTCATGTGTCGACCGTGGGCAAGGAGAAGGTCTACGTGACCCGGATCAATGACAAGAAGCTCGGACGGATGCGCAGCCAGCTCAAGGGGAAGGCGTCGTGGTCGCTGCCGGCCAATATGCACCTCGATGTCAAGGCCAATCACCTCAGCGA
>DATFLK010000026.1:0-2339 GCA_035267815.1 Mariprofundaceae bacterium | reverse complement strand
CTTGCCAGACTGTTGTCTGTCAGCCCCGGCAATATCCGCATCGAGGGGCATACCGACACATCGTCGTTGCCCGATTCAAGCCCTTTCCGTGACCCCTGGAGCCTCTCTCTGGCCAGAGCGGCATCAGTCTTGCATGTACTTCAGAAGGCTGGCATCAGCAGCAAGCGGCTGTCACTGGCGGGATACGGGCCTTCCAAGCCCATCTCGACCGAGGTGACACCGTTCGGCAGACGCAAGAACCGGCGTGTTGATATTGTATTGTACCAGCCCCCGCATCGCCAACGCTAGGCATGTGCGCGGTGGCTGTTATACAGTGTTGTCCTGATGTATAGCGATTTTGGGAGGCAGATATGGCGGATGAACAGGTAGAGGGTGAGGTCGAGGAGAAGGGCAAGAAGAAAAAATCTTCCGGCGGCATGCTGCAGAAGATTATTCTGATTCTCCTTGTCTTGCTGCTTGGCCTCGGCGGGTTTATTGCCTGGAAGCTGGTGACGTTGAAGACGCCGGTTCTTTCCGGTCAGGCCGGTTCCCACTCCGGCAGTGCGTCGGCCGATCAAAAGGCCCAGGATAAACCGGGCATCTATATGAGCCTTGATGACATCACGGTCAATCTGGCCGATGTCGAGGAGGCCCGTTTTCTGCGTGCCAAAATCAAGCTTGAAGTGAAGGACAAACAGGCCGAAAAGTCGGTCAAGGCGAACATGGCCCGCGTCAAGGATCTGATTATTACGGTGTTGTCGAGCAAGACCTTTGATGATGTGCGTACCTCGCAGGGAAAATTCGCCCTCAAGGAGGAGCTTGCCTACCGTATTAATCGGGCCATTGGCGGCCATCCCGTGCTGGATGTCTACTTCACCAACTTTGTGGCCCAGTAATGAGCGAACCGGTTCTTGAAGCAGAAGAGGTCGCCGCTCTGATGAAGGCGGTGGCACCGGAAGAGGCTGCGGATGCCCTCTTCGCCACGTTGCCGCCTCTGAAGCAACCGAAAAAGGTCGATGACTTTCAGTTCAGTGACGATATAAAGATCGGGCCGGACCAGTATCCGATGTTCGGCAATCTGCACGAGCGCATTGCCGAGATGGCCACCGAGAGATGGAGCAATGTCTTTCATCGCGATGTGATGGTCTTTTTCAAGGAGCTGCTCGAACAGTCCTACTTGGAAGTGCTCGATTCGGATGTGCCACGGGTCTATTTCACACTTGAGGCGCCGGGCTTGGGGACCATGCTGGCAGTATGCGACATGTCGTTGGTGGTCTCCTATATCGATGCGCTGCTGGGGGGTAGTGGCGAGATCACCGTGGAGGAGGGGGATACCCTGACAGCGGTGGAGACCCGTTTGGCCGAGCATATTGCCGAGGCGATCGGGGGCATGCTGGGCAGGTTGTGGCAACCCGTGCGTCAGATTGAGTTCAAGTTGCGCCGCATGGATACCGATCCCATGTCGCTTGCACTCACGGCCGAGGATATCGGCTGTTTCTCCGTATCCCATATTATCGTTCTGAGCGATGCCCTGCGTGGCGAGCTGTCGCTGCACTACCCTCTGCCGTTTCTGGAGCCGATGCTCGAGGCGATGCGTACACAGGAGCGGGCCAAATCACAGATTGTCGACGAGCAGTGGGATCGGGAGTTGGAGGTGGCTGTCAAGCAGGTGCCGCTGGAGTTGCGGGTGGAGCTGGGACGGTGTCGTACGAAGGTGAAGGATTTTCTTCATCTGAAGCCGGGTGACAAGCTGCCGATCGTCATGGCCGAGGATGAGTCCTTTACCCTCTATACCGAGGATCGCCCCGCGTTCGAGGTCAGGCCCGGGCAGCACCAGGGAACATTGGCAGTGGAGTTGCTTGACTCTATCAAGATCGGAGGTGACACATGAGTGAAGAGGAACAGCAGGAGGCGCAGCAGACAGCCCAGCCTCAGGAGCAGGCACAGCAGGTCGCCTCCACGG
The DNA here is from genome assembly GCA_035267815.1 of Mariprofundaceae bacterium. Taxonomy (GTDB): domain Bacteria; phylum Pseudomonadota; class Zetaproteobacteria; order Mariprofundales; family Mariprofundaceae; genus DATFLK01. Next base: position 397 of record DATFLK010000026.1, on the reverse strand, counting down.
AGTCGCAACCAAACCTAGAAGCGATCATGCATATCCCTCTGGAGGTGAGCGTGGAGCTGGGGCGTGTCCGGATGCCCTTGCACGAGGTGATGCGCCTGAGTCGGGGCACGGTGCTGCAGCTGCACAAGGAGGCGAACGCCACTGTCGAGATTCTGGCGAACGGGACGGTGTTTGCGCAGGGCGAGGTGGTGAAGGCCGATGGCAAGCTGGGGGTGCGTGTCACGGAGGTGGTTTCGCCTGCCGAGCGTGTGCGCGCGCTGGCCTGATCGGGCGACATCCGTTCTCGAATGATATGCCGGATCCGTATATGAGGCGCGGGTGGATTGGCGCGCTGGCCATCGTGTTGACCGCGGGATGGCCGTTACAGGCGTTTGCGGCGTCGGGGCAGGAGCCCGGG
>DATFLK010000025.1:0-26134 GCA_035267815.1 Mariprofundaceae bacterium | reverse complement strand
CCTCGCCGGGACGGCCGGTCAGATGGTACTCCTCCAGCATCGTTCCCTTCTTCTGCGATGCGACGGTCTCCGGCCGGGCCTGGACCAGATAGAGCTTGCCGTCCTGGCCGTCCTTGGCCCATTCGATGTCCATCGGCTTGTTGTAGCCGGCCTTGCCCGAGTAGTGCTGTTCCACCTTGATGGCGTAGTCGGCCAGCGTCAGCACCTCGTCGTCGGTCAGGCAGAAGCGGCTGCGCTCGGCATCCTTGGTGGGCACGTTGCGCACCGGATCGCGCGCCTGCCCGGTCGAGTAGATCATCTTGATCGCCTTGCTGCCGATCTTGCGGCGCAGGACGTGGCGAAAGCCTTTCCCGAAGGTCGGCTTATGGACGTAAAATTCGTCGGGATCGACGGCGCCCTGCACGACATTCTCGCCGAGCCCATAGGCGGCGGTGATGAACACCACGTCCCGGAACCCCGTTTCGGTATCAATTGAGAACATGACGCCGGAGGAGGCGAGATCGGAACGCACCATCTTCATGACGCCGATGGAGAGGAAGACCTTGAAGTGGTCGAAGCCATTGTCGATGCGGTAGTGGATCGCCCGGTCGGTGAAGAGGCTGGCGAAGCAGCGCTTGCAGGCGTCGAGGTACTCGCTCTCGCCGCGGATGTTCAGGTAGGTCTCCTGCTGCCCGGCGAAGCTCGCCGTCGGCAGGTCCTCGGCTGTGGCGGAGCTTCGGATCGCCAGGCTGATCTCCTCGCCCTCGTCCGCACGGAGCTTGCGATAGGCTGCGAGCATCTCCTCTTTCAGTCGCTCCGGCAGCGGTGTGCCGTAGATAATCGAACGCGCCTTGGCGCCTCGCCGGGCGAGATCGGCGACGTCGTCGGCTGCCAGGCCCTCCAGCGTCTTTTGCAGCTCGTCCCAGAGGCCCGCCTCCTCGAGCATGTAGCGGTAGGCCTCGGCGGTGATGGCGAAGCCGTTGGGGATTTCGATCCCCTTCGGTGTCAACTCGCGGTACATCTCGCCGAGTGAGGCGTTCTTGCCGCCGACCAATGCTACGTCGCCGATCGAGATCTCCGAGAAGAAGCGGATGAATTCAGGTTGCTGTGTCATGCCTTATGACCCTCCGTGAGTGTGGAACGGTTGCTTGATCCTGCCCAGAAAACCGAGGTGGCTTGAGGTAATCTGATTGATGTGACGGTAGACCTCCACCTTGACGAGATCGGTCACGAAGGCCGAGATGATCGAGTAGGCCCAGATCAGCGCGATATCGCCCCAGCCGATCGGGGTCATGATGCCGAAGCCGTAGGCGGCGATTAGGGTGCCGATCAGCTTGGTGACGATCGCCGACCAGATCATGGCGGGGGCAGGGAAGGGGCGCTTCCAGAAATGGCCCCGGGTGCGCGATACGAAGAGGATCAGGTGTCCGGCCACGGCCATTTTCAGGAAGACGTAGGTCTGGATCTGGGCCACGTCGAGATGCAACCACTCCTTGGCCAGCAGCAGCATGCCGAAACTACCGACGACGCCGGTGATGCCCATGGTCGTGGCGACGGTCGTGACCCGCTGCATGTTCCAGCGCACTGGTTTCGCATCGGAGTGGGTATAATCGTAGGCAATGGTCATGATCGGCACGTCGTTGAGAAAGGCCAGCAGGATGATCATCACCGCGGTGATCGGGTAGAAGTTGAAGAAGATCATCGTCATGACGACGAAGAACATGATGCGGATGGTCTCGCTGATACGGTAGATGGCATAGCTGTTCATGCGTTCGAAGATCCGCCTAGCTTCCTCAATGGCGTTGATGATGACCGACAGGCCCGGTGCGGTCAGCACCAGATCGGCGGCGGCCCGTGCCGCATCCGTGGCGCCGGAGACCGCGATGCCGACATCGGCCTGTTTCAGGGCCGGGGCATCGTTGACGCCATCGCCGGTCATGCCAACGATGTTGTCACGCGCCTGTAGCTTCTTGACGATATCGAACTTGTGTTCGGGGAAGACCTCGGCGAAACCGACCGCGTTCTCGACTTGTTCGGCGATCTCGCTGTCGTGCGCCGATGCGGCGAGCGCATCGGCCTCGAGGATCTGCCCCTTCAGGCCCAGCTTGCCGGCGATCTGCCGGCCGATGGCGAGGTTGTCTCCGGTGACCATCTTGACGTCGACGCCGTACTTTTGGGCCGCGGCGATGGTCTTTTTGGAGTCTTCCCGCGGCGGGTCGAACAGCGACAGGATGCCGTCGAAATACCAGTGGGTATCACCCTCCTTTTTGTGGGCCACGCCGAGGGTGCGGTACCCCTCCTCGGCGAAGGATTCGACCCCCTCCTCCGCTTCGTGGCGATCCTCACTGTCCAGCGCGCACATATCCATGATCACTTGAGGCGCCCCCTTGGTGACCCGGGAACTATGGCCGTCACCATCTTCGATGGTTGCCTCGGTGCGTTTGTGGACGGGGTCGAAGGGAACAAATCGCACCTGCCGGTAGTCATGCGTGGCATCGTCGTCGAGTCCCTTCAGGATCGCCTCGTCGATGGCGTCTCGATCCTCCTCCTTGGAGGCGAGTGCGGCATGGAGCAGCAACGCCTGTTTGTCATCCGCCTCGAAGAGCTGGACGTCGCCGAGCGTCAACCTGTTCTGGGTCAAGGTGCCGGTCTTGTCCGAACAGAGCACCTCCATGCTGGCCATCTCCTCGATCGATTCGAGCCGCGTGACGATCGCCTTGCGTTTGGCCAGGGCGGTGGCGCCGACCGCCATGGTCATCGAGAGCACGGCCGGCATGGCCACCGGGATCGAGGCGACGGTCAGGATCAATGCGAACTGCACTAGCTCCAGCCACGGAGAGTGGCGGAAGAGCTGGACGATGATCAGGATCGCCACCAGCGCTAGACTGATATAGATAAGGTAGTCGCCAATGCTGAGTACCGCTTTCTGGAAATGGGACACGGTTCTGGCTTTGGCAACCAGCCCGGCGGTCTTGCCAAATTTGGTCTGCTGGCCTGTGGCGGTGACCTGTGCGACCACCTCGCCCTGCTTGGCGATTGTGCCCGAGTAGGCCGTATCGCCGGTTTCTTTGGTCACGGGCAGTGATTCACCGGTCAGAGCCGACTGGTCTACGCTGAGGTAGTCGCCTTCGACCAATGTCACATCGGCCGGGATAATGTCGCCCAGTCGGATGCGGATGATGTCTTCCGGTACCAGCTTGGCGGCGTCGATTTCCTGCCAAGTGCTGTTGCGTAGCACCCGGGCCTTCACGGCGAGCTGTTTCTTGAGCGCATCGACCGCGTTGCCTGCCGTGTACTCCTGCCAGAAGCCAACGCCGGCGTTGAAGAGCAATAGGGCGATGATGATCGAGAAATCGGGCCAGTGCTGGTCCAGCGCCGAGAGCACGGCAGCTACCTCGATCATCCAGGGGATCGGCCCCCAGAAGTAGCCCAGCAATTGAAGCAGGGCGGAACGTTTCTTCTCGGCCAGAGTGTTGGGGCCGTATTGCTGCAGCCGTTTCTCCGCCTCCGTCGTCGTCAGGCCTGTATAGGATTGCGCCGATGCTGATGCGGGCATGTTGTTCTCCTCCTTTCCGCCAATCCTCGTGCCGTCCGCCTATTTGAGCCAGAGGATCTGGTCGGTCTCTAGCGGCACGAGTGCATCGGGATGGTCTGGCACGATACGCGGCGTATAGTCCCCGGCCGGTCGCGTGTCGGGCACGCTGGCCGTGTAGACATAGCCGTTGATCGCCCCGGCGAGTTTCTCCTCGCATGTCATGCGGATACAGGTGTCGCCGTCGTCATCGAGGGCGTCGGCAAAGAGCTCCACCCGCACCGCGTCGGGACCCAGCTCGTCCAGATAGACCTGAACGGAGAAGTGGAGCTGATTCTCCTGCTCCTTGACGTCCATGTTACCGAAATGGAGTTCCGGCCAGTGTTGTTTGACCGCATGGCGCCATGCCTCGACCTCCTTTGCCACCTTGCTGCCGTCTTCAGTGCGTCGCCGAAATGCCGCTGCCAGTGGGAGATAGTGTCGTTCGGTGTACTCGCGCAGCATCCGTTCGCTCGAAAAACGGGGCGCCATGCGGCAGATGCTAGCTCGCATCCGTGCCACCCAGCGCTTCGGGATGCCGTGCGGATTCCGGTCGTAGAACTCCGGGATAATCCGGTTCTCGAGCAGGTCGTAGAGCTCTTCTGCTTCGGCGATATCCCATGCGCGATCGGAGTCGTGCTCCTTGCCATCGCCCAGTGCCCAGCCCATCTCCGGGTCGTAGGCACCGGCCCACCAGCCGTCCAGTTCCGACAGGTTCAGCCCGCCGTTGAACAGCACCTTCATGCCAGAGGTGCCGCACGCCTCCCACGGTCGGCGGGGTGTGTTGATCCAGACGTCGGCACCGCGAACCAGCTGCTGAGCCAGTTGCATATCGTAATCGCTTAGGAATACCACGCGCGAATGCAGCCGGTATCGGCGGATAAAGGTGGTCCATTCACGGATCATCGCCTTGCCCTCGTCGTCGCGCGGATGCGCCTTGCCGGCGATGATCAGCTGTACCGGGCGCTTCGCGTCGGAGATAAGTTGGGCCAGACGGTCCCCGTCCGTTAGTAGCAGATTGGGGCGCTTGTATTCGGCAAAACGGCGGGCAAAGCAGAGGGTGAGGATATTGGGATCGAGCACGGAGGATGCTCCCTCCACCTCTTCACGCGGCGCGCCGGTCACGGCCAGCTGTCGGGCAAGCTTCTTGCGGGCGTAGTGGACCAGCTGTTGCCGCCCGCTGGTGCGTAGCCCCCAGAATTCCTCGTCTTCGATATGGTCGGCGCTGCCAGCAGCACTGCTTTCCTCTTGGGTGGGGAGATCGCATGTCCGGTTCCAGAAATCGCCGGCCTCGCTCGAGCTCCATGAAGGGATGTGTACGCCGTTGGTGACATGGCTGGCCGGCACCTCGTTACGGGGCCAGTGCGGAAACAGCGGCTGAAAGATGCGCCGGCTGACCTTCCCGTGCAGACGGCTGACGCCGTTGATGGCGCCGCAGGCATGCGCCGCCAGATAGGCCATGTTGAATAGCTCCCCGGTGTTGTCGGCATCGATACGTCCCAGTGCCATCAGCTCATCCAGCGTGATGCCGATCTCGCCGCAGTATTCCGACAGGTACTGCCGCATCAGATCGGCCGGGAAGCGGTCGAAACCGGCCTCGACGGGGGTGTGGGTAGTGAAGAGGTTGCCGGTTCGTGTCGCGGCTAGCGCCTCGCGGAAACCGCAGCCGTTTTCTTCGGCGAAGGCGTGGGCGCGTTCGAGTACGGCGAAGGCGGCATGTCCCTCGTTCAGGTGGTAGATGTCGGCGTCGATGCCAAGCTTCTGCAGGATGCGGCATCCGCCGATGCCGAGTACCATCTCCTGCTGCAGACGCATCTCCTTGCCGCCACCGTACAGCTCGCTGGTGATGCCCTGGTCCGGCGGTGCATTCAGCGCGTTGTTGCTGTCCATCAGGTAAAGGCGCACGCGGCCGACGATCGCCTGCCACACCTGTAGGCGGAGCTCGCGACCGGGGAGGCGCACTCGAACCAGCATCCACTTCCCCTTCTCGTCACGTACCGGGGTCAGGGGCAGCTGGTTGGGGTTGTTGAAGGGGAAGAACTCCCGCTGGTTGCCCTCGGCATCCAGCACCTGACGGAAATATCCCTGCTGATAGAGCAGGCCGATGCCGACGACTGGCATATCTAGGTCATTAGCGGTTTTCAGGAAATCGCCGGCCAGAATGCCTAGGCCGCCGGAGTAGATCGGCAGCGCTTCGGAAAGCCCGAATTCCATGCTGAAATAGGCGATATTGCCGACCCGCTCCGGCAACCCCTCCTGTTTGAACCAGCCGGGTGTTTCGAGTGCCGTATGGTGGGCCTCGATCCGCTCCTTGATCTGTTCGGTGAACGCCTTGTCCGCGGCAAGCTCCTTGAGTCGCTCCTCCGAGACTGTCTGCAGGATCAGCCAGGGGTTTCGCGTCTGATCCCACAACTCGGGATCCATCCGTTTCCAGAGCATGTCAGCGGTATGACTCCACGACCAGCGCATATCGAGTGCCAGTTCGACCAGGTCCTCTAGCCCCGGGGGCATCTCCGGCAGAAAGTAGTAGGGCGAAACTCTCATTGATGTACCTCCTTGGTGTCCGTTCGCCGTGCTGCTAGATCAGGAACGGGGCCAGCAGCACTGCCATCAGGCTCAGTACCTTGCACATCGGGTTGATGGCCGGTCCGGCGGTATCCTTGTAGGGGTCGCCGACCGTATCCCCGGTGACCGCCGCAGCGTGGGCCGACGAGGTTTTTCCGCCGTAGTGTCCTGCCTCGATATATTTCTTGGCATTGTCCCAAGCGCCGCCGCCGGTGCACATCGAGAGGGCGAGGATTAGGCCGGTGCTGACCGCGCCGATGACGACGCCGCCCATAAGCAGGGCGGCGCTGCCCGAAGGAGCGAAGGGGGCCCAGACAAACGCGATCAGCAGCGGTACGGCAACGGGCAGGGAGGCTGGGAGTAACATGCTGCGGATCGAGGTTCGGGTTAGCATGGAAACGGCCCGGTCGTAGTCGGGCAGCTGCCGTCCGGCGAGAATCTCTGGATTTGCCTCGAACTGGCGGCGAACCTCTTCGACGATGCGCGCGGCGACATGGCCGACGGCATCCATGGCGAAGCCGCCGAAGAGGAAGGGCATCAGCGCGCCAATGAAGAGCCCGGCAAGCACATAGGGGCTGCCTAAGGTGAAGTCGAGATGGATGCCGCCGCCTCCCAGTTCCAGCTTGTAGGCGACGAACAGGGTCAGGGCGGCCAGCCCCGCCGAGCCGATGGCGAACACCTTGGTCAGCGCCTTGGTGGTGTTGCCGACCGTATCCAGTGCATCGGTGATCTCGCGGATGTTGTCCGGCAGGCCGGCCATCTCGACGATGCCGCCGGCGTTGTCGGTGATCGGGCCGTAGGCGTCGATGGAGATAACGGTCGGCGTCAGTGCTAGCAGGGCGCAGGTGGCGATGGCGATGCCGTAGACGCCGGCCAGAGCGTGGGCGGCGATGATACCGGCGGCGATGCAGAGCGCCGGCACGGCGGTTGATTCCATGCTGATGGCCAGCCCCGTGATGATGTTGGTGGCATGCCCTGAGCACGAGGCTCGGGCGATGCGCTGCACTGGTCCGTAGCGCGTGCCGGTGAAGTAGTTGGTGGCGAGAACCATGCCTAGGCCGACGGCCAGCCCGACCAGCGAGGCGCCGAACAGGCGCAACGAGCCATGGTGGAGCGAGTCGCCCATGACCCATTGGCAGGCGAAGTAGTAGCCGATGGCGGCCAGAACGATGCTGACGATAAGACCGCGGCTCAACGCACCGGCCAGACTGCCGTTTTGCCCGAGACGCACGGTCTGCATGCCGATGATGCCGGCGATCATGGCGATACTGCCAAGTGCCAGTGGAAGCTGCTGGGCGGCCATGTCGCCGGGATTCGACCAAGCGGCGACCAGCATGGCGGCGACGACGGTGACGGCATAGCTCTCGAACACGTCGGCGGCCATGCCGGCACAGTCGCCGACGTTGTCACCGACGTTGTCGGCGATGACGGCGGGATTTCTGGGATCATCCTCCGGAATGCCATGCTCAATCTTGCCCGAAAGGTCGGCGCCTACGTCGGCTGCTTTGGTAAAGATGCCGCCCCCCAGTCGGCCGAAGATGCTGATCAGCGAGGCGCCGAAGCCGAGTCCGGTCATCGGCTGCAGGCTCATCGTACCGGGCCCCTTCAGCCTCCAGAGCAGCAGATAGAAGCCGCTCACCGCTGCCAGAGCTAGCCCGCCGACCAGAAATCCCGTGACCGATCCGGAGCGCTGGGAGACCTGAAGGGCCTTCGGCAGGCCGTGCTCGGCGGCGGCGGCGGTGCGCACGTTGGCGCGGACCGAGATGGCCATGCCGATGGCGCCGGATGCCGCCGAGCAGAGGGCACCCACGGCGAAGCCGGTGGCGGTGAGCCACCCGAAAGCGGGCGTGATCCACAGGATGACGAATATGGCGACGGCGACGCTGCCGATGACGCTGTACTGGGTCCGCATGAAGGCGTGGGCGCCTTCGCGGATGGCGAGGTAGGGGATACGCAGGGCCGCCTCGCCCTCGGGCTGTTTCATGACCCATGAGGCGCACCACAGGGCATAGGCGATGCCCGCCAGTGCAGCTGCCATGCCGAAGATGCTTTCCAGAACCAATGACTGCTCCTTGCTGATGTGAAGACCGCCAAAGCGTTGCGGTCGGGACGACATGATCCGCATCCCGGCTAGGGGGATTATAGAACAATTGGAGACGTTCTGTGGGATTGACCGAAGGCCTTGGTCTATACTCCCGACGATGTAATGATACGGTATAGGATGGGGAAGGAAACGGCGATGGCAGCACAGGTTTTGCAGAAGCGCGACATGGACGCACTGTTCGGGGTATTGCAGGCGCGCGGTTTCCGGACGCTGGCACCGACCGTGCAGGACGGTACCGCGATGTGGCGCGAAGTTGCCGACAGCGCGGAGCTCCCGTGGGGGTGGCGGGACGAGCAGGCGCCGGGCCACTACCGGCTGCATCAGGGGGATGCCGGGCGTTGTTTCGATCTGGTGCACGGCCCCCAGTCGCTGAAGAACCAGACCTTCGTGGCAGAGGAGCCGCTGATGCGCGTGAAGCGCGTCGACGGCGAACTGACCTTCGAATCCTGTGTGCCCGAGCCTGTTCCCACGGCCCTGATCGGCGTGCGCGCCTGCGACTTGGCGGCGCTGGGGATTCAGGATCGTGTCTTTGCCGAGGGTGAGCATGCCGATGCCCGGTTCCGGTCGCGGCGATCGTCTCTGCTGCTGGTGGCGGTCCACTGTACGCGCGCCCAGCCGACCTGCTTCTGCGCCTCAATGCAGACCGGTCCCGAGGCCAAGGGAGGGTACGACCTGGCCCTGACGGAACTGGACGATCGGTTTCTGATCCAGGTCGGCAGCAACCAGGGGGCGTCTATCCTGTCGGAGCTTCCGACCGAGTCGGCCGATTGCCGCACGCAGGAGCGTGCCCGCCGCGCCGTGGAAGCCTGTGCCGAGTCCCAGACGCGCGGCATCGACCGGTCCAACCTGCCCGGCGCGCTCTACGAGACCGACAACCATCCGCGCTGGCAGCAGGTGGCCGAGCGCTGCCTCTCCTGCGCCAACTGCACGATGGTCTGTCCCACCTGCTTCTGCCACCGCGTCGAGGAGACTCCTTCGCTGGATGGCGAGGCGAGTGAGCGCACGCGCCTATGGGACTCTTGCTTTAGCTCCGAGCACAGCTATATCCACGGTAAGAACATGCGCCCCGATACGAAGCACCGCTACCGTCTGTGGCTGACCCACAAGCTCGCCTCGTGGATCGACCAGTTCGGTACCTCCGGCTGTGTCGGCTGCGGCCGTTGCATCACTTGGTGTCCGGTCGGCATCGATATCACCGAGGAGGCCGCGGCCCTGATGGAGAAGCCCTGATGGCCGATCCCTATGCGCTTTATCCCGCCCGTATCGTCGACAAGTCCGAGGAGTCGCCCGGTATCTACACCTACCGGTTGCGTCTGGATGACGATGCATTGCGGGAGCGATTCGTCTTCGAGGGCGGCCAGTTCAACATGATCTACGTCGCCGGGGTCGGCGAGGTGCCGATCTCCATCGTCTCTGATCCGGAGGATTCGCACCTGCTGGAGCATACGATCCGTGTCGTCGGCCGGGTCAGCGGCGCCATCGGCAATCTGAAGGAGGGCGACGTGCTCGGGCTTCGCGGCCCCTACGGCAAGGGGTGGCCGCTGGAGACGTCCGAGGGGAAGGATGTGGTGGTGATCACCGGCGGGCTCGGCTGCGCCCCCGTCGTCGGCGCCATCGAGTACATGTTCCGCCGTCGCGACCGCTATGGTGCGATCAAAATCCTGCACGGCGTGAAGACGCCGAACGACCTGCTCTACCGCGAGCGCTTCGATGAATGGCGGAAGCACGAGAACACTGAGGTGCTGCTGGCCAGTGACCAGCCGGGCAAGACCTGGCACTACCATGTCGGCGTCGTCACCGAGCTGTTCGACGAGGTCGAGATCAGGCCGGATTTCGCCGTGGTGATGATGTGCGGTCCGGAGATTATGATGCGGATGGCCGCCCAGCATCTGGAGAAGCGCGGCATCCGCCACGATACCATGTTCCTCTCCATCGAGCGCAACATGCAATGCGGCGTGGGGCTCTGCGGTCACTGTCAGATCGGCCCCTACTTCGCCTGCAAGGACGGACCGGTGATGCGGTATGACCGCGTCGCCCCCTATCTGGCCGGAGGCTGGTGATGGCGGAGCAGATCAAACGCCCGCGTCTGGCCGTCTTCAAGTTCGCCTCCTGCGACGGCTGTCAGCTCTCCGTGCTCAGCCTGGAGGAGGATCTGTTGATGCTGAACGAGCGGGTGAAAATCGCCTTCTTCCCCGAGGCCTCCAGCCGCATGCTCGACGGGCCCTACGATGTGGCGCTCATCGAGGGCTCAGTCTCGACGCCCGAACAAATCCACCACCTGGCCGCCATCCGCGAGCAGTGCGATACCCTGATCACCATTGGTGCCTGCGCCACCTCCGGCGGTCTGCAGGCGCTGCGTAACTTTGCCGATCACGACGCTTTCGTGCAGGCCGTCTATCCCCATCCTGAATATATCCGCTCCCTCTCCACCTCCACGCCGATCTCCGAGCATGTAGCGGTCGATTACGAGCTGTGGGGCTGTCCGATCGACAAGGATCAGCTGAGGAAGGTGTTGAGCGACCTGCTGGCCGGTGTGGTGCCGCGCATCCCCGGCGTCAGTGTCTGCCAAGAGTGTAAGCGCAGGCAGAAGGTCTGTGTGCTGGTGACCAAGGGCGAGCCCTGCCTGGGGCCGGTGACACGCACCGGCTGCGGCGCTATCTGCCCCTCCATGGGGCGCGCCTGTTACGGCTGTTTCGGGCCGGCTGAACCTTCTTATCCGGCGAGGCGGGAGCACGCCAACACCGAGGCGTTGTCGCGCCGTTTCCGCGAGACACTGCATCTGAGCGCTCATGAGGCGGCGCACCGCTTCCGCTTCATCCACAGCTATGTCAGTCCCTTTAAAGAGGCAGGCGAGGAAACGGGCGAGGGGGAGACATGACGACGCGCAATATCGAGGTGGATCTGATGGCACGCGTCGAGGGCGAGGGGGCGCTCGAGGTGGTCGTCGACAAGGGTGAGGTCAAGGATGTACGGCTGAAGATCTTCGAGGCACCGCGCTTCTTCGAGGCCTTCCTCAAGGGACGCCACTACAGCGAGGTGCCCGACATCGTTGCCCGCATCTGCGGCATCTGTCCGGTGGCCTACCAGATGAGCTCCGTGCACGCCATCGAGTCGGCTTTCGGTATGGAGGTCAGCGAGACGGTGCGGAAGCTTCGCCGGTTGCTCTACTGCGGCGAGTGGATCGAGAGCCACAGCCTGCACGTCTACATGCTGCACGCACCCGATTTCCTCGGGCTGGATAGCGGGCTGGAGCTGGCCAGGAGCGAGCCGGAGATCCTGCGTCGAGGGTTGCGGCTCAAGAAGGTGGGCGACCGGATTCTGACGGTGCTGGGCGGCCGCGCCGTACATCCGGTCTCGGTCTGCATCGGCGGTTTCACCCGTCTGCCGCAGACGAACGAGCTTCGCTCCCTGCTCGATGAGCTGCACTGGGCACGAGAAGCGGCCAAGGAGACGCTGGCCTGGGTGGCGGGATTCGAGATGCCCGATCTCTCTCCCGGCTATACCTTCGCCGCCCTGAGCGGAAACGTCTACCCGATGAACGAGGGGGCCATCACCGTCAGCCGCGACGGCACGGCCCACGACATGAGCTGCGCGTCGGACGGATTCGAGGGCCATTTCAAGGAGCGGCAGGCGCCCTACTCGACGGCAATGCAGTGTCTGCTGGATGAGAAGCCCTACCTTGTCGGACCGATGGCGCGCCTGAACCTCAATGCGGCAAGCCTGCGTCCGGTGGTGCGCGAGGCACTGGCCGAGGCCGGTGTCGAGCTACCGCTGGTGAATCCCTATCACGCCATCATCGCCCGCAGCGCCGAGGTGTTGCAGGCGGTCGACGAGGCGATCGAGCTGATCGAGGACTACGAGGGACTGGGCACAGGGCCGGGTGAGCCGTATCGGCCTGTGACCCCCAAGGAGAGTGTTGGCACGGCGGTGACCGAGGCGCCGCGCGGCATGCTCTACCATCGCTATGCACTCGACGCCGACGGGCGCGTCGTGGAGGCGAACATCGTGCCGCCCACCTCGCAGAACCAGGCGCGCATGGAGGCGGACCTGTGGCAGATGATTCCCTCCATTCTGTCGCTCAGTGATGAAGCGCTGGCCGCCGCCTGCGAACGGGTGATCCGCTGCTACGATCCCTGCATCTCCTGCGCCACCCACTTCCTGCGCCTGAAGCGGGTGGCAGCCTAAGCATGGGTCGTGTGCGCGTCATCGGGCTCGGCAATATGCTGGCCGGCGACGATGCCGTCGGACTGATCGCCGCCCGGCAACTGCGTGATCTGCTGCCCGCCGACGTCGAGGTGCAGGCGCGCGAGGTGCCGGACTGGGATGATCTGCAGGGGCTTTCCGGAGACGATGTCGTCATCTTCATCGATGCAGTCGATAGTGGCGCCATGCCGGGTACGATCTTCGAGTTCAACCTGGGCGATGTGATCGGTGCGGGGCTGCGCCACTGCTCCTCGCATGGCCTCGGTCTGGAGCACTGGGCCTCGGTGGCCGAGGCGCTCGGCGAGCATGTGTCGCACCTCATGATTCTCGGTATGGAGATTGCCTCGGCGGAACTGGGCGACGGGGTGTCGGAACCGGTTACGGCGGCCCTGCCGGAGCTGCTGCAGCGGGTAGAGCAGGCGGTGGCGAAGGCGCGCGATGAGGGGTTGAACGGGAAGGGTTCCCATGCATGAGATGGCGCTTGCCAGGGAGATCGTCCGCCTGACCGAGCAGGCCGCGGCGGAGCAGCATGTCAGGAGAGTCACGCGCATTCACCTGCAGCTCGGTGCCCTCTCCTGCGCCCAGCCGGATGCGCTCGATTTTGCCTTCACGGCCTGCCGCCAGGGGAGCATGCTTGGCGAGGCGGAGCTGGCGATCGTGCGCAAGCCGGCGCTGGGGCGCTGTCCCGACTGCGGCGATGTGAGCGAGATGTGGAGCCGGTTCGACGGCTGCGCCCACTGTCACGGGAAGATGTTGCTGGCGGAGGGTGGCGAGGAATTGAGGATTGTTGAACTGGAGGTGCAGTAGATGTGCGGGACATGCGGTTGCGGCCAGGACCACGAACAGATCGATCGACACGGGCACGACCACGACCATGCCCACGGACATGCCCATGAAACCGAGGAGCGGCGGATCGCGGTGGAACTGGATCTGCTGGCCAACAACCGCAGGCATGCCGAGGCGAACCGCGCCTGGTTCCGCGAGAGGGGTATCCTGGCGCTGAACTTCATGGCGAGCCCCGGCGCCGGCAAGACGGAGCTGCTGGCGGCCACCATCCGCATGCTGTCCGGCCGTTTCCCTGTCTGCGTCATCGAGGGCGACCAGCAGACGGGTCTCGATGCGGCGCGTATCCGCGAGGCCGGTGCCAGGGCGCACCAGATCAATACCGGCAAGCTCTGCCATCTCGATGCCCACATGGTCGGGCATGCCGTCGAGGCGCTGCAACCGGAACCGGGCTCGCTGCTGTTGATCGAGAATGTCGGCAATCTCGTCTGTCCGGCCGCCTTCGATCTGGGCGAGCAGCATCGCGTGGTGATGCTCTCGGTGACCGAGGGGGAGGACAAGCCGCTCAAATACCCCGACATGTTCGCCACCGCCTCATCCCTGGTGGTCAACAAGTGCGATCTGCTGCCGTATGTGAATTTCGATGTGGCGCACTGCCTCGATCATGTGCATCGTGTCCATCCGGAGCTGATGCCGGTTCACCGCACCTCCGCCACCACCGGTGAGGGCTTGGCCGAGTGGTGTGAATGGATTGCTGCCGCGGCCGAGTCCCTGCGAGGGCCTTTGCTGGAGGAGGGGCGCGCCTGATGCAGGCGACTGCCGCCCGGATGGCGCAGCGGTGCGATGGTCCGGAGGTATCGATTCCGCTGGCCGACGATCTGGCGCCGGTCGCGGCGCTCGGCGGGGACCTGAAGAATACCCAGTGCTTCGCCGCTGATGGGTTTGCCCGCCTCTCCCCGCAGATCGGTGATCTGGAGCAGCCCGACGCCTTCCGCCATGCCCGCGACAGTTTCGAGCGCTTCATGCACATTTCCGGGGTTGTGCCGCGAGCCATCGCCTGCGATCTGCACCCGGACTACCACAGCACGCGCCTAGCCGAGATGCTGGCCCGTGAGCGGTCGCTGCCGCTGATCCGCGTGCAGCATCATCACGCCCACATCGCATCGGTGATGGCCGAGCACCAGATCGTCCGTCCCGTGCTGGGGCTGGCGTTGGATGGCCACGGTCACGGTGCGGATGGCGGTGCGTGGGGCGGGGAGCTACTTCTTGTCAGTGGTGCGACCTCCGGTCGCCGCGGCCGGCTTGCACCGGTAGCCCAGCCCGGCGGCGATGTCGCCGCCCGCGAGCCCTGGCGCATGGCCGTGGCCTATTTTGACGCTGTCGGCGACGAGGAGGTGGCTGCCTCCCTGTTTGGTGATGAACCGCTGCTTGCGCCGGTGCTGAGACTCTGTCGACAACCGGAGACCGGACGGACCAGCAGTACCGGCCGCATCTTCGATGCCGCTGCCGCGGTGCTTCTGGATCATCGCCGCAACGGCTTCGAAGGGGAGGCTGCGATGGCGCTGGAGTCGGCCGCGCGGCGGGCAGCCGGGGATGTGACCCCTCTGGAATGCCGAATCGAGGCGGACGACGGACTGCTGCAGCTCTATATGACCGAAGTGGTGGCGACGCTGGCCAACGAGCGCTTGAGAGGGGCGGATGTGGCCGTGCTTGCCCGCCGTTTCCATTTGACGCTGGCCGCGGGGTTGGCCGGGATGGCCGTACGACAGGCCCGGGAGACGGGGGTTGAGGATCTCGTGCTCGGGGGCGGCTGCATGGTCAATGCGCTGCTTGCCGGTGAGCTGGAGGCGCGTCTTGTCGAGGCCGGCCTGCGCGTCTGGCGCCCCGCACAGCTGTCGCCGGGCGATGGAGGCCTGAGCCTGGGGCAGGCTTGGGTGGCACAGCGGCATCTGGCGGCCGAGGGGGTGAACTGATGTGTCTGGCGATTCCGGCGCGTGTGGTCGAGATACGCGATGAAGGCATGGCGCTGGTCGAGGTCGAAGGGGTGCGCCGCGAGGCGTCGCTGGCGCTGGTCGAGGCGGATGTGGATGACTATGTCATCCTGCATGTCGGTATCGCCATTACCCGGCTCGACGAGGCCGAGGCGGAGAGGACTCTTTCCATGCTGCGCAAGGTGGTCGGCGGTGATGAAAAGGAGAACACGGCGTGAAGTGGATGGATGAGTTCCGCGACCGCGACCTGGTCGTATCCCTGCTCGGCCGGATCGATACCGCCTGTATGGATCGTCGCTACCGGCTGATGGAGTTCTGCGGGGGACACACGCATGCACTCTACCGCTACAGCCTGATCGAGGCACTGCCCGAGGCGGTGGAGATGGTTCATGGGCCGGGTTGCCCCGTCTGCGTGCTGCCGGCCGGCCGCATCGACATGGCCATCGATCTGGTGCGCCACCGCGATGTCGTGCTCTGTACCTACGGTGACATGCTGCGCGTGCCGGGTGGCCGGGGGGAGAGCCTCTTTTCGGCCAGGGCATCGGGGGGAGAGGTACGCATGGTTTACTCGCCGCTCGACGCGGTGGACATGGCGGAACGAATGCCGGATCGGCAGGTCGTCTTCTTCGCCGTCGGTTTCGAGACCACCGCGCCGGCCACGGCGCTAGCGCTCGATCGTGCCAGGGCTCTCGGGCTCCGGAATTTCACCGTTTTCTGTAACCATGTGCTGACCGTTCCGGCCATGCGTGCCATCGCCGACGACGGAGAGGAGGCAGCCATCGACGGCATTATTGGCCCGGGTCATGTGACAGCGGTGATCGGTTCCGAGGCCTTCGCGCCCATCGCGACGGATTACCGGTTGCCGGTCGCGATCGCCGGTTTCGAGCCGACCGACCTGCTCGCCGCCATCCTTGTGCTGCTGCACCAGATCAACGCCGGCGAGGCGCGGATCGAGAACGCCTATGCGCGTGCCGTGACCGCGAAGGGAAACGAGCAGGCCGCCGCATTAATGAATAAGGTTTTCGCATTGCGCCAGTGTTTCGCCTGGCGCGGTCTCGGTGAGCTGGAGGCGAGCGCGTTCAAAGTGGCCGATGAGTATGCCGGGTTCGATGCGGAGCAGCGCTTCGGCATGGATGATCTCGAACATGCCGATCATCGTGCCTGCCGCTGTGCCGAGGTGCTGCGCGGCCAGATGCAGCCCAGGGACTGTCCGGTCTTCGCCACCGCCTGCACGCCGGAGCATCCGCTGGGTGCCTGCATGGTCTCCTCCGAGGGTGCCTGTGCCGCCGCCTTCCGTTACGAACACCGTCCGGCGGAGGTGGAGGCGTAATGGGGGTCGGTCTGGCGCTTGATCTGAGGCATGGGTGCGTCGATATAAATATGGGAGCCGGTGGCCTGGCCAGCGAGCGTTTGCTGCAGGAGCTCTTCCTGCCCGCCTTTGATAACGTGGCGCTGCAGTCGCTGGGGGATGGGGCTGTCGTGCCAATGCCGCCCGGGCGGCTGGTGGTCGCCACCGATGCCCATGTTGTCTCACCGATCTTCTTCCCCGGCGGCGATATCGGCGGCCTCTCCGTGCATGGTACCGTCAACGACGTTGCCATGATGGGTGCGCGGCCACTCTACCTCAGTGCTAGTTTTATCCTGGAAGAGGGGTTTCCGCTGGCCGACCTGAAGCGGGTGGTCGATTCGATGGCGGCCGCCTGCCACGAGGCTGGCGTCAGTATCGTCACCGGCGATACCAAAGTAGTGGAGAAGGGGGGCGCGGACGGTGTCTTCATCACCACCACCGGTGTCGGCATGGTGGAGGAGAGCGTCGGAATCGCCCCTGACCGGGCACGGCCGGGCGACCGGGTGATCGTCTCCGGTCCGATCGGCGAGCATGGCGCCGCCGTGTTGGCACAGCGCCGCGAGCTGGGGCTGGAGACGGCACTGACCTCCGATACCCAGCCGTTGCATGGTCTGGTCGCGGCGATGCTGGAAAGTGGTGTTGAACTCCGCTGCCTGCGCGATCCGACCCGCGGTGGCGTCGCTTCGGCACTCAACGAGTTGGCCCGGGCCTCCGGTGTCGGCATCGCCCTCGACGAGGAGTCGATCCCCGTGGGGGGCGAGGTGCGCGGCGTCTGCGAGCTTCTGGGGCTCGATCCTCTCTATGTCGCCTGCGAGGGGCGGCTGCTCGCCATCTGCCCGGCCGATGGTGTCGAGAGACTGTTGCAAAACATGCGCGCCCATCCGAAAGGGGAGGGCGCGGCCATCATCGGCGAGGTGGTGGAGGACCGGGACCGCCTGCTGGTGCTGCATGCGCCGTGGGGCGGCAGCCGCATCGTGCCGATGCTGACCGGGGAGCCCCTGCCGCGCATCTGCTAAACTGGACTAATGAGGTCTAATTGACCCCACTACACAGAGCCGGGTTTGCAGGGGGCAATGATGATTGCCATGAAGGAGATTCGCGAGCGTGCCAGAAAGCTCGGGATCGAGGGTTACGAGACGATAGACAGGACGGCACTGATTCGTGCCATCCAGGCTAGGGAAGGGCATCAGCCCTGCTACGGCACTGATTGGTGCAAGCCGGAGTGGTCCGAGAAGTGTTGCTGGAAGGATGACTGCACGGCCGAGGACTACTTCCCCGATTTCGAGTAGGCGGCTTCGCCGTGCTCTTAAATTCCCGTTAAGGCGATGAACCAGAGACCTGTCAGTGCCGTGCCGGCGCCGGCTAGGCGCAGCAGGACGGGGCGGCTATCCACCAGCCAGCCGATGCTGATACCGATGGCGTGCAGGCAGAGGGTGGCGCTCAGGAATCCCATGGCGTAGAGCGATGCCGCGGCTTCTGCCGGCATGGCACTGCCGTGGACATGGCCATGGAAGAAGGCGAACGCGATGACGCCGAGCGTGCCGGCATAGGCGCGCGGCCGGATCTCCAGCGTGGTCAGGATGCCGACGGCAACGAGCGAGGCGGCGATGCCCGCCTCCATTCCCGGCATCCCCGGGAAGTGCATGCCGATCATGAGGCCGATCCCGGCCACCGCCACGAAGCCGAGCGGCAGCAGCCAGATATTTTTCCCGTCCCAGCGGTAGGCCAGTAGACCGACCGAGAGCATCACCAGAAGATGGTCGATGCCGCTGAACGGATGGGCGAAGCCGTTCACGAAGCCACCGCCGTGGATTGGAATGATATGCGCCTCGGCGGTACCGGGCGCCATTAGCCCCGCCATCAATGCGACGGTGGCGACCCAATACGGTTTCAGGCTGTTTCGGATCATGGGGTCGAACATAGTCCATGTCGCAGGCAAAGGAAAGGCAACGATCAAGATGGTTCATACTGTTGCCAGCGTGAATTGATACTACAATATATTTCACCGGAGGATGAATGATGAGTCCATTGACTGAGGTGGAGATTCGCACGCTCAATGAGGCACTCGATGACGAGTATCGAGCGTGGGCAACGTACGACCAGGTTGTTGCTGACTTCGGCGAGGTGGCACCATTCAGTAATATCCGCGAAGCTGAATCCCGTCACATCGCAGCGCTTCGTGCGTTATTTGTTCGTTATAAACTGCCCGTGCCTGAGAATCCCTGGCCGGGAAAAGTTGCACGATACGCCAGCCTGCGGGAAGCCTGTGAGGCTGGTGTTAACGCCGAGATTATCAATGGGGAAATGTACGACCGGCTCCTGAGAACGACGCAGCGAGAAAATGTTCTCACGGTATTGCGTAACCTCCAAGAGGCATTGCAACAGCGACATTTGGCGGCGTTTCAACGCTGTGCACAAGGCTTCACGGCCGGCAGACGCCGCCGGTGCAGGAGAGGTTGGGAATGAACCTTATTTCTGAGAAAGACGTCGAGCTTTGTTATTAGTCCTGAAATAAAGGGTGTGGAGTTGGTCCGAGCGTTTCGAGACGATAAATTTCCACCAAGGGTTGGTGGCCGCTGTTTTGCTCCTTGCTCCTTGACGCACTCCCTTCTATAGTGCGCCGCCTGATTTTCGGAGGTAAGAATTTATGGCGACAATGATTCGCTTGCAGCGCGGTGGCAGGAAGAAGCGCCCATTCTATTCCATCGTGGTGATGGATAAGCGCAACCGCCGTGACGGCTCGTTTATTGAAAAGCTTGGTTACTTCGATCCCTGCACGGATCCCGAGGTGCTGGAACTGGACGTGGCGAAGGCCCAGGAGTGGATTGCCAAGGGTGCCGACCCCAGTCCGCGCGTGGCCAGCCTGATCAAGAGCGCGCAGGAAGCACAAAACGCCTGAGCGGTTTCTCCAGATCGGCTCCATCGGCGCCGCGCATGGCCTGAAGGGAGCCGTTGTGGTGCAGTCCTATACGCGCACCGGGCTCGATATGGATGCATATCATGAGTGGTGGCTGGGCAGCGCTTCGGAGAAGAGACAGCCCGTTCGCGTGTTGCGCGTCTGGCAACAGGGCAAGCGCCTTCTGGCCTCGCTGGAGGGTGTCGACAACCGAACACAAGCCGAGGCATTGAAGGGCGCGGGAATCTGGATTCCGGATTCCTGCGTGCCTGTCGATGAGGACGAACACCTGTGGGAGGACCTGATCGGCTGCGAGGTCTATCGTGCCGACACAGGCGAGCTCCTCGGTATCGTTTCCGGCATGCAGAACTACGGGGCGCAGGATATCCTCTGCGTGCGCACCCCCACGGGTGCCGATGTGCGCGGCGAATGGTTGCTCCCCTTTATCGAGGAGGTCATCCGGGACGTCGATCTCGATGCCGGACGTATCGAGGCGGATCTTCCTGAAGGGATGGTTGCATGTTTCACGCCCAGGTCCTGACCCTCTTTCCCGAATTCTTCGATTCACCGCTGGCCTGCTCGATCCCTTCCAGAGCGATCTCCGCCGGCCTGCTCAAGGTCGACTGCATCAACATCCGCGACTTCTCCAATGACAAGCACAATCGCGTCGACGACAAACCGTATGGCGGTGGCCCCGGCATGGTGATGAAGCCGGGTCCGGTGGTCGCATCGATCCGCCAGGCGCGCGAGAACCATCCCGATACGCGCGTGGCGCTTCTCTCGCCCGCCGGGCGCCCCTTCGACCAGGCCAAGGCGCGGGAGTATGCCGGTCTGCCCGGCCTGACGCTCCTGTGCGGGCGCTACGAGGGGATCGACGAGCGGGTGGCCGATTATGTCGACGAGGAGCTCTCCATCGGGCCGTATGTGCTCTCCGGCGGCGAGCCGGCGGCGATGTGTGTGCTCGACGGCGTGGTGCGACTGCTGCCGGGGGCGCTGGGCGACGAGCAGTCCGCCGAACAGGACTCCTTCGGTACGGAGGGGCTGATGGACTGGCCGCACTACACCCGACCCGAGGATTTCGAGGGGAAGCGGGTGCCGGATGTGCTGCTTTCGGGCAACCACGCCGAGATCGGGGCATGGCGGCGTGAACAGGCTCTGCAGCGAAGCAAAGATCGTCGCGGTGAAGATGGCGACGATGAATCCTGAATCGCGCGTCGCCGTGGCGCTGGTCCACTATCCGGTCAGGAATCGCAAGGGAGAGACCTCGGCCACGGCGATCACCTCGATGGACGTGCACGACTTCTGCCGCACCTGCGCCTTCTACGATGTCGGCCCCGTCTATTTCGTTCACCCGTCCGCTGGCATGCATGCGATGGTGAAGGATATCACCGACTACTGGCTGGAGGGCGAGGGCGGTGCCCGCAACCCCGGGCGAAAAGAGGTGCTGCGGCAACTCAGGATGGTGGAGAACCTCGGGGAGGCGATCGAGGGTTTCGGCGGGAGCGTATGGTATACCTCGGCGAAGCCGCCCGCGGAGCATCTGCAGCCAGCCTCCGGACTGCTGCAGATCGAGGGGCGGCATCTGATTGTGTTCGGTACCGGTTGGGGGCTCGATGAGCTGCATCTGCCGACGCCATCTGGATGGTTGTCACCGATAGAAGGTACGGGTATGGTTCGCCACCTTTCCGTGAGGGCGGCTTTGGCGATCTATTTGGATCGGCTCGGCACGTCGCTCCGTTGTTAGTTTTGGAGGATTGATACAATGCGTGCTCTCGATTCCGTGACACAAGACCAGTTGCGCAGCGATATTCCTGAATTCCGCGAGGGCGACACCGTGCGCGTGAACGTCCGCGTGGTCGACTTCAAGGACCTGAAGGGCGGCAAGGTGGATCGCCGCGAGCGTCTGCAGGCCTTCGAGGGCTTGGTGCTTGCGCGTCACAACAACGGCATCTCCAGCTCCTTCACCGTACGCAAGATCTCCAGCGGTGTCGGTGTGGAGCGTGTGTTTCCGTTGCACTCGCCGCTCTTGGAGAGCATCAAGGTGGTGCGCCGCGGCCGTGTGCGCCGTGCCAAGCTCTACTACCTGCGCCAGCTCAGGGGTAAGGCGGCTCGTATCCGCGAGCGCCGCGTATAACAACGTCTTTTTGCTGCATGCGTGTTACGATGGGGGCTCCTGCAGGGGCCCCCATTGCGTTTTGTCCGGCCGTTTGGCCTAATATTTGAGATTATCCATGGGAGACGATATGTCCGAGCGTTCAGATTTCTTTAATGCACCGTTGAGCGACGATGTCGTACGGCAGGCGATCGACGACGAGCTGAGCCGCCAGCGGCACACGCTGGAGCTGATCGCCAGCGAGAATATCGTCTCGAAGGCCGTGATGGAGGCGCAGGGATCGGTGCTGACCAACAAGTACGCCGAGGGCTATCCCGGCCGCCGCTACTACGGTGGATGCGAGCATGTCGACGTGGTCGAGCGGCTGGCGCAGGAGCGCGCCCGCGAGCTGTTCGGCGTCAAGCACGCCAATGTGCAGCCCCACTCCGGCTCCCAGGCCAACATGGCCGTCTACATGGCACTGCTTGCACCGGGCGACACCATCATGGGCATGGACCTCGCCCATGGCGGGCATCTGACGCACGGTAGCCCGGTCAACTTCTCGGGCCGCCTCTACAATGTCGTCGCCTACGGCGTGCAGGAGGGTTCGGAGCTGCTCGATTACGACGCCATGCAGAAGATGGCCGAGGAGCACAAGCCGAAGATGATCGTCGGCGGTGCCTCGGCCTACGAGCGCGAGATCGATTTCGCGCGCATGCGCCAGATCGCCGATTCTGTCGGCGCCTGGCTGATGGTGGACATGGCGCACTACGCCGGCCTGATCGCGGCGGGCGAGTATCCGTCGCCGGTGGGGCATGCGCACATCATCACTACGACGACGCACAAGACGCTCCGCGGTCCTCGCGGCGGCATGATTCTGATGGACGACGACGACATCGCCAAGAAGGTCAACTCGCGCATCTTCCCCGGCATTCAGGGCGGCCCGCTGATGCACGTGATCGCGGCCAAGGCGGTGGCCTTCGGCGAAGCGCTGGGAAGCGGTTTCAGGCAGGATCAGGGGCAGGTGGTGAAAAACGCGCGCGCCATGGCCGAGACGCTAGTGGCGGGTGGTCTGCGCATCATCACCGGTGGTACCGATTGTCATATGTTCCGCGTCGATGTGCGCGGCCAGGGCATCAACGGCAAGCAGGCTGAGGAGGCGCTGGAGGCGGCCGGTATCACGGCGAACAAGAACACTATCCCCTTCGATCCTGAATCGCCGTTTATCACCAGCGGCATCCGTATCGGTACCTCGGCGATCACGACGCGCGGCATGGGCGAGGCCGAAGCGAGGACGATTGGCGAGATGATCCTGCGTGTGCTGGGCGATGTCGAAAACGAGGCACTGCAGTCCGAGGTTGCTGCCGAGGTGCGCGCCCTGACCGACCGCTTTCCCATCTACGAGGGATAAGCCTTGCACTGCCCCTTCTGCGGCCATGACGATACGCGGGTGATCGATTCGCGTATCGCCGAGGAGGGTGCGGCGGTGCGCCGCCGGCGCGAGTGCGAGTCCTGCGGCAAGCGTTTCTCCACCTTCGAGCGGGCCGAACTGAGGCTGCCGTTGGTGATCAAGAAGGGCGGCGGACGGCAGCCGTTCGATATCGAGAATATCCGCCGCGGCATGCAGAAGTCGCTGGAGAAGCGTCCGGTTTCGGCTGAGCAGCTCAACCAGGGTGTGGAAGCGGTGCTGCGCGCCGTGCAGGAGCTGGGCGAGTCCGAGATTCCATCGACGCGGATCGGCGAATTCGTCATGGAACAGCTCAAACAGCTCGACGGTGTGGCCTATGTTCGCTTCGCCTCGGTCTACAGGGAGTTCAAGGATGTGGACGAGTTCCTAGCTGCGGTAAGCAGTGCCATGAAGAGGGAGTCTTAGTTAGATACGGACAAGGAGCATCCTGCCCTTGTCCTTGGATGCAGAGCCAAAAGCGCGGTTTCGGCTCTGTTTACAAAAAAGTGCCGAAGCACATTCATTTTGGCGGGCCGTTCGCGGCCCGCGGAAGCATGGAATGATGAGGAGTGGATGGTGAAGATCACAGTATTGCCGGGAGACGGCATCGGGCCGGAGATCGTACGCGAGGCCATCAAGGTTCTGGATGTGCTCAACAACCGTTTCGATCTGGGGGCGGAGTATGAGTATGCCGCGATCGGTGGCGCCGGTTACGACGAGGCGGGCGACCCCTACCCGGAAGCCACACAACGCCTGGTCAAGGCCTCGGATGCGGTGCTGCTCGGTGCCGTGGGTGGCCCCAAATGGGAGTCGCTGGACAAGCCGCTTCGTCCGGAGGCGGGGCTATTGCGCATCCGTGCCGATCTCGGTCTGTTCGCCAACTACCGCCCGGCCAAGGTGCACCGGCAGCTTTTGTCGGCCTCGACGCTGAAACCGGAGGTGGTCGAAGGAGTCGACATGCTGGTGGTGCGCGAACTGGTCGGCGGCATCTATTTCGGTCAGCCGCGCGGTATTGAGGCGCGTGACGGCGAGCGCTTCGGCTACAATACCATGGTCTATGACGAATCCGAGATCGAGCGCATTGCCAAGACGGCGTTTGAGGCGGCCCGGTTGAGAAGCGGACGGGTCTGTTCGGTCGACAAGGCCAACGTGCTCGAGTGTTCCGAGCTCTGGCGTGAGGTTGTGACACGCGTGCATCAGGATTATGCCGATGTGGAGCTGACACACATGTATGTCGACAACGCGGCCATGCAGCTGGTGCGCGATCCGCGCCAGTTCGATGTGCTGGTGACCTCGAACCTGTTCGGCGACATCCTGTCGGACGAGGCATCGATGCTGACCGGTTCGATCGGCATGTTGCCCAGCGCCTCGGTCGGCGAGCAGTACGCGCTCTACGAGCCGATCCACGGCTCGGCACCGGATATTGCGGGGCAGGATCTGGCCAACCCGTTGGCGACGATCCTGTCGCTGGCGATGATGTTGCGTTTCTCGTTCGGCCGGACCGATCTGGCCGATCGTATCGATGCCGCCGTGGAGGCGGTGCTGGATGGCGGTGCGCGCACGCATGATCTGGGCGGTGGCACCGATTCGCTCTCCTGTTCCGGAATGGGCGATGCCGTCTGCGCGAAACTTGAAGTGATAGGAGATTAAGTATGTCTGAGTTTTTGCCGAAGAAGGACGGGTACAACGTTGCCGTGGTGGGCGCGACCGGTGCGGTCGGCCAGACCATGATGGAGATTCTGGAGCAACGCGATTTTCCGGTGGCGGATTTCGTGCCAGTGGCCTCCAGTCGTAGCGCGGGCTCCAAGGTGACCTTCAGGGGCAAGGAGTACACGGTTCAGGATATCGAGGAGTTCGAGCCGGCCGGTTGGGACATCGCGCTTTTCTCCGCCGGCGGTGGCACCTCCAAGAAGCATGCCCCGCGTTTTGCTGAGGCCGGCTGCTATGTGGTCGATAACTCCAGTGCCTGGCGTATGGACGAGGAGGTGGCGCTGGTGGTGCCGGAGGTCAATCCCGAGGCGCTGGAGGTGGCGAGAACCAACCGTATTATCGCCAACCCCAACTGCTCGACCATTCAGATGGTGCTGGCGTTGAAGCCGCTGCACGATGCCGTGCCGATCCAGCGTGTGGTGGTCTCCACCTACCAGGCGGTCAGCGGTGCCGGGGGCAAGGGTATCGAGGAGCTGGCCGAGCAGACCCGCAAACTGCTCTCCGGCCAGGAGCATGAGCCGAAGGCCTTTCCGGCCCGTATCGCCTTCAATGTGATTCCGCACATCGATGTGTTCATGGAGGACGGCTACACCAAGGAAGAGCACAAGATGATCTTCGAGACCCGTAAGATCCTCGGAGCTGACATAAATGTGACGGCGACCACAGTCAGGGTGCCGGTGTTTTATGGACACTCGGAGTCCGTGAACGTCACCTTCGCCGGACCGATGAATGCCGACCGGGCAAGGCAGCTTCTCGCCGAGGCGGAAGGCATCGCGGTCGTGGACGATCCGGCATCGGAGGATTATCCCACGGCAGCGGAAGCGGGTGGTACGGACGCGGTCTGGGTTGGACGGATTCGGGACGACTACTCGTTCCCGAACACATTGCAGTTATGGGTTGTCGCTGATAATGTCCGTAAGGGTGCGGCGCTAAATGCAGTCCAGATAGCGGAATTTCTGATTCGCTGATTCGGAGTTTCGCCATCAGCCCGGCATGAATGCAGGCGATAGCCGAAGTGGAGGAAGCAAGCATGCACAGTCGGATGATGCCAGGTCTGCTGGTGATGTTGTTGGGCTGGATTCTGGCCCCCGGATTGGCCCAGGCCGTGGCGCTGGGCAAGATCGATGTGACCAGCCATCTGGGCGAGGCATTTTATGCCGAGGTACCGCTCCACCTAGAGAAGAATGAGAAGCGCTCCGGCCTCAGCGTCGAGATCGCCGCCCCTTCCGATTACCGCATTCTCGAGGTTTACCGGGATCCGGTGCTGAACCGGGTCCGTGCCAGTGTTCAGAACGACAAGCGTGGCACACGCGTCAAGCTGGTCTCCGATGCCTCGATCGAGTCGCCCTTCTTCAATCTCGTGCTGAAGGTGCACTACGGCAACGCCACCTCGTTCAAGAAGTATCCCGTTTTCCTCGATCTTCCCAGTGCCCAGGTTTCGATGG
>DATFLK010000024.1:0-3209 GCA_035267815.1 Mariprofundaceae bacterium | reverse complement strand
TCGATATCAAGGTCAAGAAGAAGCCCGTCGAGATCGAGATCATCAAGGAGAAGGTTACCGAGAAGGATATCAGCATCTTCTTCCGGCAGCTCTCGACCATGATCAATGCGGGCCTGCCGCTGGTGCAGTGTTTTCAGTTGTCGGAACGCGGTGCCGAGAAGAAATCGATGGTCAAGCTGCTCAAGGATGTGCGTTCCAGCTTAGAGGAGGGGTCGCCGTTGGGAGAGACCCTGCGCAAGTTCCCCAAACAGTTCGACCGACTGACCTGTGCGCTGGTCGAGGCCGGCGAACAGGGCGGTATTCTCGATGCGATCCTGCTCAGGCTTTGTACCTACAAGGAAAAGGCCTTGGCCCTGAGGGCCAAGATCAAGTCAGCCATGGTCTATCCGGTGGCGATTCTCTCGGTCGCCTTTATCGTCACGGCGATCCTGATGATTTTCGTTATCCCAGTCTTTTCCAAGATGTTTTCTAGCTTCGGTGCGGAGCTACCGGCGCCGACGCAGATTACCATGGCGATCTCCGATCTGTTCGTTACCTACTGGTATCTGGTGCTGAGTGCTCCGATCATACTGGTGCTCGGCATTCGCGCGGCCTACAAGACTCCGAAGGGCCGATATCAGCTCGACAAGCTTCTGCTCAACCTGCCGGTGCTGGGCGATGTGTTGCGCAAGGCGGCGGTGGCACGCTTCTGCCGGACCTTCTCCACGCTGGTGGCGGCGGGTGTGCCGATCCTGGAGTCGCTGGATACGGTGGCCGAGACATCCGGCAACGTGATCGTCGAGGAGGCGGTCCTGAAATCCAAAAATTCGATTAGCCAGGGGCAGACGTTGACGGCACCACTTGAGGAGAGTCGCGTGTTTCCGGTAATGGTGACGCAGATGATCTCGATCGGTGAGGAGACGGGCAGTCTGGAGGCGATGCTGAGCAAGATCGCCGATTTCTACGAGGAGGAGGTCGATACGGCAGTGGATAACATGACCGCCCTGATGGAGCCATTTATCATGGCCTTCCTCGGTGTCGTCATCGGTGGACTGGTCATCTCCATGTATCTGCCCATCTTCCAGATGGCATCGGTGGTATAACCGGCCGGATATGCGAGCGGCCGGTTGGCCCTGATGGAGCGTTTCGGGTGAAAGAGACGGAGAAGCAGAGCTATCTGCGCATGCAGCGCCTGCTCTATTACCGCACGGCGATCGCGGGATTCCTGCTGCTGATCGCCGGCTATGTCTATTTCCATGAGTTCCCCTCCATGCAGCAGCATATCCTGCTGGCCGCGGCATTGGTCTACCTCTGCTTCATCCCGTTTCAGCAGCTTTTTATCCGGAGGATCCCGTCGCTCGATGCGGGACTGGGCGTCCAGTTTGTCGGCGACCTTCTTCTGGTGGCAGCGCTCGTCTTCGCATCCGGCGGTGTCGACAGTCCGTTCGCTTTCCTGTTCGGGCTGATCATCGTGGCGGTGGGTACCCAGGCCGCACCGCTGCTGACCATAGCCATGACGGTGTTGGCCAGTGTGGTCTATGTCTGCGCCGTCTATATCTATGCGTGGTATGCGGATTCGATCCTGTCGGTTGCCTCCACCCTGCTGATTCTACTGCAGACATCGGCGCTGTTCTTGGTTGGCGGCGTCATGGCGGCGTTGGCTAGGCGGCATGAACGGCTTCAGCATGAAAGCCGACAGGCGATCTCCCGACACCATAACCTTCAGGCGCTGCATGGCCAGATGATGGAGGTGATGCACGAAGGGGTATTGGTGCTCGACCGCAATCTGATGGTGCAGGACAGCAATCAGGCCGCGCGCCGCATATTTTCGACGGGAGAGAGCCTACAGGGCAGGTCGCTGCCGAATCTTATGCAGGTACCGGCACGACTTGCCGACTGTTTTGCCGGTGCGGTCACGACCGGTTGCCGCTGTGAATGGAAGGATGGCGAACGCGTCTTTCAGATCAGCGTAGTGCGTCTTCCCCGCGGCGGCGATAATGCCACTTGGCTGATGTCGATCGTGGACATCAGCGAGGCTCGGGCACTGGAACGGAAGCTGGCGGGTCAGGACAAGCTCGCTTCCCTGGGACGTATGGCTGCCATGCTGGCTCATGAGATACGTAATCCGCTGCAGACCTTCTCGCAGGCAATCGAACTGATGCCCGACAGCGATCGACCGCGCGAACGCGAGATGCGCGCCATCATGATGGAGGAGGTCGGTCGGCTCAATCGCCTGATATCGAGCATGTTGAATTATGCACGGCCGCTTCAGCCGAAACCGCAGTCGATTGATGTGTCGACCCTGTTTGAGACCACGATTCGTCAGGTCGATATGCGGGATATGCACCGGATCCGGTGGCAGTGCGACTGCCGTTATCTTCGGATCGATGCCGACCATTTCCGCCTGTTGCTCGACAACCTGATCCGGAATGCCATCACGGCGAGCCCTGAACCGGAGAGTGTTCAGGTAAAGCTCTATGAGGAGGCGGCTACGGGCTGCTGGTATCTGGAGGTCTCCGATGAGGGTGGCGGCATTCCCGACGATGTCCGGAAACATCTGTTCGAACCCTTTGTCACCAGCCGTCCGGCCGGCTTCGGTCTCGGGCTGGCGACGGCCTGGCAGGTCTGCCAGGCCAACCGCTGGCAGATCCGTTGTGAATCGACGGCACGCGGCTCCCGGTTTGTCGTCAGCGGCAGGGCGGATGAGCGTGCCTCCCAGATGTTGATGCAGGAGGCCGAATAGATGGCTGATATCCTGCTGGTGGAGGACGATACCAATGCCCGCCGGGTCATGTCGCTCAGTCTTGAGTCCGGAGGATACAGGGTGGTGGACTGTGCTGGTGTTGAAGAGGCGGAGAAGCAGCTGCGTTCCGGTGCGTTCGATGTTGTGCTGACTGATCTGCGCATGCAGCGCAAGGATGCCGGTCTGGAGGTTGTGCGCATGAGTGGGCAGTTGCAGCCGGCGGCAAAGGTGGTGCTGATCACTGCCTATGCTAGTGCCGAGACGGCGGTGTCGGCGATGAAGTTGGGGGCGTTCGACTACCTGACCAAGCCGGTCTCCAGCGAGGAGCTGAATGCCGCGGTCGAGCGGGCCCTGGATGTCGGCGATGCGGCTGCAACGCCGCCTTCGGAGGAGCTTCCCGAGGGCTCCCTGATCGGCGTCTCGCTGGCGATGCAGCGGGTGCGCGAACGTCTGCAGCGTGCATGCCTGCGCGATTTTTCGGTGCTGA
>DATFLK010000023.1:0-45435 GCA_035267815.1 Mariprofundaceae bacterium | reverse complement strand
ACCACCATCTACACCTACCTGCCCAGAACCGACCGCACCATCCTGCTCACCTCGGGCATGATGATGGGCTCGTGGATGGGCAGCCACTTCACCAACGATGATCTGGTCAAGGAATCGCGCATGGCCGACGACTACAACCCGCGCATCACCTTCGAGGGGAAGCGCGGCAGGCGCGATATCATCGTCTTCGAGCTTCTTCCGAAGCCCGATGCGGCCGTTGTCTGGGGCAAGCTGGAGCTGGTGGTCGAATCCGATGGTCTGATCCCGGTCAGTGAAACCTACTATGATGAGGACATGAAGGTGGCTCGCACGATGCGTTTCTCCGACGTGAAGGTGCTGGCTGGCCGACGTCGTCCCGCGGTGATGCGCATGGTGCCGGCCGACAAGCCGAACGAGTATACCCAGCTCACCTACCAGTCGCTGGAACTGAACGTGCCGCTGCCGGACTCCCTCTTCTCGCTGGCCTCGCTACGGCGCTTCTAGCGATGCCGATACCGCGTTCCGGACAGCGCCTTCAGGACAACGCATGAGGCTCCTCGCCATCGCCATCCGGAACGTCGGCCGCTACTGGCAGCGCAGCCTCATCACCACGCTGGCCATGGCATTCGCCGGCTTCATCATGATTCTCTTCGCCGCCCTGATGCAGGGAATGGTCGAAACCAGCGAGCACAACGTCGTGGCCATGAACCTCGGCGAGGTCCAGATCCATGCCAGGGGTTACCGTGACGATCCCGATATCTACAAGCGCATCCATGACCCGGCTGCGCTGATCGCCCGATTGCAGAAGGCGGGTTTTCACGCCGCGCCGCGTCTCTACGCCTTCGGCCTGGCGGCAGCCGGCACCGCGTCCGCCGGCGTGCAGCTCCACGGCATCGATCCGGTGCTGCAGCCGACCGTCACCGAGATCAACCGTCACCTGCTTTCGGGCCAGTGGCTGTCGCCCGACGACGGGCACGGGATCGTCATCGGACGCAAGCTGGCGCGCACGCTCGGCGTCCACCCCGGCAGCGAAGTGGTCTTCCTCGGCCAGGCAGCCGACGGTTCGATCGCCAACGACCTCTACAGGGTGCGCGGCGTGCTCAAGTCGGTCAGCGAACAGATCGATCGTGCCGGTATCTACATGAGCGCATCGGCATTCCGCACCCTGATGCGCCTGCCGACAGGCGCGCACGAGATCGCCGTCATGCGAGCCGACCGCAGCCTCGGCCTGGCCGAGGCGACCCGGAAGGTGGCGGCGCTGGCCAGGGGATACGAGACGCGCAACTGGCGCCAGCTGATGCCGACCATCGCCAACCTGATCGATATCATGGATAACCAGATTCTGATCATGACCCTGATCACCTACATCGCTGTGGCCACCATCATCCTCAACGCCATTCTGATGAGTGTCTTCGAGCGCATCCGCGAGTTCGGTATCATGAAGGCGATCGGTGTCATGCCGTGGCAGGTGGCATCCCTGATCTATACCGAAACCCTGCTGCAGGTAAGCGTCGCCGGCCTCCTAGCGCTGGGGGGAGGCTGGCTGGCCGGCAACTACTACGAGCGACACGGCATCGATCTCTCGAAGCTGGCCGACAGCGCCTCCTTCGGCGGTATCGCCATCGATCCGGTCTGGCATGCCCATGTCACCCCGCATGTGCTGGCCACCCCGCTGCTGATGCTGATCGGCGTGGCTGCCATCGCGGCCATCTACCCCGCCCTCAAGGCGGCCATGATCCGGCCGATCGAGGCGATCCACTACAGATGATCCGGCTGGCCTGGCGCAACCTGTGGCGCAACCGGCGGCGCACGCTGATCACTGCCTTCTCCATCGGCTTCGGCGTGCTGCTGGCCGTCACCTTCACCGGCACCGGCGACTATGCCTACACCAACATGATCGATGCAGGCGCCTCGATGGGCTACGGCCATGTCACCATCGAACCGGTCGGTTACAACCGCACGCCGACGCTCGACAAGCGCATCGGCGACAGTGCCGCCCTGCGCGCCGACGCCCTGTCGCAGCCCGATGTTCGGGATGCGATCGTACGCATCCTCGGCCAGGGCATGTTCGCCACCGCCAGCAATTCGATCGGCGGCAGCTTTCTCGGTGTCGACCCGGCTTCCGAAACACCCGCATGGAGCCTGCTGCTTCGTTCGCTGGTTCGGGGCAACATGCTCCGTGACCGCGACGGTAGCGGCGTGATCATCGGCAGCAAGATGGCCGACCACCTGAACCTCGACCTCGGAAAGAAACTGGTCTACACCACCACCGATGCCAGCGGGGAGATTGTCAGCGAGGCGGCGAGGGTGCGCGGCATCTTCCACACCGGTATCAATGAGGTCGACAACGCCTTCGTCATGCTGCCGATCGACCGGTTGCGCCATGTGCTCGGCTACAGAAAGGGCGAGGCGACGATGGTAGCGATCATGCTGCGTGACCAGCGCCGCACCCGCCGTGTGCGCGATGCGTTGCAGCACAGGATTGGCACCAGCGTGGCGGTGCTTGACTGGCGACAGACCCAGCCGGATCTGGCCGGTATCATCAATATCGACCGCTCCAGCAACTACATCAGCCAACTGCTGATCGGCCTGCTGATTGCCGCCGGTATCCTCAACACCCTGCTGATGAGCGTGCTGGAGCGCACGCGCGAGTTCGGCATCATGATGGCCGTCGGCATGTCGCCGGGACAGCTCTTCCGCCTGATTATGACGGAATCGTTCTGGCTCGCCTGCATCGGCCTGCTGATGGGCACCGTCATCACCGCCCCGTGGTACTGGTATCTGGCCACCTACGGCATCGATTTCTCCGGCTCGATCGGCCACGACTACAGTGCCGGCGGCGTGCTAATCGACCCGGTCTTCCATATCCGTCTCTTCGCCGAAAGTATCGTTGCCATCCTTGCCGGTCTCTTTACGCTGGCCATCCTTGCCGGTCTCTACCCGGCCTGGCGGGCCGGCCGTATTCCCCCGGTGGAGAGCCTGAAAGCGCTGTGAGAGCCCCTGCGAGAGGAGATGCCGGATGAGCACAACCGAAGAAACGCCACACGCACACATCGTCCGCATGCAGGCGGTGAGCAAGCTCTACATGCAGGGAAAGATCACCGTGACGGCACTGGATCGCGTGACTCTCGAGGTCGATGAGGGTGATTTCGCGGCGCTCTGCGGCCCCTCCGGTTCCGGCAAGAGCACGCTGCTCAACCTCGTCGGCGGACTCGATGAACCGAGCGAAGGACGCATCTGGCTGGAGAACCGGGACCTCGCCGAATATTCCCGGAGCCAGGTGGCGCGCGTGCGGCGCGACCGCATCGGATTCGTCTTTCAGGCCTACAACCTCGTACCGGTGATGACCGCCTACGAAAACGCTGAATTCGTGTTGCGGCTGCAGAGCGTACCCGATGCGGAGCGCCATGAACGGGTCATGGCCGTACTGCAGGAGGTGGGGCTTGACGGGTTGGAGCACCGCCGTCCGGACGAGATGTCCGGCGGCCAGCAGCAGCGCGTTGCCATCGCTCGCGCCATCGTCACCCGACCGGCCATTGTGCTGGCCGACGAACCGACGGCCAATGTCGATTCGGTAACCGCCGATGCCATCCTCGACCTGATGCAGAAGCTGAACCGTGAGGAGGGTATCACCTTCCTCTTCTCCACCCACGACCAGCGACTGATGGCGCGCACGCACCGGCTGATCTACATGCGTGACGGCCGTATCGAGCGCGACGATATTCGCCGATGAGTCGATGGCGGCATCTGCTGCTTCCGGCGCTCCTTCTGCTGCCGCTGCCGGCGCACGCCTTCGCCACATGGCAGGGTGGCGGTGCCCGCATGTTGCTGCGCGGTTTCGCGCTGGCCGACCGCAACCCGGCCTCCCCGCTCTATCCGAAACGCAATGAACAGGGGCTGGGTGGCCTCGCCCGTCTGATCACCGAGGGCCACGAGGGCGCACACCTCGCCTGGCAGTTCAATGCCTACCAAACCTCGCTGCCCGCCTTCATGACCGGCTATACAACCGCCACGGCCGGCGTCGAACGCAGCGGCATCGCCGAGTGGCAATTCGGCCGCAGTGGTCGCGACAGTCGCTACAATCATCTGGCCATCGACCGCTTCAACCTGCGCTGGACAGAGGGTAACGTCGATGTCATCGCGGGCAGGCAGGCGATCAACCTCGCCACCACTTTCTATTTCGTTCCCAACGATCTCTTCGCTCCCTTCGCAGCCCAGACCTTCTACCGCACCTTCAAACCGGGGGTGGATGCACTGCGCACCGAGGTGCGACTCGGTGCGCTGTCCCAGCTGTCGCTGATCGCAACGGCCGGATACAGCCGCGACGCCACCCGGGCCGGCGGCTGGCGCAACGCGCCCGATGCGAAGCGCACCGGCATGGTGGCGCGCTACTCCACCGTCATACGGGGGATCGAATGGGCCTGGCTGGCCGGCCGGGTCCGCCGGAGCAATCTGGTCGGCGGTTCGATTCAGGGGGAGCTGTTCGACTGGCTGGGTCTGCGCATGGAGGGGCATGTCCGCCGCGATACGGGCGGTCACCGGCGTATCGAGTTCGCCGGCGGGATCGAACACCGCTTCGCCAGCAGCCTCGATCTCCGAGCGGAGTACTACTACCACGGCGCGGGCGCCACCAACGTGGCCGGCTACACGACGGTCGGACCCTCCGCCACCGGCGGCAGCTACGCGGGCCGCCGCTACCTGGCGCTGGGTGGCGGTTACGAATTCACGCCCCTGCTCAAGGGCGATGCCGTCGCCATTCGCAATATCGACGACGGTTCCTGGCTGCTGTCGATGAATACCGTCTACTCCCTCGCCGACGAAGCGGAACTGGTGCTCAATGGTGTACTCCCCGTCGGCCGCCGGCCTCGGGGAACGGTGCTGAAAAGCGAGTTCGGCAGCTACCCCGCCATGCTTCTGGCGGAGGTTCGCGCCTACTTCTGAGCTTCTTTCCGCTGGCGGAGCCGCTCGCGATACCAGGCAAGCGTCTGTGCTATTCCTTCGTCGAAGGGGGTAACCTCCATGTCGAAGGCATCGGTGAAAGCCGAAGCATCGACACAGAATGGCCACTCCCACTGGTAGCGCATCTCCTTCAGCTCACGCATATCCTCGTCGAACAACCCGACAATCGCATGCAGCCAGCGCGGCAACGCGCTGATCTTCAACTCCTGTCCGGACGCCTCGGCAAACATTGTCAGAATCTCGCGTACCGTCCGGTCCGGAGCATTAGGCACATGCCACGCGCGACCCCATGCTGTCTCGTCGGCCTCCCCGATCGTGACCAGAGCGCGGGCAATATCCGGCACATATGTGAAGCTGTGCGGCTGATCGACATCGCCGAGGCAGAGCGCCCCCATACCCTGGACGATGCGGGCGAAGGTGGCATTGCCGAGCACCGCCTTCCGTACGGAAGGGCCGTAAAAGTCACTGGCGCGCACAGCAGCTGCCTGCACACGCCCCTCGGCATGGGCCACCTGCCACATGCGGGTGATATGGGCGCGTGTGGCCGGTTTGCGACCATAGTCGGTCAGCGGCAACGCCTCGGTCAGTAGCCCCTCCCTCGGGCCGTACATGTAGAGATTGTCGGCGAAGATGAAACGGGCTCCGGCGGCCTCGGCACCCGCCAGCATGCCGGCCATCAGCGGCGGCCAGCGCTCGGGCCATTCGCGGTAACCGATACCGACGCACGAATAGACGATCGACGCACCGGCGCAGGCCCGTACCGCCTCGTCGGCCCGACTCAGGTCGGCGGCGACCACCTCGACCCCCTCCGGCACATCCGCCGAGCCGCTTCGGGTCACCACGCGCAGAGGCACCCCTCTGCCGTGCAGCAGCGAAATCAGAGCACGTCCGACCGGCCCCGCGCCCAGCACCACATTCAGCTCGTCTGCAGCCATCGCCATCTTCCTGTCACCCGAAATCAAGGATAGCACGATCGCGGCAGAGCTGACGAACCCACCCGCCTAGCCTATTGTGGGATCGGAGAGGAGACCATATGAACGGACAAATCGAAAACCTGATCGAACGCATCCGGGAACTGGAGGAGGATCTCGAGGTAGAGCTGGCACGGCGACGGGAGGAGCTGCGCTTCGAACTCGTCGGGCGCAAGGTGCACTTCGAACAGGAGGTTCTGGAGCAGCACAGGGCGCTGAAGACCAAGCTCTTCCGCTACATCATCGAGGCGCGGCCGCTGGTGCTTCTGACCGCCCCGTTCATCTATGCACTGATTGTCCCCTTCCTGCTGCTGGATCTGTTCATCACCCTCTACCAGGCCATCTGCTTCCCGGTTTACGGCATCCCGAAGGTACGTCGCTCCGATCACCTGATCTTCGACCGCCACCAGCTTGGCTACCTGAACATCATCGAGAAATTCAATTGCCTCTACTGCGGTTACGGCAACGGCCTGATCGCCTATGTACGCGAGATCGCCGCCCGCACCGAGCAGTACTGGTGTCCCATCAAGCATGCCCGGCGCGTGGCCGGTGCCCATTCGCACTACAGCCGCTTCCTCGATTACGGCGATGCCAAGGCCTACCACGAAAGTTTGGAAAAGGTGCGCTGCGACTTCGCACAGCATGAAAGGACGCACCGCTCAGGCGAACAGGGAACGAAGCCCTAGACCGCGACTCCTGCCAGAAGCAGACGGCGGCATTCAAATGTTGGCCCAGGTGGAGAAGATGCACCGGCCCCGTCATGCATGGCAGCCCCGGGCTTCTCCGGATTGCCGAACGGCTACACCAGCATACCGTTGATGCGACGCACGAAACCGGCCGGATCCTCCAGCTGCCCGCCCTCGCTGAGCACCGCCTGGTCGAATAGGATGGCGCTCCACTCCGCCACCGCCTTCTCGTCCTTCTCGTCCTTCAGGCGAGCGAGCAGCGGATGCTTCGGATTGATCTCCAGGATCGGCTTCAGGTCGGGCACCTCCTGCCCGGCCTGTTTCAGGATGCGTTCCAGGTTGGTACTGATATCGAACCCTTCGGAGACCAGGCAGGCCGGCGATTCGGTCAGGCGATGCGTCACCCGCACCTCCTTGACCTTGTCTTCCAACACCTTTTTGATGCTTTCGGCCAAAGGCTTGAACTCCTCTTCTTCTGCCTTCTGTGCCTCCTCATCTTTGCTCTCCGCATCATCCAAGTCGCCGAGGTCGAGTTCGCCCTTGGTGATCGACTGCAGCGGCTTGCCGTCGAATTCGGTCAGATGCGAGGTTACCCACTCGTCGATGCGGTCGTGCAGCAGCAGCACCTCGATGCCTTTGGCCCGGAATACCTCCAGGTGCGGGCTGTGCGATGCGGCGGCATAACTGTCCGCCGTCAGGTAGTAGATCGCCTTCTGACCCTCCGGCATGCGTGCCACGTAATCGGCCAGTGACGCCGACTGCGTATCCCCCTCTTCGTGCGTGGAGGAGAATCGCAGCAGCCCCGCGATGCGCTCGCGGTTGGCAGCATCCTCGATAATCCCCTCCTTCAGCACCGTTCCGAAGGCCTCCCAGAACTTCGCGTAGCGTTCGGCATCGTCCCGTGCCATCTCCTCGAGCTGTCCGAGCACACGCTTGATCGCACTCTTCTTCATCGCCTCGACAGCCGGATTATGCTGCAACAACTCACGCGAAACGTTCAGCGGCAGATCGCTGGAGTCGATGATGCCGCGCACGAAACGCAGATAGCGCGGCATCAGCTCCTCGCTACCCTCCATGATAAAGACGCGGCGTACGTAGAGCTTGACGCCGTGCATGGCATCGCGATCCCACAGGTCGAACGGTGGATTGGATGGGATATAGAGCAGCAGGGTATACTCGTATTTCCCTTCCAGCTGCTGATGCAGGGTGGCCATCGGCGCCTCGAAATCGTGCGCCACATGACGGTAGAAGGTGTCGTAATCCTCCTGTGTCAATTCGCTCTTCGGTCGTGTCCACAGGGCCGATGCCTGGTTGACCGTCTCGATCTCCCCCTGCTTCTCCTCGCCCTCCACCGGCATGCGGATGGGAAACGGGATATGGTCGGCATATTTGTGGATGATGGTGGTCAACCGTGCGCGCTCGAGGAACTCCTCTTCCCCCTCGCGCAGATACAGTACGATCTCGGTGCCGCGATCTCTCTTTTCGACCGTCTCCAGCGTAAAACCGCCGTCGCCGGTCGACTCCCAGCGCACACCGTGTTCGGTGCCAAGACCGGCCCGCCGCGTGGTCAATGTAACCCGGTCGGCGACGATAAAGGCGGAGTAGAAGCCGACTCCGAACTGGCCGATCAGGTGCGCATCCTTGGCCGCATCGCCGGAGATCGATTCGAAGAACTGACGCGTGCCCGACTTGGCGATCGTACCAATATGGTCGGTCACCTCCTGGCGGTTCATGCCGATACCGTTGTCTCGGACGGTGATCGTGCGCGCCTCTTTATCAAAATCGATGAAGACGTGCAGGTTCGTATCGCCCTCGAACAGGCTCTCGTCCGAGAGCGCTTCAAAGCGCAGCTTGTCGGCGGCATCCGAGGCGTTGGAAATCAGTTCGCGCAGGAAGATCTCCTTGCTGGAGTAGAGCGAGTGGATCATCAGATCCAGCAGCTGCGTCACCTCCGCCTGGAACTCCATGGTCTCTTTCTGCGCCTGTTCGCTCATTGATCCATCCTCCGTCACTCTTCATGCGGCATGATTTTGTTTCAAATTGAATACTTGGAACGGCGCATGCTAGCGCCCCGTTCCGCAGCGGCAACGCCGCGGCCGACCTACCCGTTCTCGCGTTCCAGAATCGGCACCACCGGTACCGGCTCGACCGTTTCGTCGGAGAGCCGCTTCTGCACGGCGATTTCATCGCAATCGGCAAACTTGGCGCAGTGGATACAGACCGTCCAGATCTTGTGCGGCAGACTCTCCTTCGGGACACGCTCATAACCCATGCCGACAAAGAAACCGGGCACGTAGGTGAGTGCAAAGATATTCACCACGCCGAGACCGGCGCCCCACTTCTCACAGGCCTCGACCAGCAGGCGGCCGATGCCCCGCCCCTGATGCGATCCGTCGACCACCAGTGAGCGGATTTCGGCCAGTTTCGAGGTATAGATATGCATGGCGGCAGCGCCGGCCACCACGCCGTCATACTCCGCCACCAGAAACTCCTGCAGATGCTGGTAGATATCGTCCCTCGGTCGCGGAAGGATCAACTGCTGTTCGGCAAAGGGTGTCAGCAGCCCCACAATGGCCTCGACATCCTCGATACCGGCAGGTCGTATCTTCAGCGTCATCAACCCGCCACCTCGAGCGCCTGTTGCCCCCGCTGCAGCATCTGACCGGCGTGATCCAGACTCTCGGCATGATCGCTGCCGCCCAGCATGCGCGCCAGCTCCGCCACCCGTTCATCCTCCTCCAGAAACTTCAGCGTACTGACGGTGCGGTCGCCCTCCTGCCGCTTGCCGATGCGAATCTGTCCCGAGGCGCAGGCCGCCACCTGCGGCAGATGCGAAACCACCAACACCTGTCGCTCCGTACCCATCGCCGCCAGAAGTTCGCCGATACGCCAGGCCGTCTCGCCTCCGATGCCGACATCCACCTCGTCGAATACGGCCACCTGCGGCATGCGACTCATTGCGCCGCACCCCTTGAGTGCCAGTACGAAACGGGAGAGTTCGCCGCCCGAGGCGACGGCGGCCAGCGGCCGGAACGGCTCGCCCGGATTGGAGGCAGCCATGAAGGTGATGGTATCGAACCCGTGCCGACTCCACTGCGTCGACCGATCGCGGTGCGCGTCGATATCGACGCGCACCCGCATGCCCTCCAGCGCCAGCGTATCGAGCAACGGCCGCAGGGCCTCGATCAGATCGTCGGCGGCCTTTCTCCTTGCTGCCGAAAGGGCGTCGGCCGCCTTCAGATAGGCGTCTTCCGTCTCCGCCAGACGTTTCCGGCAGCTTGCTTCATCCCAGCCGGCGGTATCCATCCGGGCAACCCGCTCCGCCAGGCTGTCGCGTTCGGCGATCAGCCCCGATACATTGGTCTGGTAACGGCGCATCGACTCGTGCAACACCATCAGGCGGGACTCGGCCGCCTCCAGCGCTTGGGCATCAAACGCCTCCTCCAGCATCGGGCGCAGGGCGGGCTCCAGTTCGCCAAGCAGTGCATCCATCTGCTCCAGCAGTTGCAGCGATTCACGCATTCCGGCGCGATAGTCGGCCACCGGCTCCAGTGCATGGCTGCTTCGCGCCAGCAGCTGGCGCACGTTGGGTTCGCCACCCTCCAGTGCCGACAGTGCTGTAGCAGCCGCCTCCTGGATCTGGGCAAAATGGCGTCCCGCAGCGACCTCGTCGGCGAGCCGCTCCTCCAGCCGCTCCTCCAGTTCCAGCCCCTGCAGGCGTTCCAGCTCCTCACGCATCCAGCTCTTCTGGCGCCCGCTCTCCTCGCGCTCGTTCAGGAGCCTTTCAAGGGATGCCTCCGCCTCCTGCCAGGCGGCAAAGGCCTGTCGGGTTTCAGTCACCAGGGCCGGTTCGATACGGGCATCGAGCAGCTGCCGCTGCACCTCCTCGCGCAGAAGCGCCTGATGTTCATGCTGTCCATGCAGGTCGAAGCAGATGTCACCGATCTGCTGCAATACCTTCACGGCCACCGGTACACTGTTGATATAGGCACGGGAGCGGCCATCGGCATGGATGACACGACGCAGAATCAGCTCGTCGTCGCCTGCATCGATATCCTGTGACGCCAACTGCTCCCGGATGCGCGCATCCGCCCCGGAGAGGATCACCGATACCTCGGCACGCTCGGCGCCGAAACGGACCCATTCGCTTCTGGCGCGCGCTCCGAAGGCGGCCCCCAACGCATCCACCAGGATCGACTTGCCGGCCCCGGTCTCGCCGCTGAACACCGTCATGCCCGGTGTGAGCTCCAGCCGGGCATGCTCGATCAGGGCAAACTGCCGGATGACGAACTCGGAGATCATCGAAGCGTCAGCCGGATGCTTCGGCGGCCGGCCCGCCCCAGTGCAGCTTGGAGCGCAGCACGCCGTAGTAGTTTCTGCCGGGCAAATAGACCAGCGACACGGTACCGGACTTCTCCACCGTCACCTGATCCCCAACCTGCAGCGCCATATGTTCCTGGCCATCTAGGTTCAGGGCGGCCAGCGCAGGACTCTCGGTCAGCACCACCTCGATCACATCACTGTCCGGTACCACAACGGGGCGGTTGGAGAGGGTATGGGGACAGATCGGCACCACACTGATGGCCTCAAGACTGGGATGCACGATGGGTCCGCCGGCCGAAAGTGCATAGGCCGTGGAGCCGGCCGGCGTAGCCAGCACCAGGCCATCCGCCCGCAGACGGAAGACGAACTGGTCGGCCACATGCATCTCGAACTCGATCATGCGCGGGTGCTCTTTGCGTTGCAGTACCACATCGTTGACGGCCATGCCACGATGGAGCATCTCGCCGTCGCGCCAGCTGGTGGCCTGCAGGCTGCTGTGACGCACCACCTGCCCGCGTCCGTCCAGCACGGTGGCCACGGCATCGAGCATATTGGCGAACGGCGCCTCGGTCAGAAACCCGAGCCGACCCAGATTGATCCCGAGAATGGGGGTATCGCTTCCGATGAAACGGCGCGCCACGTGCAAAAGCGCTCCGTCACCGCCCAGGACCACCATCAAATCCACATGCCGAGGCATCTCCTCCAGCGACAAGCGATCGACTCCGTCCAACCGGTCCAAGCCATCCCCGGCAACGACCACCCGTAACCCCTGCTGTTTCAGCCAGCCGGCCAGCTCGACTGCCAGCTCGAGCGCCCGCTGAGCCCCTGGCTTGATACTGATGCCGACGCTTCTGCTCACTTCGCCTTCCCGACCCAGTCCTTCGGCTGCGCGTGGCACAGGAAACACTGGCCCTCTTTGGTATGTCCCTTCGGTTGCGGACGCACGCCCCCGGCACTGTGACAGTGCATACACTGCTCGCGCGATGTGGCGTGGATGTGGGTGGCGTCATTCGGGGTCGCCTTTGTCATGCGTTTGTGGCTGCTGAGGCTCAGAACCAGCACGACGGCCACCACAATGACCACGAAGATCGCATCCCTCGCGTTGGGCTTCCACTGCTTCTGCTTCGGTGTATCCGGCATAGATTGATCCTTTCAATGCTGCAGTAGCAGCAGACGACAGATTGCAGCTTTGCCCCGCAGGCTTCAACATTCGCTGCATGAAGCAGGTATGTGCAGTCGTGCTCGACCGGGATGGCGTCATCAACTTCGACTCACCCGACTATATACTGACGCCCGAACAGTGGCAGCCCATTCCCGGCAGCCTGGAAGCCATTGCCCGGTTGACGAAGGCCGGCATCGCCGTGGCCATTGCCAGCAACCAGTCAGCACTGGGGCGCGGTACGCTGGACGATGCCACCTTCGAGGCCATTCAGACCAAGATGATGCAGGCCATCACCGATGCCGGAGGCGAAATCGTCCATATGGCCTACTGCCCCCATGCACCGGAAGACGACTGTGCCTGCCGCAAACCGATGCCTGGTATGCTGTACGAAACACTGCAGACGCTCGGCCTATCCGGGCGGGCCGGCGAGGTGCTCTTCATCGGCGACTCGCTGCGCGATGTGGAAGCGGGCGTGGCTGCAGGCATGATACCCGTACTGGTACAGAGCGGCTATGGCGATGCCGAAGCGATCCATCAAAAGGCCGACTCGCTTCATCCCGGCATTGCCGTCTATCCCGACCTGGCAGCCGCCGTGAATGCCATACTGGAGCCGTAGACAATGCTCATGTTCCGCTCCACCCTGTTCAATCTCTGCATGATGCTGGCAACCATGTTGTTCTCCATCCTGCTGCTGCTCAGCCGCCCGTTCGGTTTTTCACCGGCATGGTTCTGGGGACGCTGCTGGTCCGCATCCATCATCCACCTGGCACAGTGGATCTGTGGTATCCGCTTCCGGTTCGAGGGGCTTGAACACCTTCCCGATACGCCATGCGTCGTGCTGGCCAAACACCAGTCCGCCTGGGAAACCATTGCCATGCCCTCACTGATACCACCCTTCGTATGGGTGCTGAAACGCGAGCTCTTCCATATCCCCGTATTCGGATGGGCCCTGTGGGCGCTCAACGCCATTGCCATCCGGCGCAGCAACCCGCGCGCGGCACTGAAGCAGGTGATTGCACAGGGGCAGGCATTTATCCGGCAGGGACGCTGGATCGTGATCTTTCCGGAAGGCGAGCGGGTCGCGCCGGGCACCACCGGCAACTACCAGTCCAGCGGCATCATGCTGGCGCACCGGGCCGGTACAGGCATCCTGCCGATGGCCCACAATGCCGGCCTCTGCTGGCCCAAGAACTCGTTCATCAAACGCCCCGGCACCATTACCGTGCGCTTCCTTCCCTTTATCCCGCCGCAGGAGGTGACCGATACGCCACGCGACAAGATGGTGGAGCGTGTCCGTGATATGATCGAACATGCCACCAAAGAGATCGGCGGATAGCTCGCGCCACAGACGCTATCATATTAAAATATTGTGGTTTTTGCTTTCGATTACAAGGCTGTATATCCTTGTCGGACAAGGGCATGGGGGCAGGTGTGAACAAACAGGCCAAACATATTCTGGCAATCGATGATGATATCTATGCGCTCGAGCTGTACGAAGCGGCCATCGAGGACTCCGGCTATACCCTCGACACCGCACAAAGCGGCCGCGAAGGTATCGAATGCGCCAAGGCCCTCACCCCGGATCTGATCTTCCTCGATCTGATGATGCCGGTCTTGAACGGCATCGAAACGCTGGAGTGCCTGCGCGATTTCCTGCCAAAGGTGCCGGTCTACATGGTGACGGCCTTCGACCGCTCGCTCGACGACCTGATACGGCCGGAGCGGGCCAACGACCTGGCCTTCGAGGTGTGCCGAAAACCGATCACGGCAGCCCAGTTGCGCGAGATCGCCGACAGTCTTCTTCAGGACCCCGCCGCAGCGGCACAACCGGTTCCGGAGGCGGCCGTACATACCGGGCAGGCTCTCGACCTGAGGCTTTACGTCGCGGGTCAGACCGCCAACTCCGTACAGGCACAGGAGAACATCAGGGCCGCCCTGAAAACCTGGGGAGGGCACTACCATCTGGAGGTGCTTGACGTCATCAAGCATCCGCGCAGCGCGGCGGCCGATCACATCGTCGCCACGCCGACGCTGCTCAAGCTGGATCCGCAACCGACCTGCAGACTGATCGGCCGCTTCGCGGATCACACCGCGCTGCTCGAGGCACTCGGTTTGAGCGGCGCCTGGGCCAAGCTTTCATCCACCGACGAATGATCCCACCCGTCTCCCTTCGTCTCCTGTCTGCCCGCGGCCGCGGGCTCGATGCGCGTTGATGAAGGGCGATCTTCCGGGGAGTTCCGCGGGGGCGGAACGGTTACCGTTCCGGGAACGACTCGGCACCCGCGTGGTGCTCTCCCTGACCGTTCTACTCGCGCTGGTCATGATGCTGTCGATGGGTATCCAGCTTCAGCAGCAGCGGCGGTCGATCATGCAGGAGGAGGAGACCCGCGCGGACTTCATGGCCGAAGGTCTGCTGGCCAGCCTGCAGACCCTGATGCTGACCGGCAACGGCCCGTTGGCGCGCGACTGGCTCGAACGGGTATCGAAAGAGACCGGCGTCCTCAAGGCGGAGGTCGTCCGACGCAACGGCAATGAGGCGTTTCTCGATCTGAAGACGATCCATCAGGTCAACCGCTTTCTGGGCAACAAGGTGTTCGCCCGACCGGCTCTGCCGGCCCACACGGTGACCGATATCCCCGCCACCAAGTTCCGGCAGGCCGTAGCGGGCCATCGGGTCAGCATCCGCGACGAGGATGCCGGACACCTGACCTATCTTCTGCCCATTAAGAAACTGAATGCCTGCAACGCCTGTCATGGCTACGACGCCTCCCCCATCCGCGGTG
The DNA here is from genome assembly GCA_035267815.1 of Mariprofundaceae bacterium. Lineage (GTDB taxonomy): Bacteria > Pseudomonadota > Zetaproteobacteria > Mariprofundales > Mariprofundaceae > DATFLK01. The sequence continues at coordinate 30,572 of DATFLK010000023.1, read as the reverse complement.
TGCTGCGTATCACCACCTCCCTGAAGCATGCGGAGGACGCCATCACCCAGGCCCACAGAAAAAGTATCGGCATTGGTATCGGCGCCACGTTACTGCTGGCTATCAGCCTCTTCTTTCTCATCCGCCGGCAGGTGACCCAGCCGATTCAGGCACTGTACGACACCGCCCGGCGTATCGATGAGGGTGATTTCTCCGCCAGTGCCCCAATCAGGCGGCGCGACGAAATCGGCCGACTTGGTATGAGCTTCAACCACATGACCCGGCGACTGGTGGACCACATCGCCGAATCCAAGGCGCTCTCCGACTACTACCTGCACCTGCTGGACGGGCTCTCGAACGGAGTGGTCGTCTATGACGGCAGCGGCAGCATCACCTACGTCAATGCCCGCATGCTGGCCATCACCGGCTATTCGCGGGACGAGTACAAACGACTCTCCTACAAGGCCTTCTATCCTGCATCGGAGCGCAGCCACTCCGAAACGGGTTTCCGGAAGCGGATCGAGCGGCTGTTAAAGAAGGTCGGCAGCCCCTATGCCGAAATCACCACCCGGAAGAGGAAGGACGGCTCGGAGTGGATCGCCCGCATCAGCCTGATCCCGTTGCGGGACGATGAGGGAGGACTGCAGGAGCTGATCGAGATCTCCGAGGATATTACCGAGGACCGGCAGCGGCAGGAGGAGATCGGGTGGCTCTCCAGCATTCCCGAGCTCAACCCCTTCCCCATCATCGAGGTGGACGGCAATAGCGCCGAGGTGTTGTACATGAATCCGGCGACACTGGAGTACCTGAAACTGCATATCCTCTCGGCCGACAGGATCGACGAGATCCTGCCCGAGGATTTCCGCGAGGCGGTCAATATCTGCCGTGAAGAGAACATCTCGATCGATACCGTCTCCTTCGAAGTGGGCGACGAGATCATGATCTGGCAACTCCACCCCAATGCCAACAACAACAATGTCCGCGCCTACGCCATCGATGTGACCAACCAGGTCCGCGCCGAACAGGAGGCAATGCACCTGGCGCAGCACGATACACTCACGGGCCTGCCCAATCGCCTGCTCTTCTTCGACCGGCTGGAACAGGCCATCGCCCAGGCGAAGCGAAACAACCGGAAGATCGCCGTCCTGATGGTCGATCTCGACCGCTTCAAACCCATCAACGACGAGCTGGGACATGATGCCGGCGACGAGGCCCTGCGCGAGATCGCCCATCGCCTGTTGAACTGCCTGCGCGAAACGGACACGGCGGCACGCTTCGGCGGCGACGAGTTCGCCGTCGTGCTGACCAACCTGCATGAGGCCGGTGATGCGGAACGGGTAGCCTCCCAGATCGTCAAGGAGTTAGCCCGTCCCATCCGCATCGCCGGCCAGGACTGCATCGTCGGCGCCAGCATCGGTATCGCGGTAAGCACCGGCAACACGACATCAGACGAAGAGGCGGACCGCTGGCGCATGGCGGTCCAGCCGGATCATGCCGCCGAGGGCGATATCCTGCTCAATTGCGCCGACCAGGCCATGTACGCCGCCAAGGAAGCGGGGCGCAACACCTACCGCGTCTACAACCAGCTGATGGAAAAACTTTCCTGACGAAACGCCGCGACACCTCTTATCTTGCACAGATAGAGTGAATGCGTATCGTTCCGCCCTCTCATCAACCCGACCACGGAGCCCTATATGCCTGCTATCACCCGAGCCCTGATCAGCGTATCCGATAAAACGGGGGTCGTGGAGTTCGCCCGCCACCTGTCGGATCAGCAGATCGAGATTCTCTCGACCGGCGGCACCGCCAGACTGCTGCGTGAATCCGGCATCACGGTGCGCGACGTCTCCGACTATACCGGTTTTCCGGAGATGATGGACGGCCGAATCAAGACGCTGCATCCCAGGGTGCATGGCGGCATTCTGGCGCGTCGCAACCATGATGAAGACATGGCAGCCATGGAGACACACGGTATCGGGCGCATCGATCTGATCGTGGTCAATCTCTACCCCTTCCGCGAGACCATCGCCAATCCGGACTGTGCCATCGACGATGCCATCGAGAACATCGACATCGGCGGCCCCTGCATGATCCGCGCCGCGGCCAAGAACCACCGTTTCGTCACCGTGGTCGTCGACCCGGGCGACTACGCACGGGTGCAGAAGGAGATCGAATCCTCCGGCGGCTCGGTCGGTGACGACATCCGCCGTATGCTGGCGGTCAAGGCCTTCGCCCATACCGCCGACTACGACGGCGCCATCGCCAACCACTTCTCCTCCCTCAATACCGACGACAGCAGACGTGCGTTTCCCGACATCTTCACCCGCCAGTTCGTGCGGGCTCGCGATCTGCGCTACGGCGAAAATCCGCACCAGCAGGGCACCTTCTACGCCGATCCGGAGGATGCCGGCGTTTCGCTGGCCGACTGCGAGGTGCTTCAGGGCAAGGAGCTCTCCTACAACAACATCGCCGATGCCGATGCCGCCTTCGCCTGCGTGCGTGACTTTGCCGATAGTGCCGCTGTCATCGTCAAGCATGCCAACCCTTGCGGCGCTTCGGTCGGCGGCAACCAATCCGAGGCCTACGAGCGGGCACGTGCCGCCGATTCGGTCTCGGCCTTCGGCGGCATCGCCGCCTTCAACCGCGAGCTGGAGGGCGCAACGGCGAAGCTGATCGCCGAAACCTTCATGGAGGTGGTCATCGCCCCCGGCTTCTCCGACGAGGCTCGAAACATCTTGGCCGAAAAGAAGAACCTTCGTCTGCTGCTGGCCCCCTCGGCCGAGCCGGTCACGGGCGGCTGGGAGTTCAAGCGCGTCAACGGCGGCCTTTTGGTACAGCAGCGCGACACGCATATCCTTGAGCGCAGTGCCTGCAAGGTGGTGACCCAACGCCAGCCGACCGAATCGGAGTGGCAGGATATGCTCTTCGCCTGGACCATGGCCAAGCATGTCAAATCCAACGCCATCGTCTTCGCCAAGGAGAACATCACCCTGGGCATTGGCGCCGGCCAGATGAACCGTGTGAACTCCACCCGCATCGCCGCTCACCACGGCGGCGAAGCGATCAAGGGCTCGGCGGTCGCCTCCGATGCTTTCTTCCCGTTCCGCGACGGTGTCGACGCACTGGCCGAGGCCGGTGCCGTGGCAGTCATCCAGCCAGGCGGTTCGATCCGCGACGAAGAGGTGATCGCGGCGGCGGACGAGCACGGCATCGCCATGGTCTTCACCGGCGTCCGCCACTTCCGTCACTGATGAATTAGAGAGAATCTGCCCAAACAGGAGGCCCGCTTACTGAGCGGGCCTCCTTCTTGTATTCACTCGTGAAACCTGGTCGACCTGTTTAAAGCATCTTCTGCTTTTTTAGTAAATCGACCCGGATCGGCATCTGGAAATGGGCGCCATCGGGCGTCATGTGGGTTTCGAACTTGGCTTTGACCCGCTCGTACAGTTCCGGGGAGAGCTGGTGGTTGGTGTGGGTAACGCCGAGAATCCTCTGCTCGAAGTCGGCGAAATCCTCGAAATGCATCGGCGCGTTGAAGAAGATCTCGCTGGCCAGATCGAAGAGGCCCGAATCCACCGCACGCTTCACCGCCTCGAAGGCGGCCAGTCGTACCTCCTCCTCGTCGTGGAACATGCGCAGGATCTCGTTGAAATCACCGGCAAACACCGGCTCGGAGATATAGGCGTGGCCACCGGGCTTCAGGATCCGTTTCACCTCGGCCAGCGCCTGGTCCATCAGCTCCAGCGGCACGTGGTGCAGCGACTTGAACATGAAGGCGACATCGAAACTCGCATCAGGGAACGGAACATCCTCGGCCCCTGCCATGATGAACTGCACGTTGGGAAGATCGGTGATCCGCTTGTGCGGATCGTGCTGCACCTCATCCACTTCGAGTGCGACCATGCGGCGCCCCGGACCCTCCGTGGCGAGAAGACGGGTAAGCTCGGCGCGGCCACAGCCCAGCTCCACAAGATGCTTGTGATCGAGATCGAGCTGCTCGTTCCAGATTTCCTGCTCGGAACAGCTGCGGTTGATATGGGACTTGGAAAGCTTCATAAGCAGGACCATAGGCAAGCGCGCACGGGATGGAAAGGGCCTCGGCACCAACCAAGGCAAACAGGGTCGCATGGTGTGCGCGCCGGCGAAAGGCATCGCGTCACGCCCATGCGAGAAGGCCATTACATCGATTCGTTACTGGCGCGTCCCGCTCGAACGGAAGACGATCAGGATGACAGCGGCGGAGATGGCTGCAAAATAAAGCACGCCCGCCACCTCCCTGAAATCATCATGGATGGCCCACATCAGCAACGAGCAGACAGCGGCGGCGGCGAACACGATATTGCTCCACTCGGTGAATGGCCTGCGGTCGAAGAAGCGATGATAGATATCGGCGAAGGCCTTGGTCCACAAGCCCCAGGCGGAGATGGTCAGCGCCGCCTTCGCGGCCTCCACGAGAATATGGGACAGATGTTTGTAGTTCAGGGCCACAATCAGGGCGCACATGACCACCATGGCGACCCACCAGCGCAGGTTTGCCTTCTGTTCGTCGCGCATTGGCCGTTGTCCCATACCCGTATCATGCTATGGCCATACCCGCCACCTGCAAGCCCTGCGCTACCGGCGGTGCACAATCCGGAGAAACTCCGCTATCGTTCGCACCTCTTTTTCTAAGGGAGTCATCGAATGAAAGTTTTGGTCGTCGGCGGCGGTGGTCGCGAACATGCACTCTGCTGGAAGTTGAAACGCTCGCCATCCGTTTCCGAGGTGATCTGCGTGCCCGGCAATCCCGGCATCGCCCGCGATGCCCGCTGCGTATCCGTCGGCGTCGGGGATCTCGACGGCCTGATGGCACTGGCCAGGAGCGAGCAACCGAATCTGGTCGTGGTCGGGCCGGAGGCACCGCTGGTGGCAGGGCTGGCCGACAGGCTGCGCGGCGAGGGATTCGCCGTCTACGGTCCGGACCAGGCAGCCGCCGAGCTCGAAGGCAGTAAATCCATCTCCAAGCAGTTGATGCATGAAGCCGGTGTACCGACAGCAAAATTCGAGGTGCATACCGATGCCGATGCCGCCGAGGCACTGATTCGCAAATGGGGCGCACCGATCGTCGTTAAGGCCTCGGGGCTCGCCGCCGGCAAGGGTGTCATCGTGGCACAGACCATCGAGGAGGCTGTGGCTGCGGCGCGTGACATGCTTTCCGGCAACTCATTCGGGGAGGCTGGCTCGCAGGTAGTCATCGAGGAGTGCCTGATCGGCGAGGAGGCCTCCTGCCTCTTCATCGTCTCCGGCGACACCATCCTTCCACTGGCTTCTTCGCAAGACCACAAGGCGCTGCTTGACGGCGATGCGGGACCGAACACCGGCGGCATGGGCGCCTACTCGCCCGCCCCCTGCGTGACACCGGAGATTTCCGATGCGGTGCTGGAGACCATCGCGCGACCGACCATCGCAGCGCTGAAGGCGCGCGGTATCGAATTCATCGGCACCCTTTATGCCGGTATCATGCTGACCGACGAAGGACCGAAAACGCTCGAGTTCAATGTCCGCTTCGGCGATCCGGAGTGCCAGCCGTTGATGAGCCGACTCAAGTCGGATCTCGGCGAGGTGCTTCTGGCCGCGGCGGAGAAACGACTGGATGAGATCTCGCTGGCATGGGACGATCGCGTTGCCCTCTGCGTCGTGGTCGCCTCCGATGGTTACCCCGGCAGCTTCGAAAGGGGGCAGGAGATCGGCGGACTGGACGCCATTGAAGCAGCCGGTGCCACGGTATTCCACGCCGGCACGGCCGAAAAAGCGGGGAAGATCGTCAATACCGGCGGACGGGTGCTGGGTGTCACCGCCCTGGGAAGCAGCGTGCGCGAGGCACAGCGGACCGTTTATCAAGCGCTGGAAAAACTGGAGTGGCCCGGTGGATTCTATCGCCGTGATATCGGCTATCGAGCTGCGGCCCGGGAAACCGCCGGCTAACCACACCGGCGTCGTTGTTACCCACCATATGCGCACAGCGAGATTAAACTCACTCGTAGGGAAACGGACCGACACCCTCCGCCTGCGTCGTGCCGCCTCCCGACTTCGACGCGGACAGCTTCTCGCCCATACCCCCTCCACCGTTTCCGGCGTGGCGGCCCATCCCCTTTCGGATCGGGCCATGGTCCGGCTGCAGCGCTTTAAACAGCGCCCTGGCCCCTTTCTCCTGCTGGCAGACTCCATGCGTACGGCAGCCCGCTGGGCGCGCTTCCTCCCCCCCGCCCTGCGCAGAACCATGCGCCAGGAGTGGCCTGGACGGACCACTCTGATCTATCCCGGCCGGCCGGGACTGCCGTCGTCCTGTTACCAACAGGGGCGCATCGCCGTACGGGTCGATGCCGATGCCGCCAGCCGATACCTGAGCCATCTGTGCGGCGGCCTGCTTGTCTCCAGCAGCCTGAACCGACGCGGACTAGCCATCCGGAGGCCCGGTCGGCGGCTGCGGATGCGCTGGCACCGCCATATATCCGCAGCCATTCCCGGCAGGGCTGTGGCCGGCGCCCGTCCCTCCAAGCTGTTGCTGCTGGAGCGGTCCGGACTGCGCCGTCTGCGTTGATTCTGCAAGAATTCGCACCGAAATATTCCGGTTTTGCATACCCATATCGAAACACTGCTTTTTTCATCTCCCCCACTGCTCTATGATACGCCACCATGAATACTCCTGCCTGGCTTAAACCCTACTTTGATCGCCTGGGTTCCATGTCGCTCGCCATCGTCCTGCTGGTGCTGCTGGCCATTGCCTCCGTGATCGGCACCGTCCTGTTGCAGAATCAGGCCCAGACCGACTATCTGGCTCAATTTGGACCGCTCTGGTACTGGACCTTCCGCAGCCTCGGGCTGTTCGACATGTACCACTCCCCGTGGTTCCTGACGCTGCTCGGCTTCCTAATGGTCTCCGTGGCCGTATGCCTGTGGCGCAATACCCCCCGCATGCTTCGGGAGATGCGCAAGCGCAAGGTGACGATCGAAGACAAGTCCCTGCAACGCTTCCACCATTTAAAGCACTGGGACCTAGAGAAGACGGATGTCGCCACTGTACAGGCGCACCTCGAGGATCAACTGCGGGACTGGGAGATCAAATCAGCCGAAAAGGATGGCCGTACCTACCTCCGCGCCGACAAGGGCCGCTGGAACAAGTGGGGCTATATTCTGACGCATGCCGCTATCCTCGTGATTCTGAGCGGCGGCTGGATCAGCGTTCATTTCGGTTTCCGGGGCACCATGAACGTGATCGAGGGAGGCGGCCAGGAGAACACCATCCGCTTTCTCAAGGGCGCCAAGACCGAAAAGATGACCATGCCCTTCACGATCCAGTGCAACAAGTTCTACATCGACTTCTACCCCACCGGCATGCCGAAGACCTTCCGCAGCAACCTATCCATCTATGATCACGGCAAAGAGGTCGTTCACAACAAGGATATCGAAGTCAACCATCCCCTGATCTACAAGGGAGTCCGCATCTATCAGGCCAGCTTTGGGGACGGTGGATCGGACATCAAGATGAAGCTGTTCCATCTCAACGATGGCAGCGTCAGCACGGTCGACAGCCGGGTCTACAGCACCTACCGCGATCCCAAGACCGGCGTGTCGATGGAGTTCACCGGCTTCAGCGCCTTCAATGTCGAGAACATGGCGGGGCCGGGTGAACCGAAAAACTTCAAGGATCTGGGGCCGGCAGTGACCTTCATCATGCGCGGCCCGGGACTGAAACCGGTCAAGGTCAAAACCTTCATGAATCCTTTCGAACAGAAGGGAAAGAACGTCGGTTCCCTGATAATGGTCTCGCTGTCGGGCGACAAGAAGGATTTTCAGCCCTTCTCGCTCGGCCTCGACTTCAGCAATCCGAACGACTGGAAGCTGCTGCAGGCCTTCGGCAAACACCTGATAGACAGCAAGGAGGGCAACGAGCAGCAGGCCAACATGCAGGCCTTCAGGGCGGCACTGCACGAGGTGTTCGGCAACAAGCTGCCGCCCAACTTCCAGCACATGGGCATCCGCGTCCTGCAGGCGATGAACAATCTGTCGAACGTGCCCTGGCCCTTCATTCCCATCCTGCAGGACTACCATCAGGTGTACTACACTGGCCTCGAGCTAACGCGCGATCCGGGTATGAATGTGATCTGGATCGGCAGCGCCATCCTCGTGATCGGCCTGTGCATTATGTTCTACCTGCCACATCGCAAGCTGTGGCTGGTAATTGAACCGATGGCGGACAAGGTCCGCCTGACAGTTGGCGGTATGACCAACCGCAACCGACTGGGATTCGAACAGGAGTTCCAGCGGACTTTAAGCAATCTTGAAAAGATGCTGGTCCATCAGCAATAAAGGAGGCGCATATGACTGCGATCACTGCTCATCGGCTTGATGCCATAAACCGAGGGCTTCCCGGCTTCGCCCGGTTCTATGGCTATGTCGGCGCTATCGTCGGCGTGGCTGCCTATGCCATGTTCGGCGCGGCGGGTTACCAATCTAACGGACTACTTCATTTCCTCACTGCCAGCTCAGCAAGCTGGATCGGTATCGGCGCCGTCGCCGGCCTCTCCGGTGCTACGGCGCTCGGCCTGGCCAAGCCGCGACTGGCCGAATCCAGACTGGCCATGAACATGGTGTCCTGGTTTGACGGCGCACTAATGATGATCCTGCTGACCTTCCTGCTGGCGCAGTTCGAGCCTGCACAGGCACAGGTCTCCTACAACGATCAGTCCAACCTGGTCTCGGGCCGCATCATCATGACAATGAACGTGATGTTCCTGGCCGCCGCGCTGCTTTACATCACGCATCTGTTCGCACCGAACTCGCTGGTCGGCAAGCTTGCAACAGCCAGCGCTTGGGCCGGCGTCTATGCGGGCGGATCATCCCTGCTTCTCCGCTGGTACGAGTCCTACCTGCTCGGCCTCGACATCGGTCACGCTCCGGTCTCCAACCTCTATGAGGTCTTCATCCTGCTCTTCTGTATCACCAGCGTGATCTACCTGAACTTCGAGCGGCGCTACAACGTTCGTTCCATGGGTGCCTTTGTGCTGACCATTGTCTCCGCCGGTGTCTTTTTCGGCATCTGGCTGAGCTCCGTCGGTCAAGCCGACATCAAGCCGCTGGTACCGGCGTTGCAGTCCTACTGGATGAAGATTCATGTTCCCATGAATTTCATCGGCTACAGCTCCTTCGCCGTAGCCTGCGCCGCCGGCGCCGCCTACTTGGTCCGTGACCGCCTGGAGCGCAAGGGAAGCAACGCCAAGTTCCTGGCCTCCTTCCCGACCCTGGATCAGCTGGACCAGCTGGCATACAAGGCCGTTTCCATCGGCTTCCCTGCCTTCACGCTGGCGACCATTCTGGGTGCCGCCTGGGCAGCCGAGGCATGGGGCGGCTACTGGTCATGGGATCCGAAGGAGACCTGGGCGCTGATCGTGTGGCTCACCTACGGTGCTTACCTGCATGTACGCGTCTCGCACGGCTGGCAGGGGCGGTCGCTGGCCTGGTGGACCGTTGCCGGTTTCCTGGTGACGCTGTTCTGCTTCATCGGCGTCAACATGTATCTCTCGGGCCTTCACTCCTACGGCCGTTTGACCTGACGGCCCGAATCAGCCCTGTCTGAGGCTGAGACGTATCGAGGCGGCGCCCATGACGGGCGCCGCTTTCGTTGTGCACCGGGCTTCGAGACCATAGTCTAGCGCCATGCAGCGTCCGCTTCGAAAAATCATCTTTCCGGCTGCCGGCCTGGGAACACGCTTCCTGCCTGCAACCAAGGCGAGCCCCAAGGAGATGCTGACCATCGTCGACAAGCCCCTGATCCAGTACGGGGTCGAGGAGGCGCTCGCTTCCGGTATGGACGAGATCATCATGATCACCGGCCGCGGCAAGCGGGCGATTGAGGATCACTTCGATATCTCAGCCGAACTCGAGGACAACCTCAAGAAGGCCGGGAAGGAAAAGATCTACGAGCAGGTATCGAAGATCGCCCATATGGCCAATATTGCCTATGTGCGCCAGAGACAGTCGCTCGGGCTGGGCCATGCCGTCCGCTGCGCCGCACACTGGGTCGATAATGCCTGTTTCGGCGTCTCGCTGGCGGACGAGTTGATCGTCTCCGAAACGCCTGCCATGCAGCAATTGCGCCGTATCCATGAAGAGACCGGCGCCTCGGTCATCGGCCTGATGGAGGTGCCACACGAGTCGGTATCGCGCTATGGCATCGTGGACGCGGAACAGGAGAGTCACCTTCTGCGGCTACGCCATCTTGTCGAGAAACCGCAACCGGAGCATGCCCCATCGAATCTCGCCATCATCGGTCGCTATATCTTTACTCCGCGCCTGATGGAACTTCTCGAGGATACGCCGCGCGGCATCCAGGGGGAAATACAGCTGACCGATGCCATCGACCGGCTGGCACAGGAGGAGCCGGTCTACGGCGTACGGATCGACGGTCGTCGCTTCGATGCCGGCAACCCTCTGGGCTTTCTGATGGCAAACATCGCCTTGGGACTGGTCCACCCGGAGATCGGAAGCGATCTGGCCGGCTTCATCCGTCACACCCTCGAAAAAAAGAGCGAATAGCGTCCGCATGGAGCATGCGCGCAACATCCTGGCACTGGATGCCGCCTTCGGACAGGCATCGGCCTGCCTGCTTGGAGCGGACGGCCGCCGTCATCACGCCTCCGGGGAAGAGTCACTCCCCCATTCCCAGGGCATCCTGCCTCTGCTTGAGGGGCTGCTTAGCGAAGCAGGGATGTCGTGGACCGATCTCGACATGCTCGCACTCGGCATCGGTCCGGGCTCCTTCACCGGACTGCGCGTCGCTGCAGCGAGTCTGGCCGGCATCAATGCCACACTGCAGCTTCCGGTGATCCGCATGTCGTCGCTGGCCGTCACCGCTCTGCAAACCGATGCCAATGAATTATGGGTCCTTGAGGATGCACGGTCGGGCGATGTCTATGCCGGGCACTACCGGACAGGAAAGGCGCTGCAACCGGACAACTGTCTTTCGTGGGACAGGGTAAACGGCCTTCATGTGACCTGCTACGCCACCCAATCCCCCGACATGACATCGACGAGGGTGTCTTCCGATAGCCGCCGGATACCGCTGACGCGGAGCCGCCCGGAGGCACTGGGACAACTGGCCACCCTGCTTCTGAAGGATCCGGACACGGATCATGCAGCATGCCGCTATCCGGTACCCGCCTATATCCGCCCCTCCCAGGCGGAACGAAACGCCACGCCCACCACCTGAGAAAAGTCGCCCTTCAGAAAGCCTGGCCGGTGCCGAAATAGAAGCGCCACTTCTTCGTCGCGACCCCGTAGGCTGCATCGGCACGGAAGATGCCGTGGACGAGCCAGCGCAGGGTCAGGCGTGCACCCATCCCCACCCCGACGATGACGCTCTTGTGAAAGGCCGACTGGCCATGATTCCAGATATTACCGATATCGGAAAACCCGACCAGTGCGAAGTTGCCCCCCGAACTGATCGGAAATCGCCCTTCCACGGTGCCGTAGGCATAGTAGGTTCCCTGAAGCTCACCGGGCCAATAGCCACGCATCTGGTGGCCACCGCCGATATCGAAGAGACCGTCCTGCAGCACTTTTCCGGTTGCTCCGCCGCCATCGATACGGATATCCAGGGTATTCGGTTCGTTGAGTGGCAGATAGAGCCGCAGCGAGGCGGTATGGCGATAGACATTGAGGGTAGAGCCCAAGGCGCTGTGCGCCACATCAAGCCGATAATCGAACAGGGTTCCGGTGATCCACGTGATATGGTTATCCAGAAAACGGTAGCCAACTGTCGACTGCACGGCATTGCGGCAACTGCCCTGCACCGTGGTCAGGGCAGGACCACTGGCAAGCGTATAGTCGGTTCGGTCGCTGCTGAAACCGAGCCCGAGATTCCACCCCTCGCTGAACACCGGTCCCAGCATGTAATCCAGGCGGGCGCTCCAGCTGGTCGTATCCTGCTTATACTGGCTAACCAGGCTGGCGTTGCTGTAGGCATCGAAGATACTGCGCCCCTTGTTGAACGAAACCGCTAGGTTAACCGGCCCGTCGCCGATTCGACGCCACAGATAGTTCCCCTGATAACTGGTGCCCGACAGTCCGGAGAAATTCTTGCCGGTATCCTCGCGTATCGCCAGCCGAAGGTTGTGGTTCAAGCCCCAGAGGTTGTGATCTGTCAGCGCCAGTCCGACTGAGGTCTTGCCGGTATCCTGACGCGATCCCTCCGGCAGTAGGAAGAACGGCCAGCGCTCCTTAACCCGGATGCGCACCACCCCCTTCTCGTCGGGAGGTGAGATATGAGCCATGCTGAAGAGACCGAGATTGAGCAGTCGCCGCTCACCGGTCTTGGCATCACCGGATTGCCATATATCGCCCTCCGAAAAGGGCAGATTACGCCGGATCACACGCGGCTTCGTTCTCTTTAAACCATTTATTTCTATGGATTTTATCAGGACAAGATCCTGTAAGTCCTCGGCCCGGGACACGGATGGCCACGCCGCTGCAAACAGCAGCGCCAGAAGCAGAAAAGGCCTTAGGGCCGCCACCGCCCCTGCTCGAAACCGGTACGCAATAACATCATGTCCGTCCGCGCAATCGCGCCAGCACGCCATCGAGCTCCTCGGGTCGCCCGTAGCGTATACGCAGCTCCCCCGATCCGTCGGCCTTGCAGCGAAACTCCACCGGCAGTCCAAGGGTACGCCCCAACTGCTCCTGCAGTGCCTCGACATCGGCATCGACCGGCTTCTTCCGGGAACGTTTCGCGCCACCATCCTGCAGGGCGCGTTTCGCCTCCCGCTCCATCTGCCGTACGCTCCACGATTTTGCGTTGCTCTCGGCGGCTAGGTGTCGGGCCACCCCTTCCGGCAGACCGACCAGCGGCCGGGCATGCCCCATATCTAGTTCACGCCTTTCGATCATTCCCTGGATCGACTCGGGCAGCTGCAGCAGGCGGATCAGATTACTGACCTGCATGCGGGAGACACCGATGCACTCCGCTACCTGCTGCTGGGTGTAATGGAACTCCTCGATCAGGCGCTGATAGGCCCTTGCAGACTCGATGGCTGTCAAATCGTCGCGCTGCTCGTTTTCGACAATTGCCAGCTCCAAGGCATGGCGGTCATCCACCTCGCGCACCACGGCCGGAATCTCCAGAAGACCCGCCGCCTGCGCCGCCCGCCAGCGACGTTCACCGGCAATCAGCTCGAATCCACTCTCGCCGGGACGGACTAGGATCGGCATCAGCACGCCGTCCCGTTTCACCGATGCGATCAGTTCATCCAGCTCGCCCTTGTCAAAACGGGTGCGCGGCTGAAACCGGTTCGGCCGAATCTGCGAAATCGGTACCTGCTTGGCCTGTGACAACACCTCTGAGGTCGGCTGATCCGACAACAGGGCGTTCAGCCCCCGACCGAGTGCCCGCTTTTTACCCCCCTGTCTCATGCCATACTCCTGTGTAGTTCATGCCGCTGCATCATTTCACGCGCTACGGCGAGATACGCCTGAGCGCCTGTCGAACGCATATCGTGATAGAGCGCTGGTATGCCGAAACTCGGCGCCTCCGAAAGCCGCACATTGCGTGGAATCGTGTGTTCGTAGACCTGCTGGCCGAAGTACTCCCGCACCTCTTCCTCCACCTGCAGCGCCAGATTGTTACGACGGTCCATCATCGTCAGAAGGATTCCCTCCATCGCCAGCGAAGGATTCAGGCTCTGCCGGACCCGACGAATGGTATCCATCAGCTGGGTCAGCCCCTCCATGGCATAGAACTCGGCCTGCAGGGTGATCAGCACGCGATCCGACCCGGTCAGCGCATTGATGGTCAACAGGTTCAGGGCGGGCGGACAGTCAATTAGTACAAAGTCAAACGGTTCGCCACTGAAGTGGTCCAGGGCCCTATCCAGCACCCGTTCACGGTTCTCCATGCCCACCAGCTCCACCTCGGCTCCGGCCAGATCCATGTTGGCCGGCACGACATGGAGCCCTTCGCACGAGGAAGTGTGGATGGTCTCCTCCAGAGAGCCGCCCATCAACAGATCATAGGAGCCCGCGGAGACCTCCTCCTTGGCGATTCCCAGTCCGGTGGAAGCGTTTCCCTGGGGGTCCAGATCGATCAGCAGTACGCGCTTATCGAGTGTCGCCAGCGATGCGGCCACATTGATACTGGTCGTGGTCTTGCCGACCCCGCCCTTCTGGTTGGCCACCGATATCACCGGCCCCAAACGGTCATGTTTCACGTGAAACCCCCTCTTCGCCGCTACGCCCTGTAACTATACCGCTGAACAAGCTGCGTTTCATCGCCGGCCCGCACACTGTGCTGGCCGAGATAGGTCCAACCGCTTACCGCCGCCGGAGCGGCCGCACGCGAAACCGGTAATATCGCCACACCGCCGGGCTTCATATGGCCGGCAGCAAGCTGAAGGAGCGTCTCCGGACCGGAGACGGCCCGGGCCACCAGCGCATCCGCATGCAGCGGCGACAGATCCCGTATATCAGCATCGTAGACCCGTATGCGGAGACTGAGCACCCTAGCCAGATGTCGAAGAAACTCGGCCCGCTTCTTCCGTCGTTCCACCAGCATACCCTCCAGACCCGGTTTTGCCAGCAAGATGGGAATGCTCGGTATCCCCATACCGCTGCCCACATCCAGCATACTCCCGTGGTCGGGGAGATCGTCACACAACGCCAGGGAAGGATCGACAAACCGGGCTCGAAACTGGTCTGCCTGTTTCACCGAGGTCAGGTTCAACGCCTTCGAGAATCGCAACACCTCGGCGCAGTAACGCTTAATTGCCGCCTCGAGCGACTGCTCTCCCTCTTTCATCTCACTCCTGCCGCAGGTGCATCAACAGACTGGTCAGCGCCGCAGGCGTGACGCCGGAGAGCCGGGCAGCCTGTCCGATACTGCGCGGCCTTACGCTCTGCAACCGTTGTCGGCACTCATTGCTCAATCCCGCCACCCGCCGATAGTCGAGACCCTCCGGGATCAGTTGCGCCTCCATCTGTCGGAAACGCGCCACCTCGATATCCTGCTTCTCGAGATAGCCGTCGTAGTGAACCATCGCCTTGACCGTAGCCCGATCATGCATCTCCAGCCCGTTCAGGCTCTCCAGAAGCATCAAGGCGCGGTCGGTATCGACATCCTGTCGGTGGACGTAGGCGGAGAAGAGCATCGACTTCTGAGGAACCGGAAGATCCAGCGCCTCAAGCCTCTCCTGCCACTGTCGTCCGTGGCCGATCCGGGTAGCGGCAATCTCCCGCTCCGCCTTTTCAAGCCGCGCCATCCGCGCCTCGAAGGCCTCGAGCCGGACATCATCATAGAGCCCCAGACGCATGGCCGCCTCTCCCAGACGAAGATCGGCGTTATCCTCCCGAAGATGGAGGCGGAATTCCGCGCGGGCCGTGAACATCCGGTAGGGCTCCGTCACCCCCTTGTTCACCAAGTCGTCGACCATCACGCCCATATAGGCCTCGCTCCGATCCGGAACCCACGCCGCCTTCCCCATGGCACAAGCGGCGGCATTGATCCCTGCCAGAAGCCCCTGCGAAGCAGCCTCCTCGTAGCCGGTCGTGCCATTGATCTGTCCGGCATGAAACAGCCCGCTCACCCGCTTGCACTCCAGCGTCGGCCTCAGTTCGGTCGGATCGACATAGTCATACTCGATGGCGTAGCCCGGGCGGATGATCATCGCTGCCTCCAGCCCCGGGATGGAGCGGACAAATTCCCACTGCACGTCGACCGGGAGGGAGGTGGAGATTCCGTTGGGATAGACCTCGGCGCAATCCCGCCCCTCCGGCTCGAGAAAGATCTGATGGCTCTCCCGTTCGGCAAACCGTACTACCTTATCCTCGATACTGGGGCAGTAACGTGGCCCAACCCCTTCGATCCGGCCGGCATACATCGGGGAATGTTCGAGATTCTCGCGAATAATCTCGTGCGTACGCGGAGTCGTGCGCGTCAGTGCACAGTGCAGCTGATCCTCCGGCACCATCCGTCGCAGGCCGCATAGCGGCAGCGCACCGGTATCCCCCGGCTGTTTTTCCAACCGGTCCCAGTCAATGCTACGCTGGTCAAGCCTTGGAGGGGTGCCTGTCTTGAGCCGGCCCAGTGTGAATTCCTGCCGATAGAGTTCGTCGCTGAGGCCACGAACCGCCGCATCCCCTGCACGTCCGGCCGGGATCTGCGCTTGTCCGACATGGATCATCCCGCCCAGAAAGGTCCCGGTTGTCAGGATGACTGCACCGGCATCGTGCCGCACGCCCAATTCGTCGACCGCACCGGTGACACGCCCCTGATCGAAGCATAGCTCGCGCACGGTTCCCTGATGCAGCACAACGTTCGGCATCCCATCGAGCAGTGCCCGCATCCCAATATGATAAAGACGCCGGTCACACTGAACCCGGGTGGCACGCACGGCGGGCCCCTTGCTGCGGTTCAGGATGCGATACTGCAGTGCGGCCCGATCGGCCACATCACCCATACCGCCGCCCAACGCATCGATCTCGCGGACCAGATGGCCCTTTCCCACCCCTCCGATGGCGGGGTTGCAGGACATCTTGGCGATGGTGTCTAGGTTCTGCGTAATCAGGCGGACGCGCGCACCATACCTGGCAGCGGCAAGCGCCGCCTCACTACCGGCATGACCGGCGCCGATGACCAGCACATCGACGGGGCCGTCCGGGTGTTTCACGTGAAACATGTGATCGGTGGAAGACATAAGGGCGAGAGATTAAGGGCGGATGCGGTCAAAATCCAGCGCCATCCACAAAAAGGGAGGGCGAAAACGCCCTCCCCTCTTCAGTCATGCTATCGAACGCGGATCAGGAGGCCTTGCGCTTCGCCTCCATGATGTCGTGAATGATCGGCGCAAGGATCAGCTCCATCGCCAGCATCATCTTGCCGGCCGGGACAACCAGCGTATTACGCCGTGACATAAAGGCGTCCTTCAGCATGGAGACCAGCCACGGGAAGTCGACGTTCCACTTCTGCGGCTCCCTGAAACGGATCACCACCAGGCTCTCGTCCGGTGTCGGCACATCGCGGGCGATGAAGGGATCGGAAGTATCCACCAGCGGCACGCGCTGGAAGTTAATATCCGTATGGCCGAACTGCGGCGTGATGTAGTGCACGTAGTCGTGCATTCGCTGCAGGATGTTATCGACCACCGCCTCGGGCGAATAGCCGCGCATCTGCGTATCGCGGTGAATCTTCTGAATCCATTCGAGATTGACCACGGGCACAATGCCCATCAACAGGTCGGTATACGGTGCCACCTCGGGCACACCGCCGTGCAAACCCTCATAAAAAAGAAGGTCGCTGTCGGCACCAATAGTCTCCCACGGCGTGAAGGTACCCGGCTTCTGCCCGTAGGGCTCCGCCTCTGCTTCGTCATGAAGGTACTTGCGGGCCGTGCCCTGGCCCGAGTCGCCGTAATCCTTGAACAGCTGTGCCAGTTCCCCGAACAGGTTCGCATCGGGAGAGAAATGACTCAGACGCTTGCCCTTCTGCTCATATTCGGCCGCTGCCGCCTTGAAACCGGCGCGATCAAACTTGTGGAAACAGTCACCTTCGACCACTGCCGGCGAGATCTTCTCGCGACGGAAGATATGCTCCAGTGCAACCTTTGCCGTGCTCGTACCGGCACCAGATGATCCGGTAATTGAAATAACCGGGTGCTTTACAGACATAAATTACCCCTAAAACCAATGAAATCAAATATTTAAAGAAACTTTCGGGGCCCCTAGCCGCCCCGCCTTTATAATTCAAAACCGGCCCATTATGACGCGGGTCGCATCAGCTATTCAAGGAAAACGTCGTATCCGGCGCTATTTACCGATACAGAATTGCGAAAAGACGCGATCAAGAATGAACTCGACATCGCCGACACCGACAATCTCGCCGAGCGCGCTCCAGGCACGCCGCCACTCCAGGGCGACCAGTTCCCAGCGGTCGTGATCGTCCAGCATGACGATTCCCTTCTCGAGCTGATCGCGAGTCATGCGCAGACACTGCTCGTGGCGATGGCGCGTGACAAAGAGCCCCTCTTCCCCGGCCTGTATCTCACCAAGCAGTGCCGCCAGCCGATCGACAAACACCGCCACGCCCTGACCCTGTCGGGCACTGACAGGAAGAAATCCATCGGGTATGGAACCGGAATCGCAGAGATCGACCTTGTTGAGCACCCTCAGCTGCGCTAGCTCATCACACACCCATGTATCCGGACGGGTCGCATCGGCGACAAAGACCACCACATCCGCCTCACCGGCTGCATGCCTGGCACGCCGGACCCCCTCCTGTTCGATCGCATCCCCGCTAACCCGTAATCCGGCCGTATCCAGTAGTCGTACCGGAATCCCGTGCACCTCGAAATCGAGCTCCAGCACATCCCGGGTGGTTCCGGCCGTATCGCTGACGATCGCACGGTCGCGCCCCGAAAGTACATTCATCAGGCTCGACTTGCCCACGTTGGGAGCACCGATGATGGCGATGCGCGCCCCGTCGAAGAGCCGCTCTCCGAACGACGCCCGCGCCAGCAGACCCTCGATCGGCTCCAGCAGCCTTGTCTGCACCGTCCGGCGCACCTGAGCCGATAGAAGGTCGGGGATCTCTTCCTCGGGAAAATCAAGGCATGCCTCGATATGAGCCACCGCATCGGTCAGTTCATGCATCAACCCCTCGATCAGTCGGCCGAACTCCCCCTGAAGGTGGCGCTGCGCCTGCCGGGCAGCGCGCTCTGTGGCTGCATCGATACAGGCCACCACCGCCTCCGCCTGCGACAGATCCATCTTGCCGTTCTCGACAGCCCGACGGGTAAAAGCGCCCGGCTCCGCTGCCACCGCTCCCAACCCGAACAGGCGACGCAGCAGCGACTCCAGCAGCACCGGACTGCCATGAATCTGGCACTCAATGACATCCTCGCCGGTATAGGAGAAGGGAGCCGGAAAGTAGAGCAGCAGTCCCTCATCGATCACCTCTCCGTCATGATCGAGAAAGCGGGTGCAGTGGGCATGGCGCGGTCTCCACACCGATTCACGGCGGCAGAGTCCCAGCGAGATCGGGACCGCATCGGGACCGGAGAGGCGGATTATGCCGACGCCGCCCCTTCCGGGCGGCGTCGCAACAGCCGCGATGGTCGCTGTCATGCGGCGTCTAGATGGCCTTCTGCGCCTTCATGACATGCCACTGCTGGGCAATCGAGAGGACGTTGTTGACCAGCCAGTAGAGCACCAGGCCGGACGGGAAGAAGAGAAACATCACCGTGAAGATAATCGGCATGAAGCGCATGATCTTGGCCTGCATCGGGTCCGGTGGTGCCGGGTTCAGCTTCTGCTGCACCAGCATCGAGGCGCCCATCAGGACCGGCAGCACATAGAAGGGATCCATGGCCGAAAGATCGTGAATCCATCCGAAAAAGGGCGCGTGGCGCAGCTCGATGGAGATCAGAAGCGTCTTGTAAAGCGAGAAGAAGACCGGGATCTGGATGATAATCGGCAAGCAGCCGCCCATCGGGTTGACCTTGTGCTTCTTATAGAGCGCCATCATCTCCTGGCCCATCTTTTGGCGATCGTCGCCGTACTGCTCCTTCATGCGCTGCATCTCGGGCTGCAGCTTGCGCATACCGGCCATCGATTCGTACGACTTCTTGGTCGGCCAGAAGAAAATAAGCTTGATCAGCACCACCAGTAGAATAATGCAGAGACCGAAGTTGGAGATATAATTGTGCAGCAGCAGCAGGAAGCTGTGCATCGGCTTGGCGATGAAGGCGATCCAGCCGAAGTCGACACAGCGCTCCAGGCCGACGTTCAGCTTCTTGAGAATCGGGATCGATTTCGGACCGACATACATCTGGATGTGGTAGACGGCATCGCTCCCGGCCTGCTCTCCCTTGGTGATCAGGCCGGCCTGATAGACCTGACCATCGCCCTTGAAATAGTAGCGGTTGCCAAGCTTTTGGTCACCGATCACCGAAGCGATGAAGTAGCGGTTCATGATACCGGTCCACCCGCCCTTGGCGGAGACCTGCATGGCGCCATCCTTGTCCAAGTCCTCGTACTTGGTGGTCTTCAGCTTGTCATGCAGAAGCGCTACCGCACCGCGGAACTCGTAACGTGAAGAGCCCTCGGAGTCTGGGTTGCGCGCCACCACCTGGTAGAACACCTTGAGTCCCTTGCCGTTGCGAATCCTGTCCTCCTCATGGAGGTCGTAGGAACCGGGTGCCAGCGTCAACTTCCTCTCCCAGACCCGGCCATCCGACAGCGTGGCCTGCATGGTCAGCGAATGCCGGTCGGCGGCAACAACATGGAAGGTCGGGGTCTCATGGCCCAAGATACCGGCATTGATATAGGAGGCCCTCGCCTTCGACTGGTGAAGCACCGCCACCGGCGGCGAACCGCGCTTGATCGATTCGCGATAATTCTTCATTCGGGCCGAAACCAGAGCACCGCGGGAGTTGACGTCGATCGTCACCACGTTGTTGGAAAGCTCGCCGATCTTCTCCGCTTTTACCTCTTTCGGGGTCACACCGGATGTTGCGGAGGAGTCGGCTGCAGCCGTCGCAGTGGACGATGCCGGGGAGGCCGGCTTGGCGGCCGTCTGCGCCGCTGCCGGGCTTCCATCCTTGCCCGGCAGCGAGCTGCCCTGCGATACCGCGGATTTACCATTCTCCTGCTTCGGCAGCATCAGCTGCCAGCCCAGCAGCACGGCCATTGAGAGGGCGAACGCCAAAATAATGTTACGCTGTTCCATATACTATCAACTCCTCCGGCCGTTACCGGGAAAGAATATGCCGCTTCTCCGGCACCGGGTCATAACCTCCCCGGGCAAAGGGGTGGCATTTCAACAGACGGCGAATCGCCAGCCATAGCCCGTATACCGGGCCGAACCGCTGGATGGATTCAACTGTATACTGGGAACAGGTCGGATAGTGGATACAACGCGCCGGCATCAGCGGCGAGATGGCCCACTGGTAGAAGCGGATCAGACCGATCATCACCCGTCTCACGATGCCTCCCGCTGCAATCGCCGCATAATGCGCTCCAGCCCCCTGTGCATGTCACTATACACATTCTCCATCCGTGTCCAGTCGGTCACGGGCGTGACCAGAATATCCACTTCCAGCTCACGCATGGGACTCTGGCGGAAGAATGCCCGCAATTGCCGCTTCAAGCGGTTTCTCCGCACGGCATTACCATACCGCCTCGATACCGCCAGGCCCAGACGGGCATGCGATGCCCGGTTGGGTGTATAAACAAAGCGCAGGCCACCCATGGTGAACCTGCGCCCGCGCCTCAAAGCGCCAAAATCCGCTTTCGTCCGGAGCCGAAAGCATGGTGGAAATCCGTGTTTCAGCGTGTCAGGCGCTTGCGCCCTTTGGCACGTCTGCGATTGATGATGGCGCGTCCGGAACGGGTCGACATGCGCGCGCGAAACCCGTGTGTGCGTGCGCGGCGTACCCGGCTTGGTTTGTACGTAAAACTCATGGCCTACTCCTGGGAAAATAAGGGCAGCGAATGGTAGGGAAGGTGTGGATGCTGTCAAGCGACTGTTTCGGGCATAGATGCATCCGGGTGGAGTATGTACTATTGGGATTATGGCGGATGGTCGTGACAATCCTCTCAACTGGCAGAAAATCGTGGAGATACTGGCCGAACAGGTGCCGGCAGCCCGGTTCGATGCGTGGATACGTCCCGTTCAGGTACGGGTCGAGGGGCACTGTCTGACCCTCTGCACACCCAGTCGCTTCTTTCTCGACGGCCTGCGCGACCGCTACCAGAAACAGATCGAGGAAATCGCGACCCGCGAATTCGGGTCCGAAACCCAGGTCGCCTTTTGTGTCGACAGCTCGCTGGCCGTCATGCCGGAGCCCGAAGCCAAACGCAAACCCGAAGCCAACTCCGGCAGCGTCGACGGCTTTATCGATCCCCGCTTCACCTTCGCCAACTTTGTGGTCGGTTCCAGCAACGAGTTCTGCTACGCCGCCTGCCGTGCCGTGGCCGACCAGCCGGGCGAGATCTACAACCCGCTCTACATCCACGGTGGCGTCGGCCTGGGCAAGACCCACCTGATCAACGCCGTCGCCAACAGCCTGTTGGAGAAGGACGGTACCAAGATTGCCTATCGCACCAGCGAGCGTTTCACCAACGAGCTAATCACGGCCATCCGAAACGGCGCTACTCAGCAGTTCCGGCACCGTTACCGACAGGTGGATGTCCTGATCATCGATGATGTCCAGTTCATCGCCGGCAAGGCCAGTACGCAGGAGGAATTCTTCCATACCTTCAACGCGCTCTACGAGGTGCGCAAACAGATCATCCTGACCTCCGACCGCTCGCCGCGTGAGATGAACCACCTTGAAGAGCGACTTAAATCACGCTTCAACTGGGGTCTTGTCGCCGATATCCAGCCGCCCGACCTGGAGACAAGACTGGCGATTCTGGCACGCAAGGCGGAGCTGGCCGGTGTCAGCCTGCCGGAGGATGTTGCCTATCTTCTCGCCTCTCGGATCACCAGTAACGTTCGTGAACTGGAAGGGGCACTGACCCGGCTGACCGCCCATGCCACACTGACCGGAAAGACGATCAACATGGACTTCGCCAAACATGTGCTGCGTGACCTGCTGCATGAGGAGGTGCGGGCCGTATCGGTGGAGGATATCCAAAAGAAGATCGCCAACTACTACAACATCCGCATCCAGGACATGCGCTCTTCCAAACGCTCCCGCAACGTCGCCTTCCCAAGACAGATCGCCATGTATGCCAGTAAAGATCTGACCACCCTGTCGCTGCCCGATATCGGTGAGCGCTTCGGCGGCAAGGATCACACCACAATCCTCTATGCCGTGCGCAAGGTGGAACGGATGATGGGCGAATCGGACGAGTTCCGCGAAGAGGTGGAACGCATCCTTCAGCTGCTCAAATCCTAGGCCTTTTCGACCATTCCCATCTACACTGAACAACCACTGGATAAGTGCAGGCAGAAGATGTGCACATCATGTGAACAACTTCTCATGCATGCTCCCAAACGAGGGATGCCCAAACCGGTACCCAATCCATACCCAGGTCCAGGTACCAATCATGCACAACCGAGACCGGCTTCAATGGTCTGATACGGCTCGTTTTTTCAGGTTACTCACAATACTCACAAACACTATGATGACGATTAATCATTTGATATAAATACGGTCTCATACCAAAAGGGAGTCATCAGTCATGCAGTTCACCTTGCCCAGACAACATATCCTGCAAGCGGTTCAACGCTGTCAGAGTATTGTGGAACGCAGGCACACGGTTCCCATCATGGCCAATATCCTGCTGGAAGCCACCGATCAGGGGCTTCGCATCACCGCCAACGATCTCGAGGTGGGAATCCGCACTTCCGTTCCGGCCACGATCAGGGAGCCTGGCAGTATCACAGTCTCCGCCCGCAAGCTTTTCGATATCCTCAAGGAGCTCGATAATGAGGCGGAGGTCGAGGCGACGATCGATGATGCGTTCATGCATATCAAAAGCGGACGCTCGAAGTTTCGTCTGGCCACCCTTCCGGCCGACGACTTCCCGGCCATTCAGGAGGATGCCGACTGCACCGGCGTATCGCTCGAGAGCAGCGACCTGGCCGGCATGATCGGCGCTACCGCATTCGCCATGTCCAGTGACGAAACACGCAAGTATCTGACCGGTACCCTTTTCGAGCTGGACCAGAAGGGAAGCCTGAATCTGATCGCTACCGACGGGCACCGTTTGGGCATGACCGGCACCCCGCTGGGCAAGAGTGTCGAGCCGACACAGGTGATCGTACCGCGCAAGGCCGTCATGGAGATACGCAAGCTCTGCGAGGAGGTGGGTGGCGAAGTGGAGCTCTGCCTCGGCGAGCGCCAGGTGCGCCTGACCGCTGGCGACCACTGCCTGACCTCCAAGCTGATCGATGCCCGCTTCCCCAACTACGAGGATGTGATCCCCTCCGGTAACCCGACCATCGTCCGGGTGGAGCGCACCGCCTTCGACCAGGTGTTACGGAGGATCATGATCGTTGCCAACGAGTTCACTCACGATGTCCGCCTGCAGTTCGGCAGCGGCGAGGTGCTGATCTCCGCCCACAATACCGAACAGGAGGAGGCGGAAGAGTCGATCTCAGTCGAGTACGATGGCCCTGCGCTCGAGGTCGGTTTCAACGCCCGCTATCTCCGCGATACCCTGAATGTCATGGGCGCTTCTCATGTCCGTATGGCGCTGAAGGATGCCCTCTCCCCCATCTTGGTGATGGAGGAGGGCAATGATGTGTCGCGCTATGTCGTCATGCCGATGCGGATTTGATGATCGGAGACGGATGAAGCCGATCGATTCATGAATGCAACCTGCGCGTTGACGCTCCACCGGGTGGAGGTCGCCTCGCTCCGTTGCCATACCACTGCATCGTGGGAGTGCGCCCCGGGAATGAACCTGATCGTGGGCGAGAACGGTTGTGGCAAGACCACGCTGCTCGAGGCCGCCTACATCATGGCGCACGGCCGCTCCTTCCGACAGGCGCGCGATCCGCAGCTGGTGCAGTGGGGCGAGAAGCGCTTCCATGTCTCCGGCCGTTGGACCCGTTTCGGGCCGCTCTACGTCAATGTGGAGGGCAGCCGTGGCAGGACGTCGATCTCGTTGCAGGGCAAACCGGTCAGGACGCGCAAGGATCTCGAGGAGACGCTGCCGGTGCTGGTTGATGCACCGCAGTCCCGCAAGGTGGTCGACGGTGTGCCCAACGAGCGGCGGCGCTGGCTCGACGGCATGATGACTGCCTGCAGCGATACGGCGGCGGCCCACTACCGCAACTACCTGCGCTGCCTGATGCAGCGGAGTCGTCTTCTCAGGAGCGGTTCGCGTTCCAGTATCGATATCTGGGAGGCTCAGCTCGTCTCGCACGGTATGGCGATCGTGGCGGAACGGCGTCGCCTGATCGATGCGCTGAACAATCATCTTGCCGGTGAGGAGTCCCTGGTTGAAGGTCCCTTCCGGCTCGAACTGCCGTCGAGTGCTCCGGATGAGCAGGAGACGTGGCTGGCGGCGCTGCATGCGTCGCGCGCCGAGGATGCCCGTTTCGGAAGGTTGCGCATCGGCCCGCATTGCGACCGGTTGAAGATGATCTATCACGACCGGGAGATACGAAGTTCGGGATCGCGCGGTCAGCAGCGTCTGGCCGGTATGGCGCTGCTACTGGCGGAAAGCGAGCTGAGAGTGCAGCATCGCGGTCTTATTCCGGTACTACTGTTGGACGACTGTCTGGAGGCACTGGACCGCTCCCGCCAACATCGGTTGTTGGCGAGAATGGAGAAAAGCCGGGCCCAGATTCTGATGACCGCCCCCAATACCATGTCTCTTCCGAAGGGGGCCGATATCGAGGTGCAGGTCCATGAATTGAAACGCGGTCCGCAGCAGAGCGAACAGACCTATATTCCGGAGGCGGAGGAGGCAATATGAGTGCTCCAGAACACGAAGAGGATTACGGCGCAGGAAGTATCAAGGTGCTGCGCGGCTTGGATGCGGTGCGCAAGCGTCCGGGCATGTACATCGGTGATACCGATGACGGCACCGGTCTGCATCACATGGTCTTCGAGGTGGTCGACAACTCTATCGACGAGGCGCTGGCCGGCCACTGCGACAAGATCGAGGTGATCCTCCACTCCGACGACTCGGTCACCGTACGCGACAACGGCCGCGGTATCCCGGTCGACATGCACGATGAGGAGAACCGTTCCGCCGCCGAGGTGATCATGACCGTGTTGCATGCCGGCGGCAAGTTCGATTCCAACTCCTACAAGGTCTCCGGCGGTCTGCATGGCGTTGGCGTCTCGGTCGTCAACGCGCTTTCCGAATATCTGCAGCTGACCATCCGTCGTAACGGCCACGTGCACACGGTGCGCTTCGAGCATGGCGATACCGTCGAGCCGCTGAAGGTAATCGGCGATGCCGACGGCACTGGCACCGAGATCCGCTTCCTGCCGAGCTTGGAGACCTTCTCGCATCGCAACATGTCGTTCGATACCCTCTCCTCGCGTCTGCGCGAGCTCTCCTTTCTGAACAGCGGCGTATGCATCGAGCTCTATGACGAGCGCACCGATAACCGCCAGGTCTTCGAGTACGAGGGCGGTATCTCCGCCTTCGTCAAGCATCTCAACCGCAGTCGCACGCCGCTGCACGACGGCTGCATCGTCGTACAGGGAGAGAAAGACGAGGTGGCGGTCGAGCTCTCGATGCAGTGGACCGATGTCTACCAAGAGCACGTCTTCTGCTTCACCAACAACATCCCGCAGCGCGATGGTGGCACCCATCTGGCCGGTCTGCGCGCCGCGCTCACCCGTTGCGTGAACAACTACGCCAACGCCAACGACATGCTCAAGAAGCACAAGGTTTCGTTGACCGGCGAGGATTGCCGCGAGGGGCTTACCGCCGTGCTTTCGGTCAAGGTACCCGATCCGAAGTTCTCGTCGCAGACCAAGGACAAATTGGTCTCCAGCGAGGTGCGTCAGGTTGTCGAGTCGGTCGTCAACGAGAAGTTCTCCGAGTGGATCGAGGAGCATCCGCGCGAGGCCAAGCGCATCATCGGCAAAGCGGTCGAGGCGGCGGTGGCCCGCGACGCGGCGCGCAAGGCGCGCGACCTGACTCGCCGCAAGGGCGCGCTCGATATCTCGTCGTTGCCCGGCAAGTTGGCCGATTGTCAGGAGAAGGATCCGGCGCTCTCCGAGCTCTTTCTGGTTGAGGGCGATTCCGCCGGCGGCTCCGCCAAGCAGGGTCGCGACCGCCGCACGCAGGCGATCCTTCCGCTGAAGGGCAAGATCCTAAACGTCGAGAAAGCGCGTTTCGACAAGATGCTCTCCAGTCAGGAGATCGGCACCATGATCACCGCCTTCGGCACCGGCATCGGCAAGGACGATTTCGATATTGCCAAGCTGCGCTACCACAAGGTGATTATCATGACCGACGCCGACGTCGACGGCTCGCATATCCTGACGCTGCTGCTCACCTTCTTCTATCGCCAGATGCACGAGCTGATCGAGCGCGGTCATCTCTATATCGCCCAGCCGCCACTCTACCGCGTGGCGCGCGGCAAGAAGGAGAGTTATATCTCCACCGATGACCAGCTCTTCGAGTTCTTGAGCGAAAACGGTGTGCAGGACATGGAGTACTTCCCGGCCGAGAAGGAGAAGGCGATCACCGGCGAACGGCTCTTGACCATGGTGCGAAGCATCTACCGCCTGCAAAAGCTGCAGCATCGGCTGTCGCAGCGGCTCGATGCCACGGTGCTCAGGCTCCTTCTGGAGACCGGCAAGGTGGATTCTTCGATGTTCCGCCAGCGCGACAAGATGGAGGCGCGTCTGGAGAAGCTGGGACAGGCCTTCAAGGATATCGCTCGCGTCGACGAGAAGCTGGAGTGGCGACTGCACGACGATGCCGAGCAGGGGTGTGTCCGCGTCGAGTTCCGCCGTCGCGACCACGGTCGCATCATGGTGTCGTGGATGACCATGGACCTGATCGCCACAGCCGAATACAGCGAGGCGCAGAATCTTTGCAAATCCGTGCAGGAGCTGGTGCGCAAAGGTGCTTACCTGAAGCAGGGTGACAACCGCACGGAGATCGGCCACTACGAGGATGTGCTGACGCTGGTCGAGCAGTCCGGCCGCAAGGGGCTCAATATCCAGCGCTACAAGGGCCTGGGCGAGATGGACCCGGCCCAGCTTTGGGAGACAACAATGGATCCGGAGAAGCGTGTGCTTCTGAAGGTGTCTCTCGAGGATGTCGTCGCCGCCGACGAAACCTTCGCCATGCTGATGGGCGATGCCGTCGAGCCGCGCCGCAAATTCATCCAGGATAACGCGCTGAAGGTCAGTAATCTTGACGTCTGATCAGGGGGCCTCTTCCAAACAGTCCCTCAGTTATGCCGAATGCGGCGTCGATATCGACGCCGGCAATGCCTTCGTCGGCCGTATCAGGAAGGCCGTCTCCAGCACCATGCGGCCGGAGGTTCTAGCGGGTCTTGGAGGTTTCGGCGGATTGTTCAAGGCCGACTTCTCCGCCATGCAGGAGCCGGTGTTGGTTTCCGGCACCGACGGCGTCGGCACCAAGCTTTTGCTGCTGCAGAAACATAACCGCCCGCATGTCGCCGGCATCGATGCCGTGGCGATGTGCGTCAACGATATCGCCGCGCTGGGTGCAGAGCCGCTCTTCTTCCTCGACTATCTGGCCACGGGCAAGCTTGATGACGCCACGCTGGCCTGCGTCGTCGAGGGGATCGCCGATGCCTGCCGCACCTGCGAGTGTGCGCTGATCGGCGGCGAGACGGCCGAGATGCCGGGCATGTACGCGCCTGGCCACTACGATATCGGTGGTTTTTCTGTTGGTGTGGTGGACAGGCCGAAGATGATCGACGGCTCGAAGATCGCGGACGGCGACGTGCTCCTAGGGCTTGCCTCCAGCGGCCCGCACTCCAACGGCTATTCGATGGTGCGTAAGCTGATCGAAATGGGCCGCGCCGATCTTGAGAACGACACCCTTTCTGGCGGCCGCAAGGCGGTCGAGAGCGTGCTCGCACCCACCCGGCTCTACGTCCCGGCGGTCAAGGCATTGATGCGTGGCGGCGTGGATGTGCACGGCTTCTCGCACATCACCGGCGGTGGCATGTTCGATAACTTGGAACGCATCCTCTCCGGCGACCTGGCGGTCACCGTCGATGTCTCAAGCTGGGATGTCCCTCCCGCCTTCGAATATTTGCTCGGCTTCGCCGATGTCGAGCGGGACGAGCGCTATCGCACCTTCAACATGGGCATCGGCTTCGTCGTCATCCTCCCCGAAGCGGAGGCCGAGAAGGCCGAATCCGCGCTGAAAGATGCCGGCGAGTCCGTCTACCGCATCGGCCGCATCCACCAACGCAAAGGCGATCCGGTCACCCTGATCGGTTGAAATTTGAGTGTTCACATATGGAAGATGCAAACCAGACTAGAATAATAATCGGCAATACAAAGACTTATGATGAATCCTAAAGCGGTAGCGGTCATGGCCTCCGGTCGTGGGACGAACCTGAAAGTGATCCTCGACGCGGTGAAGGCGGGCGAATGCCCGGTGGAGGTGCGGCTGGTGATCTCGGACAAGGCTAACGCACAGGCTCTGGAGATTGCCAAAGAGGCCGGCGTGCCGCATGTCACGCACATCAACCCGAAGGAGTATGCCGATCGCGCCAGCTTCGATGCGGCATGCGCTGACCTGATCGACAGCCAGGGGTGTGGCTGGATCGTGCTGGCCGGCTACATGCGCATCCTATCCTCCGAGTTCGTGCGCCGCTTCCGCGGGCGCATTATCAACATCCATCCCTCAATCCTGCCCGCTTTCGCCGGCGCGCACGCGGTCGAGGATGCATTGACGCACGGTGTGAAAGTGACCGGCTGTACGGTACATCTGGTCGACGAGGTGCTCGACGGCGGCCCGATTCTGGGCCAGGCGGTGGTGCCAGTGCTGGACGACGATACCCGCGATTCGCTGCACGCCCGCATCCAGATCGAGGAGCACAAGCTCTACCCCGCTATGCTCGCTCGCCTGGTCAACGAAGGGTTCAGGCTCGATGGCCGTCGTGTGATATGGGGGATTTCGTGAGGATATGGACCAGCACTTTCGTATGCTGATTCATTCACTTAAAGGGAAAACGCGGTTTCGCCCCTGATCACAAAATAAATCACTGATGTTCATGATTTTGGCGACCCACGGATGGGTCGCGAGGGACTCCCTCAGACCCGGTAGACCAGATAGGCGATGTAGGCGAGGTAGATCACCAAGAGATCGGCCCCCTCCCAGCGGCGCAATGTGTAGCGCTTCCTCAACATCCTCAAAAGCAGCAGTGCCAGCGCGATCATGATGATCCAGTCGACCGGGTAGATGCCCGTAACGTCGATCGGCGTAATGACGGCGGTGATGCCGAGGACGCCGAGCAGGTTGAAGATGTTCGAACCTATGATGTTGCCCATGGCGATGTCGCTGTGCCGTTTGTAGGAGGCGACGACGGAGGTGGCGAGCTCCGGCAGGCTGGTTCCTAGTGCGATCAGCGTCAGGCCGATCACCGCGTTGCTGACCCCGAAACGGTTGGCGATAGCGACCGCTCCCTCGACCACCTGATCGGAACCGACCACCAGCAGCGCGATTCCGCCGGCCATCAGCAGGATTTCGTTCCAGAGGCTGCTCATGCCCTTCGGCACTTCGGCCTGAAATTCGGTGGCCACCCGGCGCGCCCGCTCCCGCCGACCCAATACGACCGAATAGATCAGATAGGCGATCAGTCCGGACAGCAGGATGCCCCCTTCCAGATGCGAGAGATGACCGCCCCAGGCGAAGACGATTACCAGTAGCGAGGCGCCAATGACGATGGGGATATCTAAGCGAATCACCTGCGCGTGTACCTCGATCGGGCGAACTAGGGCGGCGGCGCCGATGACCAGCGCGATGTTGGCAATGTTGGAGCCGATGACGTTCCCCATGGTGATGCCGCCCATCCCCTCCAGCGCCGCCTTGGCGCTGACGGCCAGCTCCGGTGCGCTGGTACCGAAGGCGACGACGGTCAGGCCGATGACCAG
>DATFLK010000022.1:0-6580 GCA_035267815.1 Mariprofundaceae bacterium | reverse complement strand
GGGCCCTGGATGTCGGCGATGCGGCTGCAACGCCGCCTTCGGAGGAGCTTCCCGAGGGCTCCCTGATCGGCGTCTCGCTGGCGATGCAGCGGGTGCGCGAACGTCTGCAGCGTGCATGCCTGCGCGATTTTTCGGTGCTGATCTCGGGTGAGTCCGGTACCGGCAAGGAGACGGCGGCCCGGTATGTGCATGCCCATTCGGCGCGACGTCACGGCCCCTTTATTCCGATTCACTGCACTGCCATTCCGGCCGGATCGTATGAGTCGGAACTGTTCGGACATTGCCGCGGTGCCTTCAAGGGAGCCGATGCGGACCGGGCCGGGTTGATCGAGGCGGCAAACGGCGGCACGCTCTTTCTCGACGAGGTGGGGGATATACCGCTCTCCATCCAGGCGGAGCTGTCGCAGGTGCTGCAGGCACAGACGGTGTGTCGGTTGGGCGAGGAGACGCCGCGCGAGGTCGATATTCGTATCATTGCGGCCACCAGCCGGGACCTCGGTGAAGCGGTCCGGGCAGGGCGATTCCGCGAGGACCTCTTCTACAGCCTCAACGTGGTACCGGTTCATATGCCGCCGTTGCGTCAGCGGCGCGAGGATATTCCGGAGTTGCTGGCATATCTGCTGAGGCAGATGAGCGGGTCGGAGGAGTCACTGCGTGTGACACCCGCCTGCGTCGAGCGCGTGTCGCATCTCCCCCTGACCGGTAATGTCCGTGAGCTGGAGAACCTGTTACAGCGTATGATTGCCCTGTCCGACGGCAGGGAGCTGAACCTGTCGGTGCTGGGCGAACTGCAGGGGCAGTCGGCCGCACCGGCCGAGATCTCCCTGCAGCGGATGCAGCAGCAGGGCATGAATCTGGACCAGTGGCTGGAGCAATCGGAGGTGCAGCTGATTGAGGAGGCGCTGGCCCGGTCCGACGGCAATATCACCCATGCCGCCGAGATACTGGGTGTGAGTTTCCGTTCGCTGCGTTACCGGCTGCGCAAGCTCGATATTCGGGAGGATCAATAGTTGGAGTCTGATATCTGGATACTGGTACCCCTTTCGATCCTGCTGGGCCTCATGGTCGGCAGTTTTAGCAATGTGGTGATCCACCGCCTTCCGCGCGGCGAATCGGTGGCCTGGCCGGCCAGCCACTGCCCCGCATGCGGACATGACATCGCCTGGTACGACAATATCCCCGTTGTGTCATATCTGTTGCTGCGCGGCCGCTGCCGGCATTGCCGGACGGCGATCTCCGGGCGGTATCCATTGGCCGAAGTGGCCATGGGCGTGACCTGGGGTTATCTGGCGTGGCATTTCGGCTGGCATCCGCAGCTGGCGATGGCGCTGGTGCTAGCCACGGCATTATGGGTGTTGACCTGGATCGATCTGGAGACCGGGCTGCTGCCCGATGCCATCACGCTACCTGGGATCGCTGTTGGACTGGGCTTTTCGTTCTGGTTTGGGCACGGTCCCGACGGGATCATTGGGGCGGTGGCCGGCTACGGGATCTTCTGGCTGGTGGCGAAGATCTTTCTGCGCATCACCGGTCGCGAAGGGATGGGCTACGGCGATTTTAAACTGCTGGCCATGCTCGGCGCTTTCCTCGGCTGGCAGGCATTGCCGCTGATCATTCTGCTGGCATCGGTCAGTGGTGCGGTGATTGGTAGCCTCTATCTTCTTCTGAATCGCAGTCAGATGCAGAATCCGATCCCCTTCGGCCCCTATCTGGCGCTGGCTGGCATGATCTGGCTGCTATGGGGGGCGGAATGGATGCACTGGTATGTCGGTATGATGACCCGATGAGCGGTTCGATCCCGGCGGTGGGGCTGACCGGTGGCATTGGCAGCGGCAAGAGCACGGCGGCGGCGGTGTTTGAGATGCTCGGTATTCCGGTCCTAGATCTCGATGGTGTCGGACGTGATCTGGCGATTCCCGGGAGCCCCCT
This sequence comes from Mariprofundaceae bacterium, assembly GCA_035267815.1. GTDB lineage: Bacteria > Pseudomonadota > Zetaproteobacteria > Mariprofundales > Mariprofundaceae > DATFLK01. The sequence goes on along the minus strand of DATFLK010000022.1, from coordinate 4,651 downwards.
GCTCGATGAATTGGTGCAGGCCTTTGGCGCCGATATGCTGAGGTCGGACGGCTCGCTGGATCGTGCCCGTCTGGCCGAATACTGTTTTTCCGATGCCATTCGCACACGGCGATTGAATGAGATCATGCATCCGCGCATCTGGGATGAGGCGGGGCAGTGGCTTCAGAGACAGCGGGCGCCATACGCCCTAATCGAGGCCTCGGTGCTGATCGAATCGGGAGCGGCTGCGCGGATGGACGCGGTGGTGGTAGTGCTCGCCGGCCTTTCGACGCGTCGGCAGCGTATCCTTGGCCGGCGTGGCGTGATCCGCGCGATATTCGATGCGGTGGTGGCGCGTCAGTGCGACGATGAGGTGCGTGCCGCGGCGGCCGATTTTACCATCCGCAACGAGGCGGATATGGCGTCGCTGAAGCGACAGGTGCAGCAGGTCCACGACCGCCTGTTGTACCGTTTCGGAGCGGTGTGACCATCATCTTGACACCATTCCGATTAATGTGTAGCAAGTCCGCAAGTCGCTTTTCCGGCGCTCCTCCCTGTGTTTTAAATAATCTAAGGTCCACTAAAAAAATGGAGATTGCATGCAGTCAACTGATTCCGATGTGAATCCGGAAGCCACGGTTGGTGAAAAAGACGTCGAGCAGGCGTCCGTTCCACAAGCTAAAGGCGAATCCGCAGGTTCCTCCTCTTCCGAGTCCAAATCATCCAAACGCCAGAATGGTCGCGGCCGCAGGCGCGAAAATCGCGATAACGATTCTCGGCCGCGCCGTCGTAACAAGAACGAACAGCAGCAGGAGGCGCCGATCTCGGAAGAGGCTAAGGGCGTGCAGATGCACCTGCGCGAAGTCGCCTCCATGACGCCGCAAGCGCTTCTGGAACTGGCCGATTCGCTGGGGCTGGAGAACGCGGCCGGCATGCGCAAGGCCGAGCAGGTCTTCGCCATTCTCAAGGCGCATGCACAGCGCAGCGGTACGCTCTACAGCGAGGGCGTGCTGGAGATCCTGCCGGACGGTTTCGGTTTTCTACGTTCTCCCGAGGCCAACTACCTGGCCGGACCGGACGATGTCTATGTCTCCCATCATCAGGTGCGCCGCTTCTCGCTGCGTACCGGCGATACCATTACCGGCGAGATTCGGGCGCCGCGCGAGGGCGAGCGTTACTTCGCGCTGAAGATGGTCGATACCATCAACGGCGAGGACCCGAAGGTCGCCAAGACGAAGGTGCTGTTCGACAACCTGACCCCGCTCTACCCGGACGAGCGCCTGGGCATGGAGGTCGAGGGCTCGAACGACATCACCGGCCGGGTCATCGATATCGTCGCGCCGATCGGCAAGGGGCAGCGCGCCCTCTTGGTGGCGCCGCCCAGAACCGGCAAGACGATGATGATGCAGTCGATCGCCCACTCCATCGAGGCCAACTGCCCCGACGTGATCCTGATGGTGCTCTTGATCGATGAGCGTCCGGAAGAGGTGACCGACATGAAGCGGTCGGTGAAGGGCGAGGTGGTCTCCTCGACCTTCGACGAACCGGCCCAGCGCCACGTGCAGGTGGCCGAGATGCTGATCGAGAAGGCCAAGCGGCTGGTCGAGCACGGCAAGGATGTGGTGATTCTGCTCGACTCCATCACACGTCTGGCGCGCGCCTACAACACGGTGGTGCCCTCCTCCGGCAAGATCCTCTCCGGTGGTGTGGATTCCAATGCCTTGCATCGTCCCAAGCGGTTCTTCGGTGCGGCCCGCAACATCGAGGGTGGCGGCAGCCTGACGATCATTGCCACGGCACTGGTCGACACCGGCAGCAAGATGGACGAGGTGATCTTCGAGGAGTTCAAGGGCACCGGCAACATGGAGATCAAACTGGATCGCAAGCTGGTCGACAAGCGTGTCTTCCCGGCCATTGATATCGCGCCGTCCGGCACCCGTAAGGAGGAGCTTCTGACCGACCGCGATACGCTTCAGAAGATCTGGGTACTGCGTAAGATTCTGTCGCCGATGGGCACGATCGATGCCATGGAGTTCCTGATCGACAAGCTCAAGCAGACCAAGAATAACGACGAATTCTTCGAGAAGATGAACCAGTAGATCGCGTCGAGATGCTGATCAATCGCATCCTGCTCTTGATCAGAACACGAAGGAAAAGCCTGGTGCTGTTTCAGGGGCAGGCGTAGCGATGCGGTGTCCCAAGTGCGGCCATGAGCAGGCCGAGGGCCGGAGCGAGTGCGGTGGTTGCGGCATCATCTTTCACAAGTACGAACGGGCGATGGCCCGGCGTGCCGCGCACGCGCAGCAGGCCGATGCCTCGGGGGGTTCGGTCGGCCGCGTGCCTCTGGCGGGGCGGATGCTGCTACTGTTATTGCTCGGCTACTGGAGTCTTGTCTTTGTCGCCGCGCCGATCGGGGCGAATGCCGCCGGCAAGAGCGTGCTCCACCTGGTCAACCTGCCGTTTCACGAATTCGGCCATATCCTCTTTCGTCCGTTCCCGCCGGTGATCACCTCGCTGGGCGGCAGCCTAGGACAGCTGATGATGCCGCTCATCTGCCTCTTCGTACTGCTGTTTAGGACCAGGGATCTGTTCGGCGCAGCGGTCTGTCTCTGGTGGTTTGGTGAGAACCTTCTCGATATCGCACCCTATATCAACGATGCGCGCAGCCTCTTGTTACCGCTTCTCGGCGGCAACTTCGGCCATAGCTCTCCTTATGGCTTCCACGACTGGGAGTTCATCCTGACCGAGACGGGCCTGCTGAACCGGGACCATCAGTTTGCTATGGCGGCCAAGGTGACGGGGAGCCTGACCATGATGATTGCCCTGCTGTGGGGGCTGGTGGCGATGTTCCGACCGGTCAGGTCGGAAGCGGGGTGAGTTGTGCGGCCAGATCGGTGACACTGGCCGCCTGAAAATGCCATTCGCCGGACGTTTCCTGCCGCTGGCTGATCCATGCCGTCCGGGTGCCGAGTTTGCGGGCGGCGGCTAGGTTGTCGGCCATGTCGTCAATGACGAGGGCACGATCCGGCGTCACCTGCTCCCTGGCCAGAAGCATGGCCAACGTGTCGCTGCAGGGCTTGGGGGTATAATTGTTGAAGCGGATGTCGTAGATGGCATCGAAATGGTGGCCGATCGCCAGCGAGGCCAGCACCCGTTCGGCGTGTTCCCGGATGCCGTTGGTATGGATGACCTTGCGTCCCGGCATGGCGTGTAGTGCCGCATCCAGCGTCGTATCCGGTTCCAGAATCGTCTCCACATCGATGTCGTGCACGTCGTGCAGAAATGGTTCCGCCTCCATGCCGTGGTGCAGCATCAGGCCGCGCAGCGTGGTGCCGTACTCCCTCCAGTAACGGATGCGCAGGGTGTTCGCCTCCTTGTCGCCGACACCGAGCTGGCGCGAGACGAAGGCGGTCATGCGCTGGTCCATGCGTGCGAAGACGCCGTTGTCGGCGGCGTACAGGGTGTTGTCGAGATCGATGACGGCGAGATCGAACGGCATCGATTTACTCTATCAATTCAGGCGATGCTTGCGAACAAGGGTGTCATGTATCGTCGCGCGCTGCTGTTACCATGGCATCGCCGTTTGTACCGACCGACACGTGCAGATCGATCGGCCGGCAACAGATCTGGCAATCCTCGATGTATCTCTGCCCGCCGGCCGAGGTATCGATCAACAGGGTGACCGGTTCGCCACAGTAGGGGCAGCGGATTTCGATGTTCTCCAAAGCGTTCATGCCACGAGTGTAGCTGTCGACCCCCGAGTGTGTGCGCCTCCCCGGGAAGCGGAGCGCGATCAGAAAAAGGGCGTTACGTTTTCTTGTTGGACTTCTTGCCCTTCTTCTTTCCGCCCTTCTCTTTTTTCTTTTTGGATTTGTCTTTCTTCGCCTTTTTCTTGTCGTTCTTGCCGCTCTTTCCCTTCTTAGCCTTGGCCGTTGATGCCTTAGCGGCCGGCTTCGATGTGGTCGCCGTGGTAAAGATGGACATGCCTTTCTCCCGGAAGATGGCGAGAAGATAGCGTACCTGTCCGAGCGTCAGTCCGGTCTTCGTGGCCGCCGCCGTCTGGGTGGCGCCTTCGGTCAGCGCCAGCAGTGCTGCGGCACGTCTCGCCTCAAGGCCGGTACCGGATGCGGCGATTTTCTCGCAGGTGTTCTGTTCGGATTTCTTCAACAGCTTGTTCGCCATGGTGTGTCTCCCCGCCCGGATTTCTTGAAAACCAATTTAGACGCGGCCCTTACAAGAGTCAAAAGTCACGGGAGGGGATGTGATGTTCACGAACGGTAGAGCCTGGACACCGCGGTCATGTTGAGTTCACCGTCGCCACGTCTCTTCGCCGCTACGAAGATCTCTCGGGCGGTCTCGGCCATCGGGACCTGTGAGGCATGCGATTCGGCCATGTCGGCGATGTATCCGAAGTCCTTCTCGATTAGTTCGACCGGGAACATGGGTGCGAAGTTTTCCGCGACCATGCCGCCGCCGGCCATCTTGGCCACAGGACTGCAGACGGGTGTGGCGGCGAAGATCTCAGCAGCTTTGGCCGGATCGACACCGAGCCTGTCGACGAAGCCGAGCAGCTCGCCCATCGCGGCGACCTGGATGCCCAGCATGGCATTGACCATCAGTTTGACGGCGGCGCCGCTTCCCGCCGGTCCGGCATGATGCACGGCACTGCCCA
>DATFLK010000021.1:0-10441 GCA_035267815.1 Mariprofundaceae bacterium | reverse complement strand
AGAAGCTGAATCGGGCCAAAGAGGAGGAGGGCGAACAGCCGTTTGCCAACCCCCGCAACGCGGCCGCAGGCTCGCTGCGCCAGCTTGATGCGAAGGTGACGGCCAGACGCAGCCTCAACTTCTTTGCATACGGTGCCGGAGTGGGGAGCGAGGCGGTCGCCTCCACCCAGTCGGCGCTGTTGCAGAGGCTGGAGGCGATGCGCTTCACCGTGCAGGAGACGGACAGGGCGGAGGGCGTCGAGGCGTTGCTGGTATCCTATGCCGTCTGGCAGCAGAGGCGCCCGAACCTTGATTACGAGATCGACGGTCTAGTCTACAAGGTGGACGATTTCTCCCTGCAGGCGCAGCTGGGAGAGGTGTCGCGTTCACCGCGCTGGGCCATCGCGCACAAGTTTCCCGCCGAGGAGGCGGTGACCACGATATGCTCCGTCGACTTCCAGGTGGGGCGGACCGGTGCACTGACGCCGGTCGCGCGTCTGGAACCGATCACCGTTGGTGGGGTGACAGTGAGTAACGCCACGCTGCACAATATGGATGAGATTCGACGTAAGGATGTCCATGTGAGGGATGCGGTGGTCGTACGCCGGGCCGGTGATGTGATTCCCGAAGTAGTGCGTGTGCTGAAGGGGAAGCGCCCGGAGAATACGGTCGGCATCGCCTTGCCGGCGCACTGTCCGGTATGCGGTTCCGAGGTGGCGCAGGCCGAGGGCGAGGCGGTGGCTCGCTGTTCGGGAGGGCTCTACTGTCCGGCGCAGCGCAAGGAGGCGATCAAGCATTTTGCCTCGCGTCGGGCCATGGACATCGACGGCCTTGGAAACAAGCTGGTGGAGCAACTTCTGGCCGCCGGACTGGTCAGGCATGCCGGTGATCTCTATGACCTGCGTCTGGCACAGCTCCTAGAGCTGGAGCGTATGGGGGAGAAGTCGGCATCTAACCTCCTCCGGGCCATCGAGCAGAGTAAGGATACGACCCTGTCCCGATTTATCTATGCGCTGGGGATTCGCGAGGTCGGCGAGGCCACGGCGCGCATGTTGGCAACATATTTCGTTTCGTTCGATGCGTTGATGGCGGCGGATGATGAGGTGCTACAACAAGTGAACGAAGTGGGACCGGTGGTAGCTCGCCATATCACTACCTTCTTTGCACAGCCCCACAATCGTGAAGTGATCGAGCACCTGATCGGTGCCGGTGTCCACTGGCCGGAAGAGGTGACAAAGGAGGTCGAACAGCCGTTATCGGGTAATACCTATGTGTTGACAGGTACGCTGCATGGTATGACCCGGGACGAGGCCAAAAAGCGACTACAGACATTGGGAGCGAGGGTCACCGGCAGTGTTTCCGGGAAAACTACGGCTGTGATTGCGGGCGAGAAGCCGGGTTCGAAGTACGATAGGGCGGTGGAACTGGGGGTGGCGACCTTGGACGAACAGGCGCTGACGGAACTCTTGAAGAATTAAGTCGGTGAATATTATCAGCCGCGCCTGAGACATTGACTTTTGGCCCGTAATTTATAAGCTTTCGCGCTGAATTGGGGGATCGTCTAGCGGCAGGACTACGGACTCTGACTCCGTCAACCTAGGTTCGAATCCTAGTCCCCCAGCCAGATATACTGTTACAGGTGCGAATATTAAGAAGATTTAATGTATTATTCACCGATTCTCCATAATGGCGCGTTATAGTATCGGTAATTCGGTGCCACATTCCCTCCTCCCCTCCCTAGTTGCACCGAATTGTTCAAGAGCCCCGGCCTCCCCGCCGGGGCTTCTTTTTTGCTATTTGTATTATTAGGTTCGATCCAACCTTGTTATGCAGCGTGATCGAGTCGTTCCATCGCCCACTCATTGAGGCTTTTTCGCTCGCTGGCTTCCGCTATCGTTAGGCGGACAAGAAGATCTGGAAAGTCGGGAAGTTGAGGCGGCCTGAATAAGGTTTGTCTGGGCGTGTGTCGGTCTTCTTGTAGTGCTCGAAATAGGTATCCATTGACTGGGAAAACTCGGTTTCCAGTTCATCCACTGCAGATTGCACTCAATTCAGCACCCTGTTGCAATAGCCGACCGGCGAGGTTCGGCCATAACTCGTCTTTGGTGACGTAGGGATGTCACCACCCCCTACGTATTACTGCTCCATGTGGCGTCAATAGATGCCCAATCAGTGGGCTTGCGTTTTTTTAGAAGTCGGTATGCTCATAACAAACGTTCTTACTGAGGAGGTGGTTATGAAGCATGAACAAGCACTGAAGGCGGCCCGAAACGGGAAGCTACCAGCGGATTCCGAGGGGTGGGGGTTAGTCGATAAGTATGGTTGGCCTGTGGCTCACCAGATTGCCCAAGAGGGCAAGCTGCCGGAGGACTTTAATCAGTGGGAGCTAGCGACCGATTATGGCTACACCGTTGCTCATGTCGCGGCTGTGCGCGGGACTCTTCCTGTTAATTATCACAAGCTTGATCAGGCAGACAGATATGGGCGGACGGTTCGTGATCTTCTTGTACTTGCGCCTAAGTCTGATGAGCCTCGTTATGCAATGGTTGCATGAGTACTATCCATTCAGAGGACTTGCGTTTTCAAAATCCGTGATACACTGAAAACGAACGAGCGAATTACTCTCTTCCTCGCGTGAAGGCTTGGCCACCGGGCCCGGGATACAGCGAGACGGAGATCACCGAACACACCACTCTCCTTGCGTGTGTAGGGGGCTTCCCGGAAACGGGGAGCTCCTTTTTGATTGCGGTGCCATCGTCAATTGGCTAATCCTGCCATCAGGCTTTACAGAGTTGCGTTTTTAGAACCGGTGTCAGTCGGTTTTTGACAGGCGGGCCGCCGCATGCAACGGCAGGTGGTCCGAACAGAGGAACGGTAGGGTATCCACGGCCTCGATGGTGATATCGCGTGTAACCAGAATATGGTCGAGTCCTTTCAGTGGGCGCCAGCTGGGAAAAGTGGCGGGATGGCGCTGCCGTTGGTGGTTGGCCAGATTCGTATGGGCGATCAGGTGGGCGAACTCCTCGGAATCCGGCGTACAGTTGAGATCGCCCATCAGAATGGCGCTTTCGTGATGGTTGATCTTCTGTGCTAGAAAACGGATCTGTCGCATCCGGCTCGCCTTTCGCAGAGATAGATGGGTCGCGAAGACGGCGATCTTTCGATCCTGGACTCGAACGATGGCCTCCAGTGCGCCCCGGCCGTGTTTGGAGGCGGGAAGCCGGTGTTCGGTGATGCTTTCGAGTGGGTGGCGGGAGAGCAGGCCGAGGCTCATCCGGGCGATCTCGCCGATGTTCTTCGTCACTTGGCTGTGCCAGTAGGGGATATCGGCTTTCTGTGCCAGATACTCGGTCTGGTGGACGTATCGGGTTCGGAATGAGCCGCTGTCCGCCTCCTGCAGGGCGACCAAGTCGAATTGGCCGACCATCTCTGCAATGGCATCGAGGTTCGTCTTGGCTTGGCTGTGCGGCACGATATAGCGGAAGCCGTGCGTGAAAACGTGCCGGAAGCGGCGGCTTCCGATGCCCGCCTGCATGTTGTAGGTCAGCAGTTTCAGTATCACAGTGTCGGAAGTCTCATGCGTGTCCGGTATGCAGGCGGTTGATGATCACACTCTGATGCTAGTCTCAGACCATATGCGCAATCAATGGCAGGCTGCCGTATTACCCGTTGGAAACGGTCAGGGTGCGGTGTAAAGTCGTTTTTTGTGGGTGTTACGGTATGGCTTATGAGGCGAGGCGGCCATCCGTAGGGAGGAGTGGAACTTGCAAAACGGTTCCCTGTCTGGTTGATGAAAAAGAGCGATTCTCTTCAGTGGGCGCCCGGGTCGGATGGGCACCTGCCGATCACCTCGTTTCTGCCGCCCGAAACCGTCGATATGGTGATGAAATACGGGAATGACTTCCCCCCCGATCTTGCCCTCGATGTCGACATGACCGTCCTCTTCAGTGATATGCGCGGCTTTACCGCCCTTTCCGAGACATATGCGCCCCGCGATGTCTACGCGGCGATCAATGCCAGCCTGGCGGTTCAGACCCGGTTGGTGCTGGCCCATGGTGGCAGCGTCAACAAGTTTCTGGGTGACGGGCTGCTGGCCTGTTTTTCCGGCGATGATCGTGGCGAGAAGGCGGTGACCTGTGTGTTGGAGATGCTCGATCGCCTCTCCGAGAGGTGCCCAGAGGTCGATATGCCGGACTGTCCGGTCGGCTTCGGGATCAGCGAGGGACGCGTGTTGCTCGGGTTGCTTGGTACGGCGGAGCGCAAGGAGTTCACCGTGATCGGCGACGTCGTCAATACCGCCGCCAGGCTGTGCGGGATGGCCTCGCCGTTTCAGGCGCTGATCACGGAGGATGGGTTGCGGATGGTACCGCGGTCGTTGGTCGAGGAGCACTGCCGCTTTTTCAGAAGCGTCACCTTCAAGGGTAAATCGACGGTCACCGATGTCTACCATATCGTCGCCTCGACGGATTGAGCCCCTAAGCGGTTCCTATGCGGTGGTGCTCCTGTTCCGGTCCCAGCGTGCCATGACATCGGCGATATAGTGCTTGGTCTCCGCCGGCATCCTCTCGGGCTGTTTCTCAAGGTTTCCCATGCCCCAGTTGTAGGCCGCCAGCGCCAGTTTCGCATCGCCGTGATAGCGCTTCATTAGGTGTGACAGGTAACGGCTGCCGCCGTCGATATTCTGGGCCGGATCGAACGGATCGGTCACCTTCAATTCGTGCGCGGTCTGCGGCATCAGCTGCATCAGGCCCTGTGCCCCTGCATCCGAGACGGCCTTCGGATCGAAGTTGCTCTCCGTTTCAATGATCGATGAGATCAGGGCGGGATCGAGATGGTAGCGCTCTGCCGCCTTGTGGATCAGCCCGGAGAAGTCCGTTCTGGAGGGTGACGGATCTTCCGGCTGCGTCGCCGCTGCGCTCTCGGAGGCCGGTGGCGGCTCGACAGCCGCCTCGGGAGACCGCGGTCTGATGGTCGTTTCGGTCGGTGACGGCGGTCGGGCCGTAATACGGCCGTTACCGGCCTGCGGTATGCCGGTGGCGGGCAGGTGGTCCAGATGGCGTGTCAGGATCATTGCCAGAAGTTTGACGGTGGCCGGAGAGAGGGGGTTGCCCGACATCACGGAGGCCTCATTGATGCGGCTGGCCAGGATGTCCGCGAAGGCTGTTTCCGGTCGTTGTGTCGGGCGGTTTCCGCTTCGGTCGACCGGATTTATCGCGTCCGCACCGGGAAGGTGTCGATAGGCGTTGATCCAATGCATGGTGCCTACCAATAAGCAAATCAGGTGCCATGGAGGCCCCCGCGAGGCCGGTCTGGCCGGGGTTTTTGCCGTCGAACAATGCGAGTGGCGCTGTTACACTGCCCGGCTATGGTCAAGCAACTACTGATACGCGCTTCCGCCGCGGCCCTGGGGCTGTGGCTGGTGTGCGTGTTGGTGTTGACGCCGGCCTATGCCAAGCCATCCGTCGATCTGGAGATGGAGGCCGACAGTAATCTCGTCTTCTGTAACACCACACTTCCCAACGATGCCAAGCACATCGCCCGTGTCCTGCACGAGGGGACGGAGGTGACCTTCGTCTGGGAGATCAGTATCGAAGCGGTACGCCGCTACTGGCTAAACCAGAACGTGGCGACCGTCCGAGTCGAGCGACGCGTGGTGCCCGACCTAGTGTCGCAGAGCTGGCGGCTGATCGATGTGACAAGCGGTATCTCCCGTCGCGTCTTCGACGTGAAGAAGGCACTGGCATTCCTGACCCGCTTGAGGCGCTTTCCGGTCATCGACCGAAGCCTGCTGGAGTCGGGCCGGCCCTACCGCATGGTGGTGTCGCTGGAGGAGCACGAAGGCGAAGATCGCGGTGGCTGGTTTTCCCGTTTGTGGGGTTATAACACGGTTGAAAAGGCGCTGAATTTCACTCTGCCATGAACGACCTAGGCGTGATGCGCTTTCTCCCCATTGTCATATCCATCGGGATGCTGGTCGTGGCCGTCGCGCTGTGGCCTTCCACCGCCACCAGCGGCGATGTCAGCATGGTGGTATGGCTCAACATCACCCTGCTTCTGACGCTTTCGGCCATGAGCATGCGCTACGGTGTCCGGCTGTTGCGCGAGCGGCAGGAGCGCAGACCGGGTTCGCGTCTGCGGGCCAAGCTGGTGATGGGGCTAGTGGGGATGCTGCTGGTGCCGGCCATTATCCTACAGTTTACCGCCAGCCAGATGGTCGACCGCGGGCTGGATGTCTGGTTCGATGTACGCGTCGATACCCTTCTTGACCGTACGCTCAACTTGGCCCGTGATTTCTACGCCCGTGTCGAGACGGATCTGAAGCAGGGCATGTTGCCCTATATGGACGACAGCGCTCTGCTGGAGGTCCTGCTTCAGAAACCGATCGATTATAATACGCTCACTTCCCGGCTGGCAGATATCCTCTCCGTGGAGGGGTGGCAGCGCCTGCAGGTGTTCGATGTTAACGAGCGGCTGCTGGCCGGTGTACAGGCCAATGGACTGAGCGACTTGGAGGCAGCGCCGCTGGGCGAGAACGCCAAGCTTGCCGTGACACTCGGACGTGTCGTGACCGAGCTGCAGTCGGATCAGGGGCGGGAGGTGGCCGTCGGCTACGCGCCGCTGCGCAGTAACCAGGGGGTCGTCGGATTGTTGCGGGCCGAGATCAGGCTGCCGACCGGCGCGGTGCAGAACGCGCGCGCGGTCGAATCTGACTACAAGAAGTACCGCGAACTGGAGCGCAACCGTCAGGCGATCCGTGCCCTCTTTACCAATACCATGCTGATCGTAACCCTGCTGGTCGTGATGGTGGCCGGTTGGGTGGCGCTGATCTTCGCCCGCCGGCTAACGGCACCGATCGGCGGTCTGGCGGAGGCGCTTCGGCGGGTCACGGAGGGCGATCTCGATGTCACGATCAAGGAGGCACCGAGGGATGAGCTGGGCTCGCTGGTGCGCTCCTTCAATCGCATGGCCTTTCGGTTACGTGAGAATGTGCAGGCGCTTCAGCAGACGCAACGCGACCTGACAGAGGCGCTGGATAGCAACCGTCACCGGCGCCAGATTTTGGAGACGCTGCTGGCTAACCTGCAGACCGGCGTGCTGCTGGTCGATGCCGATGCCTATATCCGCCTGTTGAACGAATCGCTGCGGGAGCTGCTTGCCCTGCCCTCCGGCTGGATGGTGGGACGCGACCTGACCTCGCTGTGCAGCGGTCGGCTGCATGCCATCGGTGGCTTCTTCGAAGAACTCTGTTACCAGGATCAGGATCATCTGCAACGCGAGCTCGATATCACGGTTGGTAAGCAGCATCTGCATATCCTGGTGCGCGGCGCCCGGCTGGGGACAGCCGGCGCTGCCGATATCTCGGGCTATCTGATCGTGTTCGACGACGTCAGCAGTCTGGCCGAGGCGCAACGGCACCGTGCCTGGGCCGAGGTGGCGCGCCGGCTGGCCCACGAGATCAAGAATCCGTTGACACCGATCAAGCTGGCCACCGAGCGGCTGCAGCGCCGTTTCGGTGCCAAGGTGGATGACGGGGCCGTATTCGACACCTGCACCAGCACCATCATCGGGCAGGTTGAACGACTGCAGCGCCTGATCGGCGACTTCTCGATGCTTGCCCGACTGCCGAAACCGCGCCTGAAGGAAGAGGATGTGCGTGACATCCTGCACGAAATGCGGGATCTCTATCTCTCCTATGACCGTGTCCGGGTGGCGGTGCCCGACACCGGGCCGACCTGCATGTGTGATGCGGATCAGGTGCGGCAGGTGTTGATCAATCTTCTCGATAATGCGCTGGCCGCGACGGCTGGCGACTATGCGCCTGTTGAGTTGTATGTCGGTCAGGTCGAGGATGCGGTAGAGTTTCACGTGCTTGACGAGGGGGAGGGGATTCCCGAGTCCAGCCGCGAGCATCTCTTCGAGGCATATTTTTCGACCAAGCCGGAGGGTTCGGGTCTGGGGCTGGCGATCGCCAGGCGTATTGCCGAAGAGCACGAGGGGGAACTTCTGGCACTGTCATATGCCCATCCGACGCATTTTTGCTTAAGGCTGCCCCTGCAGGGCGGTAACATGGAGATGTCATGACTGCAAGTATCATGATCGTGGATGACGAGCAGGCCATCCGGGAATCCCTCAGCGGGCTGTTCGAGGATGAGGGGTATACCGTGGCGTGCGCGGCCTCCGGGGAGGAGGCGGTGGCGCGCTTCCGTAAACAGCCGGTGGATTGCGTGCTGCTCGATATCTGGATGCCCGGCATCGACGGGCTGGAGACGCTTTCGCGACTGAAGCAGATGGATGCCGATCTGCCGGTCGTGATGATGTCCGGCCATGCCACCATCGACACGGCGGTTCGTGCGACCCGGCAGGGGGCGTTCGATTTCGTCGAGAAACCGCTCTCCTCCGATCGGCTGCTGATCCTCATGCGCAATGCCCTGGACCGGCGCCAGCTGACGCGCGAGAACAGCGAGCTGAAGGAGAACCTGGACCAGCAGACGCGCCGGGAGCTGGTGGGCGACAGCGAGGCGGTACGCGAGGTGCAGCGCCTGATCAAGCAGGTGGCGACATCGGATGCCCCGGTACTGATTCTCGGCGAGCACGGCACGGGGAAGGCGGTGGCGGCACGCCTGCTGCACCGTTACTCCCGGCGAGTCGACGGGCCGTTCGTGCATGTGAACACGGCCAGTACCCCCGATAACAGGATGGATTCCGAGCTCTTCGGCCACGAGAAGGGTGCCTTCCCCGGTGCGCTGCACATGCAGCGCGGCCGTTTCGAGGCGGCGCATGGTGGCAGCCTCTATTTCGATGAGTTGCTGGACCTGAGCCAGAGCGCTCAGGCCAAGGTGCTTCGGGTCTTGCATGAACGCTCGTTTCAGCGCCTGGGCAATCCGAATTCGATTCCGGTTGATGTCCGTCTGATCGCCGCCAGCAGTTATGATCTCGAAGAGGAGCTGCGGGAGGGACAGCTGCGGGAGGATTTCTATTACCGGCTGAACGTGGTCAGCATCCGTATGCCGCCACTGCGCGAGCGTCCGGAGGATATCCCGCTGCTGGCCGAGGCGCTGGCGGCGGAGCAGGCGGAGATGCTGGGCGGCGAGCCGGTGTATTTTACGGCCGAGGCGCTGGCCCGGATGCAGGCTTATCCGTGGGCCGGTAACGTGCGCGAGCTCAGAAACTATGTGGAGCGCTGTCATATCCTTCGGGAGGGCTGCACGATCGGTGTCGAGGATATGCTTCCGCTGGATCAGCAGTCCTCGGTGCAGGGCGGTGGCGGAGAGGATTTCACCCACCACTTCCATGCCGCCCGCGAGGCGTTCGAACGCAGCTACCTGCTGTTCCATCTGAACAAGCATGACTGGAATATCAGCCGTACGGCCGAGGCGATCGGCATGGAGCGCAGTCAACTCCACCGCAAGGTCAAGAGTTTCGATCTGGCGCGCTACAAGGAGAGACAGGCATGAATATTCTTGTGCTCGGTGCCGGAGAGGTCGGGTTCTATATCGCGCAGCGCCTGGCCAGCGAAGGCAGCAACGTTGTGGTCGTGGATCACGACGCCCAGCTGTTGCAGCGCGTGGCCGACAGCATGGATGTCAGGACGGTGATCGGCCACGCCTCGCTGCCCAGCGTATTGCAGCAGGCCGGCGCCGAGAATGCCGATCTGCTGATCGCGGCGACCACCAACGACGAGGTCAACATGATGGCATGCCAGGTGGCCCACTCACTGTTCAAGGTGCCGGCCAAGATGGCCCGGGTGCGCGAGTCGGAGTATGTTAACAACACCGAGCTATGCGGACGGGACGACCTTCCCATCGACTGGATGATCTCTCCGGAGCGGGAGGCTGCCAGGGCGATCGTCAAGCGCTTCCAGGTCTCCTCGGCCGTCGATGCGCAGGAGTTCGCCGACGGTCGTATCCAGTTGATCGGCCTGAGGATTCCGCCCAAGAATATTCTGGCAGGCCTGGCCCTGAGCGACATGAAGGAGGCCATGGGCAACATGAACCTTTATGTCGTGGCGCATGAACACAACCAGCAGTGGAGGGTACCGGACAAGGAGACGGTGCTGCTGGCCGGCGACAGCATCTATGTCGCCATGTCGCACGATCAGGTCGATGCTTTCATGAACGTGATCGCCCTGAAGCGGGAGGATCGACGGCAGCGGCATGTGATGCTGGTCGGCGGCGGGCATATCGGCTTTATTGTAGCGCAGGAGCTGGAGCAGCTCGGCATCCCGCTCAAGCTGGTCGAGTATGACCACGAACGGGCACAGTGGCTGGCCGACCATCTTCACGCCAGCATCGTGATTCGCGGCGATGCACTCGATCGCGATCTGCTGGAGGAGGAGAACGTCTCCAAGATGGATAACTTCCTGGCGCTGACCAATGATGACGAGACCAATATCCTCGCCAGCCTGATCGCCAAGAAGTATCAGGTACCGCACGTGATCACACTCGTCAACCGCGCCATATAC
>DATFLK010000020.1:0-2286 GCA_035267815.1 Mariprofundaceae bacterium | reverse complement strand
CTTCGGCAGTTTCTCCATCGACAATGCCTTCTTGTAGGTGATCACCACCTTGTCGTCGACCTCCATGCCGGGGAAGGCACGGGCGCGGGCACCTGTGGCGACGATGACATGCTTGGCCGTCACCTGCTTCTCGCCATCCTTCGTCTCCACCATCAGCTTGTTGCCGTCGGCGAACCTCGCATACCCCTCGATCGAGGTGATCTTGTTCTTCTTGAAAAGGAATCCGATACCGCCGGAGAGCTTGTCGGCGATCTTGCGGCTGCGCGAAATGGCGGCGTTCAGATCGGGCTTCGTCTCACTGATGCCGAGACCCAGCTCCTCGCCATGGTGGTTGACTACGCCGATCATCTCGGCGGTCCTGAGCAGCGCCTTGGTCGGGATGCAGCCCCAGTTCAGGCAGATGCCGCCCAAGTGGGTCGACTCGATGCAGGCCACCTTCAGGCCCAGCTGTGCGGCACGGATAGCCGCCACGTAGCCGCCGGGGCCGGCACCGACGACCACTACGTCGTACTCGCCGTCCTCGTTGAAGATACCGGCCGGTTTCAGATTCAGTTCAAACTCATCGTCCTCGTCATGCGCCTCGCTGGCAGACGGTGCAGTGGCAGGAGCGGCCTGCGCGGCGGCAGGCGCCTCCTCGGCCGGGACTTTTTCCTGCGACGGCTGGTCGCCCCCCGCGGCGGGCGCGACCGCCTCACCCTCGGGCTGGTAGTCGTCCGGCACCTCCTCGCCCTCCTCGGCGATCACTGCAATCGGTGTGCCCACCGCTACCACCGAACCCTCCGGCTGGATGATCCGGTGCAGAATACCCTCGTCGACGACCTCCATCTCCATCGTCGCCTTGTCCGTCTCAACCTCCGCCATCACCTCACCGGAGGAGAGCTCGTCGCCCTCCTTCTTCAGCCAGCGGACTATCTTTCCCTCCTCCATCGTCGGGGAGAGCTGGGTCATGAATACGTCAATCGGCATGGCGAATCCTCTTAAATCTCTTGATACGGCCTCGGAGCGTCCAGCCCTCGGCCTTGATCGTTCAGCAAGAGCGCCGTCTTGCTTCATTCACGGCTTCACTTCGTTCAGCCGCTGTCCTGTCCGTGCCACCAGTGTTACATAAGAAGGCTGGCGGGACACTCCAGGTGCTTCTTCAGCGCCGCCACGAACTGCGCCCCGACGGCACCGTCGACGACGCGATGGTCGCAGGAGAGCGTCACCGACATCATCTTCCGGATCACCACCTCTCCATCCTCGACCTCGGGCCGTGTCTCTGTCGCACCGACCGCCAGGATTGCCCCCTCGGGCGGGTTGACGATGGCCTGGAACTTCTTGATACCGAACATCCCCAGATTGGAGATCGAGAAGGTGCCGCCGCTGTACTCGTCCGGCTGAAGCTGGCCCTCGCGGGCGCGGGTCGCCAGTTCCTTGACCTCGGCGGAGATCTCGACCAGCCCCTTCTGCTCGGCGTAGCGGATCACCGGCGTGATCAGGCCGCCCTCGATGGCCACGGCCACCGAGACATGAGCATGCTTGTGACGCAGCGTCGCCGCATCGGTCCAGCTGGCGTTGGCATCCGGCACATCCATCAGCGACTTGGCCACCGCCTTGATGATGAAGTCGTTGACCGAGAGCTTGAAGTCGCCGTCAGCCGCCTCGTTGAGCTGCGCACGCAGGTCCATCAGCCGGTCCATGGCGACATCGACGGTCAGGTAGAAGTGCGGCACCGTCTGCTTCGATTCGGTCAGGCGCCGGGCGATCGCCTTACGCATCATCGAGTTCTCGACACGCTCGTACTCGTCCTCGTAGTAGGGGAGCGGTCCCTGCGGCAGCGGCCGGGCCGGCGGCGGCGTGGTTGCCGCCCCCAGTCCCAAGTTGATACCGCGCTTGGCGGCGCGTTCGATATCGGCCTTGACGATACGCCCGTTCGGGCCGGAGCCCTGAATCGCGGCTAGGTTGATCCCCTTCTGTTTGGCCAATCGGCGCGCCAAGGGGCTCGCCTTGATGCGGCGGGTCGATGCGGCGGGTGCCGCCGGAGCCTCGGCTGCCTTGGCGGGCGTTTTCTGCTCGACCGGGGCGGCCGGCTTCGCGGATGCCGCAGGTGCTTCCGATTTCGCTTCGGGTTCCGGTGCGGACTCGGCAGGCGCTTCGCCAGCCGATGGCTGGTAGTCGTCCGGCACCTCCTCGCCCTCCTCGGCGATCACTGCAATCGGTGTGCCCACCGGCACCACCGAACCCTCCGGCTGGATGATCCGGTGCAGAATACCCTCGTCGACGACCTCGATCTCCATCGTCGCCTTG
>DATFLK010000019.1:0-8541 GCA_035267815.1 Mariprofundaceae bacterium | reverse complement strand
CTGGGGCTGGAGGAGGGGATGATCCTTCGCCATCCGCTGACCGAACTGTTCTACAAGTCAGATGAGTTGCACGACCCGATGATCAATGTTGAACATGCCGAGCTGTTCGGCTGGGCCTCGCGGGAGGATATCGAACGGATGCGAACGGTGGCACTGGACGTCAACCATGTGCTGACAGATCTGTTTGCCACGGTCGGCATCCGTCTGATCGATTTCAAACTGGAGTTCGGTCTGGCAGATGACGAGATCCTTCTGGGAGATGAGGTGACGCCGGACGGATGCCGCCTGTGGGATGCACAGACCGGTAAAAAGCTGGACAAGGATGTGTTCCGGCGTGATCTGGGCGGTCTCTCAGAAGCCTATCATGAGGTGGCGGATCGCCTCGGGATCATGGTGTAACGTTCAGCTCCCCTTTTTGGGCAGGGGACCGTACAACGAGGTGAAGCGGTCTTCCCGTATCATGGCCGGGTCAGCGATTCCCATATCCTCGAGTCTCTTCCATCTCTTCTGGGCCTCACTGTGTGAGGTGGGTGGAAAGGTGAAGCGATAAACCGGTATCTTGATGGTGCGCTTCTCGTACCTGTATTTCATACCGCTCTTCTCCAGTGACTGACGCTGCCTTTCGGCATGTTCGGGTAAGAAGAAACGCCCTAGGGCGACGCCGTAATGGTCGTCCAGTTTAATGATCTCCGCATCAATGCCGTGTTTGCGCCATGCCGATTCGACACGGGCCGCCGCTTGGCGGCTGGCGAACGTGTGAGGATCGTCGAAGGCATAAAGCTCGACGGTTTCACGGCGTGTGATCGGAATGACCTCCAGCCCCGCCTTTTGTAGTCGCTTCTGCATGGATTGTGCCGCCTCTTTCCATACCAGTTTCCGCGTTACGATGCGCCAGCCCGACGCTTCGTCGGCGTTGCCGCTTCCCGCCAGTGGTACCGGCACACGGATATGATTATGGGTCGGCGCTGGTGTCTTCGGCCTATGCCAGCTTGCCCAGACTAGGCTTGCCAGCAGCAGAAGAAGCAGGAGTCTCAGCGTCAGGCGCATCATCCGAACCCCGGGAAAAGAAGGGGCAGGGGCATCAAACGAAGTGGCGCTCGGCCAGCAGACGGAGCCCGTCCAGTGTCAGGTCCGGGCAGTATGCCGATATGTCCGGCACATCGTCGATGATGCGGGCGGCTACACCGCCGGTCATGATGATCGGTGCCTTTTCGTAGCCGGGCAGGCCGCGCAGGCGACGGATGAGGCCGCTGATCCCCTCTACAGCTGACCAGTAGCTGCCCGCCTGCATACTGGTGACGGTATCGCGTCCGATCAGTGGATCGGGGCGGGCAAACGGGGCCTCCGGTAGCTTGGCAGCGCGTTCGGAGAGGGCGGAGAGGGCCATCTCCAGGCCCGGAAGGATCAGTCCGCCGGCGTAATGACCTTCCGGCGAGACGATATCGAAGGTGGTAGCTGTGCCGCAATCCACGACGATGGCAGGACTGCCGAAACGGGCACGAGCGGCGACTGCATTGGCGATCCGGTCGGCGCCGACTTCCTTCGGGTTCTTGTAATCCACGGCCATGCCCGTCCTGACCTCGGGAGAGCCGACGAAGGCGGGGGACTGGGCGAAGACATGACGGCACGCCTCTTCAAGCGCACTGTCGAGATGAGGGATGACACTGGCAGCCATGATGCCGCGCAGCGCCTCCGGAGATTCATCGTGTTGAATAAAGAGCCCGTGCAGCTTCATGGCCAGTTCGTCGCCCGTGGTGTGGCGCGTGCTCGCCAGTCGCCAATGCCGGACCAGGCTCTCCTCGTCATAGAGGCCGAACATCATGCAGGTGTTACCCATATCCACGACCAGTATTTTTCCCTGCCTATCCGTCATGTCGTCTCCATAAGCCGTCATGAAACATTATTCTCCGAGCTCCAGATCGCCGGCAATGATCCGCATCACGCCGGCAGATGTGCGTAGCAGCAGGGCGCCGTCCGAATCGAGCGCCTCGGCAATGCCCTCGATATATTTTTCGCCGTCGTGCACGCGGACCGGCTTGTGGCATGCCGCGTGGGCCGTCCACCATTGCTGGCGGACGGGGTCGAATCCCTTTTCGAGGTGGCGGAGGTAGTGGTGTTCCAACCGGCTGAGGATGGCGACGGCCGCCTCCAGTCGGGAAACGTCGGTCCCGGCAGCAGTGGAGAGGTCGGTGGCGATATGCCGGATCTCCGCAGGCCAGCCGCCAGCTGGCGCACGGATGTTGACCCCGATGCCGATGACCACACTCTGGACATGCCCCGGTTCGGCGCGCATCTCGGTCAGAATCCCGGCTACCTTGGCCCTGCCGTGCAGGATGTCGTTGGGCCACTTGATAAGCAGTCCGTCACTGTATTGACCGAGGGCCTCATGGACGGCGACGGCGGTCATCAGCGATAGTTGCGGTACCTCTTCGGGGCTGATATCGGGACGGAGAAGGATGGACATGGCCAGCGTGTCTCCGGGGGACGTGTGCCAGCGCCGGCCAAGACGGCCGCGTCCCGTATGCTGCCGATTTGCAATCACGACCATCCCCTCCGGTGCGCCATCATTGGCCTGGCGCATGATCTCCGTGTTGGTCGAATCGACCTGATCCAGCACGTGGCTCGGACGGCCGATAAGACGGGTACAGAGCCGTGTCTCCAGGATGTGCGAGGTCAGCACGTCGGACTGAACCGTATACCCCCGGCCGATGTGCGATGTGATCTGCATGCCGGATCGGCGCAGTACATCGATATGTTTCCAGATTGCGGTGCGGCTGATTCCCAGCTCTTCGGCCAGATCGTTACCGGAGACAGGGGTATCGGCGGTCGCCAGTCTCGACAGGATCCGCTCTTTATACATAACGAGACTATGCGCGGTTGACGCGCATGGAGAGATCGAGTGCCGGGGCGGAGTGGGTGATGTAGCCGATGGCCAGACGATCCACGCCAGTTTCGGCAAAGGCGCGCGCGCTCTCAAGCGTGATGTTGCCACTGGCCTCCAGTACGACGCTGTCGGACACAAGCGCACGGGCTTGACGAACGGTCTCCGGTGCCATGTTGTCCAGGAGGATGATGTCGGGGCCGGCGGCGATTGCTTCGCGCACATCGTCGAGCGTTTCGCACTCGACCTCGATCCATCGATCGCTTCCCATCTTCCGACAGGCCTGCACGGCGGCCGTGATCGAACCGGTCGCCTCGATATGATTCTCCTTGATCAGCATACCCGAGGCGAGGTCCATGCGGTGGTTGACGCCGCCTCCGTGCACGACCGCCTGCTTCTCCAGCGTGCGCAGGCCGGGCGTGGTCTTGCGTGTATCCACGATGGCGCACCCAGTGCCGGCGACCGCCTCGACGAAACGGCGGGTGGCTGTGGCGATACCCGAGAGGTGTTGCAGGAAGTTGAGTGCGGTGCGTTCGGCGGCAAGCAGTGAACGCATCGGTCCCGACAGTGTGCAGAGGATGTCGCCCTTGCCGGCATGTGCCGCATCGGACAGCTGCCATGCCTGGTCGATGGCAGCATCCATGGTGGCAAACACGGTGCGGGCGATCGCGACACCGGAGAGGGTGCCGGCTGCCTTGGCGGAGATCACGGCTTCGCCCGTCTGTTCAGCGGGAATGGTCGCCAAGCATGTCAGATCACGGTGCGCGGCATCTTCATGCAAGGCATCGGCGATCATCTGGTCAAGGGTGTTAGTGTGAGCCATCACGGCTTCGTGGCGCTCTGCGCGAATAGGGTCTGCATGGGCGTCAGCTTAACCCAAGCATCTATTCTCATAAAGTCGGTGTTTGTATACCATGGCCGCCTTATTTTCAGGGAGAGATACCATGACGCAGGATGAGATGAAGCAGAAGGTGGCCGAAGCAGCCATGGAGTATGTCGTCCCGGGCACCATGATCGGTGTGGGAACCGGTTCCACGGCCAATATGTTTATCGATGCGCTGGCCGCGATGAAGGACGACATTCAGGGTGCGGTCGCCAGTTCCGAGGCGACGGCGGAGCGCCTAGCCGGCCACGGTATCCGGGTGCTGGATCTGAACGATGCTCTCTCCACGGTGCAGCGTCTCTCCGTCTATATCGACGGGGCAGACGAATTCGATCCGGGCAGGAGCCTCGTCAAGGGCGGTGGTGGCGCGCTGACGCGTGAAAAGATCGTGGCGGCGGCCAGCGAGCGCTTCGTCTGCATCGTCGATGCAACAAAAAAGGTGGATGTTATGGGCGCATTTCCGTTGCCGATCGAGGTTATTCCCATGGCACGCGAACTGGTGGCTTCGGAGGTCAGGAAGCTGGGCGGTGAGCCGAGGCTTCGGGGGGATTTTATCACCGATAACGGCAATATCATTCTTGATGTGCACGGCCTGCGCATCACCAACCCCAGGGAGATGGAGGACCATTTGAACGGGGTACCGGGCGTGGTGACGAATGGCATTTTTGCCCGCCAGTGTGCTACGGTGGTGTTGATGGGAGCACCGGAGGGTGTCGTTACGCTTTGAGTCACTGAATTGCTCCGTTGCGTTGCCAGCCAGCGCGCTGTTCTTGGGGAGGGCCGGACCATGCAGGCATATGTTGCCTGTGGGGCGCGGTTTAAGGAGGGGGAATGGCTAGGGAAAAACCCGGGTTTCTTCCCTGGTGCCTTTATCTGGCAACGGGGGTTCTGACCATCCTGGTGGCAGGATGCATGATCTATATCTTCACCGCGATGTCTGATATCACCCGGGTCTATACGCCCCTGATCCGGCAGATTGATACCATTAACATGGATGTGATGACGCTCCATCTCTGGCTGCACGAGGTGCGGGACGGAGAGAGTCATCATGGCATGACCGATATCCGGGATCTACTCAGTCAGGTGGAGCGGGAGGTCAGTCGTTTCCTTGTCACGGGGCGCCGTTCGCGGCTTGCGCATGACCATGACCTGATAGGTCCGGTGGCGCACATGCAGGTCCCTCTGCAGCGGCTGCATCGTTTGCTGTTCCGGGAGGGTGTCTCGATACCGGGGGATGTGGCGGACCATGCCCGGTTGCTGGACGGGACATTGCGGAGTGTAGTCCGTGATGTGGTTCAGGAAAACGGGAATCTCAAGCGCTCGATGTCGATTTATATATCGAGAGTAACGTTTACGCAGATTGCCCTGATCGTGGCGTCTCTGGTGATAGGGGCTGCCGTGTTGATCATGGCATTGCGCCTAGGTCGGCGACGTCGGGCCGATTATCAGGCCGTGGTCGATTCCGATCGTCAGCTTCGCGAAAACCAGTTGCATCTGGCCGAGGCGCAACGCATCGCCCGTCTGGGTAACTGGGAGTGGGATATCGTCCATGACCGCATCACCTGTTCGGATGAGGTATACAGGCTTTTCGGGATCGAACCATCGGACTTCGACGGCAGTCTGGCCGCCTTCTATCGACTGGTGTATTCCGAGGATCGCGAGCATGTCCGTCGGGTACTGGAGTCGGCGATCCGCCAGCGCGAGCCCTATATCTGCGATTATCGCATCACTCGCCCGGATGGTGAGGAGCGTGTCATGCATGCCATGGCTGAGACGCATTTTGATGAAAGAGGGCAGGCATTGCGCATGTTCGGGACGATTCAGGATGTCACCGAACAGCGCCGTTCGGATGAACGGGTACAGCGACTTGCCTCTGCCGTAGAACAGGCGGATGAATGCGTGCTGATCGTCGACCAGAATGGGCTGATCGAATACGCTAATCCCGCTTTTGAACGGATCAGTGGCTATACGGCCGCTGAGGTGGTCGGCAAGTCCCCCAATATCGTCAAGAGTGGCGAACACCCCGATGCCTACTACCGGACCATGTGGGATACCCTGATGGCAGGCAAACGATGGGTCGGCAGCTTCATCAACTGCTGCAAGGACGGCTCTCTCTACGAGGTCGAACAGAGCATCTCTCCCATTCTGGATGATAACGGGCGGATTACCGGTTTCTCCTCTGTCCAGCGTGACGTCACGGAACAGAAGCGTCAGCGTTCCCAACTGGAGCATACGCAGCGCCTAGAGGCGCTCGGTGTGCTGGCTGGCGGAATCGCACACGATTTCAACAACATCCTGACCGCGATTATCGGCAATGCGGCGATGGCGGGACGAAAACTCGAGCGTCAATCCACGGCAACCGAGTATCTTGCCCGGATCGAACTGGCCGCACAGCGAGCGGCTGATCTCTGCAAGCAGATGCTGGCCTACTCGGGCAAGGGGCGATTCTCTCCCGGGCCACTCAATCTCTCGGTACTGGTCGAAGAGATGGCCAGTTTGCTGGAGATTTCCATAGCCAAGAATGTGACGCTAAGGCTACACCTGACCGAGTCGCTTCCGGCCATCGAGGCGGACGTGGCCCAGATGCAGCAGGTGGTTATGAATCTGGTCATCAATGCGGCGGAGTCGATCATCGGTGATGGAGGTGGCACGGTGACGGTCAGTACGGGAACCAAGGATGTGAACCGGGCCTATCTGGTGGGCTCCTACCTAGATGACAATCTTCCTGCCGGGCGTTATGTCTACTTGGAGGTGGCGGATACGGGTTGCGGCATGGATGAGGAGACACGTACCAAGATATTCGATCCCTTTTTTACCACCAAGTTCACAGGGCGTGGCCTTGGCATGAGTGCGGTGCTCGGCATTGTCCGGGGGCACCATGGCACCATCCGGGTCTATTCGGAACCGGAAATGGGCAGTTCATTTAGGGTTCTTCTACCCTGTTCTGAAGTGGAAATTCCTACTCCTGCCGAGATACAGGGTGATATCGATGCGTGGCGGGGTGGCGGTGTCGTGCTTGTGGTCGACGATGAAGATACCATTCGTGAAACGGCTGCCATGATACTGGAGAGTGTCGGATTTGACGTGCTGTGGGCTGCAGACGGAGAGGAGGGCGTAGCCACCTTCCGGGAGCATGCGGATGAGATCGTGGCGGTGTTGCTCGATATGACAATGCCGCGCATGAATGGGAATATCGCATTGTCCGAAATACGTCAGATCCGGTCGGATGTGCCGGTGGTAATCTCCTCCGGCTACAGCGAAACCGAGATCAATTCCCACTTTGCCGAAAGACGGGTCTCCGGGTTTATTCAGAAACCCTATACGCCGGACGATTTGAAACGGAAAATGCACGAGGTGCTGAGCGGCTGATTTCGATGGCTCGGCCTTCAGGAATAGCGAGGCGCAATGTATCTGAACGATTTTGATTTCGACCTTCCTGAGCGGTTGATTGCCAAGCATCCCCTGCCCGATCGTGACGGGGCGCGCCTGCTGCATCTGCCGGTCGGTCAAGGGCTGTCGGATATGATGATACGCGATCTTCCCCGGCTGGCGCGGCCTGGCGACGTCTGGGTGCTGAACGATACGCGGGTGTTGCCGGCACGCCTGCTGGGGCAAAAGGACTCCGGCGGCAGTGTCGAGATCCTGCTGATCGAACCGCTGGAAGGTGCAACACTCTGGCTGGCATGGGGGCGCGCCAACCGGCCTTTGAAACCGGGAACTCAGATCCGTTTCTCGGATGGTTTCACCGGGAGGATCGAGGCGCGCCAGGGCAAGGAGGTCCATATTCGCCTTGAGGCTGAGGGTGTATTGGCAGCTATCGAGGCGCACGGTCACATGCCCCTACCGCCCTATCTTGCCAGACCGGAAGAGGAGGCCGACAGGGAGCGTTATCAGACCGTGTTCGCGCGACATGCCGGTGCGGTGGCCGCACCGACAGCGGGGCTGCATCTGACGCAGGCCCTGCTGGAGGGGTTGGAGGCGAAGGGGGCAACCATCGCCTATGTCACCCTGCATGTGGGTGCCGGTACCTTTCAGCCCGTACAGGTCGAGCGTATCGAGGATCATCCGATGCACGAGGAGCGTTACGTCGTCCCCGATTCGACCGCTGAACTAATTCGTGCCGCCCGCCGCAAGGGTGGTCGGGTGGTGGCTGTGGGGACAACCTCCCTGCGCACGCTGGAAGCGGCATGCCACGATGGGGAGGTGCAGGCCGGGGCCGGGCGCACGGATATCTTTATCTACCCCGGCTACCGCTTCAGGGTGGTGGATGCGTTGCTGACGAACTTCCACCTTCCCCGTTCGACCCTTCTGATGCTGGTCTCTGCCCTGACGGGTCGGGATCGCGTGTTGGATGCCTATGCGCATGCCAGGGATGCAGGGTACCGTTTCTACTCCTATGGGGATGCGATGTTTGTGAATGGTGTGCCCACATCTTAGGCGTCGTTGCTTCAAGATGGTTATTTATTCGGCATGCTTCGGGCCGGGTCGTGGTCGGAAAATTTCACAAGTTATTGTAATGTATGAATTAATTAGTTCAATTGATTAACTTTATGTGTGGCATGTGTTTTGCTTTATATTGGTAACGCAGGGGATTCGGCTGACTGCATCAGAGTGCGGTCAACCGGACGTATTTTGATTGGGGGATACAAGTGAATACAACCGGGTTGGATGTTTTTTTTCTCACGATGGGAGCGGCCATGGTGTTGGCGATGCATGCCGGCTTTGCCTTTCTGGAGGCGGGCACGGTGCGCAAGAAGAATCAGGTAAATGCGCTGGT
>DATFLK010000018.1:0-17491 GCA_035267815.1 Mariprofundaceae bacterium | reverse complement strand
TACGATCGCCATCGATGATGGCATCGCCATGGGCCACGGCGGCATGCTCTACAGCTTGCCGAGCCGCGACCTGATTGCCGATTCAGTCGAGTACATGGTCAACGCCCACACCGTCGATGCGATGGTTTGTATCTCCAACTGTGACAAGATCACACCCGGCATGCTGATGGCCGCGATGCGGCTGAACATTCCTGCCGTCTTCGTCTCCGGTGGGCCGATGGAGGCGGGCAAGATTACGCTGAAGAACCGAGACCGCCATCTCGATCTCGTCGATGCCATGGTCATGGCGGCAGATCCGAACGAGACAGACGAGGATGTGGCGGCGGTGGAACGCTCGGCTTGTCCGACCTGCGGCTCCTGCTCCGGCATGTTCACAGCCAATTCGATGAACTGTTTGACCGAGGCACTGGGTCTCTCGCTGCCCGGCAATGGTTCGCTCGTCGCTACCCATGCCGACCGTCGCGAGCTCTTCCTGCGCGCCGGGAGGCTGATTGTCGACAACGCCCGCCGTTACTACGAGCAGGAGGATGAAAGCGTGCTGCCGCGATCGATCGCCACCTTTGAGGCCTTCGAGAACGCCATGATGCTTGATATTGCTATGGGTGGCTCCACCAATACCGTACTGCATCTGCTCGCCTGCGCGCAGGAGGCGGAGGTCGAGTTTACTATGGAAGATATCGACCGGCTCTCCAAGCAGGTACCGAACCTCTGCAAGGTGGCACCCTCCACACAGCTCTACCACATGGAGGATGTGCACCGCGCCGGCGGCATCATGGGTATTCTTGCCGAGCTGGAGCGCGCCGGGCTCCTGCACGCCCACGTGCCGACGGTGCATGCGCAGACGATCGGCAATGCGCTCAAAGAGTGGGATGTGACGGACGCCAACAACGAGGAGGCGCATCATCTCTACCGCGCCGCTCCCGGTGGCATTCCCACGCAGGAGGCTTTCTCGCAGGCCGAGCGTTACAAATCGCTTGATCTGGACCGCGAGGGGGGCTGTATTCGTGACTATGAGCATGCCTATTCGAAGGAGGGCGGTCTGGCCGTGCTCTACGGCAACATCGCCGAGAACGGCTGCATCGTGAAGACGGCCGGCGTGGACGAGTCGATCTGGAAGTTCACCGGCCGCGCCCGCGTCTACGAGAGCCAGGACGATGCGGTGACCGGCATCCTGAACGACCAGGTGAAGCCGGGTGATGTCGTCGTGATCCGCTACGAGGGGCCGAAGGGCGGTCCCGGCATGCAGGAGATGCTCTACCCGACCTCCTATCTGAAATCCAAGGGGCTCGGCAAGTCCTGCGCGCTGCTTACCGACGGTCGCTTTTCGGGTGGTACATCGGGGCTCTCCATCGGCCATGTTTCGCCGGAGGCTGCGGGCGGCGGTGCTATCGGTCTGATCGAGGAGGGGGACACGATCGAGATTGATATCCCCAATCGCTCCATCCAGCTGGCCGTCTCCGATGAGATGCTGGCCGAGCGTCGTGCAGCGATAAACGCGAAGGGTACAGAAGCCTGGAAGCCGGTCAGTCGCGAACGCGTTGTCTCCAAGGCGCTGCTGGCCTACGCCGCCCTGACCACCAGCGCCGACCGCGGTGGTGTCCGTGATCTGGAGCAGTTGAAGTAAGGCCAGTCACTCAACCAAAAAGGCGCCCTATGATGGGCGCCTTTTTTATTCTCACGCATTTGTGTTTTTCGAACTGCACTAGAGTGAATTCCCGTTTATGATAGAAAGTGCCAAAAAATGATTCGACGAGTCTATAGAGTCCAGATCATACTGTAGAAATGAGGGGAGGAGTATTTGCAGCCCCCTTTGTTACTGAATTAGGAGGCGATCTACACATAATTTGAGCCCAAACCGAGAGGAATGATGATGAATAAAGTTGTTGCCCCCAAGCGAGCCAGGAAAATCATCCTGCTCGCCTTCATATTCCTGGCTGTTGGCGGCCTGAGTGTAACGATTTCATGGTGGAGAGCCGATTCATTAACGATTCGGAAATTGCCTGACTTTTCAGCCATCCAGAACGTTAAGATGAAGAAGAAGGTATTTTTCGATTTTTTACGCCCGATTGTTCAAGCAGAAAACAGAAAGGTGAAAGTGAAGCGTCAACAGATGTTGGCCATGCGAGACAAGTTGGATCACGGTAAAATGCTTACTGAACCCGAACGTGCTTGGTTGTTGCAGTTGGCCGACAAGTATCATGTGGAAATGGATGATATCAACGATAAACATGCGTGGATGCTTCTCAGGCGTCGCGTTGATGCGGTGCCTTTTCGATTGGCGCTCGCGCAGGCTGCAATTGAGTCAAGCTGGGGAACGTCGCGTTTCGCACGTCAGGGTCTGAATTTGTTCGGGCAATGGTGCTTCACCCCAGATTGCGGCATCGTGCCCCAAAAGAGGCGAACAGGGATGACCCATGAGGTTGCTACCTACGCTTCGATCAATGAATCCGTGGCCAGCTATATTCGAAGCATTAATCGAGTGCAGATGTATAAATCACTCAGGAAACTGCGTCACAGCATCAAAAAAAGAGGGAAGCCCCCGACAGCGGTAGAGCTTGCTAAGGGGCTCGTCGGTTATTCTCAGCGAGGCGAAGAGTATGTGAAGAAGATTAGGAGCATAATCAGGAAAAACTATGACCTAATGTCCGGCAATCTTTCCGTTGGTAATAACAGGATGTAACTTCTCAAGCTCGTCACACTTTGACCTGTTAACAGACCGCATAACCTGTGTTGTCGCGATATATTTAATGACCGCTAATGGTAGGTGGTCGTCGACCGTGTCGGTGTCCGCGATCTGGGGCAGTCGAAGTTATTGCCAGTCCCTGAACCTAAAAGGCGCCCATGAGAGGGCGCCTTTTTGATTCCTGTCCTGTTCGAAGCCCGGTTAAAGGGCGTCTTCGAAGAGCTCAATCTGCGGCGGGCCGAGGTAGATGTGCTTGTTTGCACCGGCACCTGCATGCGCCTTTCTGAACTCCTCCGACTTGGTCCAGGCCTCGAATGCGTCGCTGGATTCCCAAGTGGTATGTGAGGCAAACAGCGTGTACTCATCATTGCTCGGTCCCCTGAGCAGATGGAACTCCTTAAATCCCGGAACAGTCTCCAGGTAGGTCTCCCTGTTCTTCCAGATATTCACGAATTCATCCTCGCTTCCTTTGGCGATTTTGAACCGGTTCATGGCAACAAACATATTCACCTCGATAAGCTGGTTTTGATCGACGCGCCGGCCATCGCATCGGCGGCCGCCAGATTCGCACCGTACCGGAGAGTCCGGTCTCTATGTAGACTTATTTGTTAGGGTCTTTGGGATGCCGCTGGCCTGGAGCCGGCAAACGCCATAGCCTTGTATGCATGCCGGACAAGGGTGTGCGCATCGACAAATGGCTCTGGGCGGCCCGCTTCTTCAAGACGCGGGGGTTGGCCACCGAGAGGGTCAACGGCGGTCATGTTCAGCTGAATGGCGCCAGTGTGAAGCCGTCTAGGGCCGTGGCGTGCGGCGATACGCTGACCATCCTGCGCGGGCAGGAGCGCTTCGTGGTCACGGTCACCGGTCTGGCCGAGAAACGCGGCCCGGCGGCCGTGGCCCGAACCCTCTACGAGGAGCATGAGGCGAGTCTCGAGGCCCGCGAACAGGCGCGGCAGACGCGAAAGCTCGGTGCCGCATTGGCGCCTAAGAAACGACCGGACAAAAAGGCCCGGCGCCAGATCATCCGCTTTATCAGGAAGAGGGATTAAAGGCTGCCGGCGCCGGCAACGGCGGGGTCAATCCTCCCGGTCCGCCCGGTTCCGTTCCTGGCGGAGGTCGGCGATGATGTTCTTGATGCTGACCAGAAACACCACGGTGATGAAAAAGAGTATGACGCCGATGATCTTGTGTTCAGTCACGAGCCTGATGAATGTCATCGGATGTGGTGCGGATTCTCCACCCTGCAACACGGTATCCTCCTTCGGCTCGGCGGATCTCCGGAACCGCTATTTCTTTCTGGAATCCCAGAACTGGATAGAGAAAAACAGAACGAGCAGTATGATCGATAGGCCAATAAAGCCGTTGATAAAAAAATCGCCACTCATGCAAGCTCTCCCGAAAGCAGTTCGTCTTGGATGAAAGCGTAATCGCCGGCGGAACTATATCAAGGGTGATATCTGCACCGGCATCCGGTGAGCGATGGTCCGGATGAACCCGGCCTAACAAAAAGGCGCCTTCCGGTGGCGCCCTCTTGGTTCGGGTTGTCGTCGGACTATATCCTGATCCTGTACTCGCGGTTCACGTGTTCGCCATGCTCGTGCAACGGGCTCATCGTCATCGCCCACAGTGACACGACGAAGAGCCCTGCACCGATATTCATCTGGTTCAGAATGACGGTGTGCTTGATCGTAGAAGCTCAGGATTAGGGGCGCGATGAACAGCCAGAGGCCGATCATCATGTTGATCCACTCGCCCCAGATGTGCGCGAAGAGCAGGGCGACCACCGAGAGCACGATGACAACGGTCCCGAAGATATAGCCGTTCTAGGCCGCGGCCCCGGAAAGGTTGCTGAAACCGAAGAACGGCGACACGAACAGTCATATGCCGATGGCCACGTTGATCATGTCCTGAAAGCGATGGGGAACGGATTTCGTTTTCATGATACACCTCCATGAAGTCCGGCATCCGCTCCATGGAGTCCTTTCATCCGATTGTGCTGGCTGTTGCCGCTGCCATGGGCCAATAGCAGACCTTATTTGTATTCATTATAGACGACGATCTGTGAAGTGGAAATGAATTTGCCTTCATCTCCGGGGGTGCTCTGTATGATGGTGACCCCGTATCTGCGTAGGGACGCCATGTGGATTCCACTGCGGAAGGCGATACAGTCATGCCATTGATCTCGATGGGGAGGGTCACGATATGGTAGCAGAGGTTCGGATCGGCACACCGCTGACGCCTGCGGCGACACGGGTAATGCTGCTGGGCTCGGGGGAGCTCGGCAAAGAGGTGGTGATCGAACTGCAGCGGCTCGGGGTCGAGGTGATCGCCGTGGATCGCTACGGCCACGCGCCGGCCATGCAGGTGGCACACCGTGCGCACGTGATCGACATGCTGGACGGCGCAGCCCTGCGTGGGCTGATCGAGAAGGAGCAGCCGCACATGATCGTGCCGGAAGGTCGAGGCGATCGCCACGGACACGCTGGCCGAGCTGGAGGGGGAGGACTTCCATGTCATCCCGACGGCGCGCGCCACGCAGCTGACCATGAATCGCGAAGGCATCCGCCGGCTGGCCGCCGAGGAGCTGGGCTTGCCGACCTCGCCCTACCGCTTCGCCGCCGATGTCGAGGGTTTTCAGGCGGCGGTGGCGGCCGTCAGGATGCCCTGCGTGGTCAAGCCGATCATGAGTTCGTCGGGCAAGGGGCAGTCGGTGATCCGCGAGGCCGCCGACATCCGGAAGGCGTGGGAGTATGCCCAGCAAGGCGGCCGTGCCGGCAAGGGCAAGGTGATCGTCGAGGGTTTTGTCGATTTCGACTACGAGATCACGCTGCTGACCGTGCGCCATGTGGGCGGCACCGCCTTCTGCGCCCCCATCGGCCACCTGCAGGTCGACGGCGACTACCGCGAATCGTGGCAGCCGCAGCCGATGTCCGCCGCCGCCCTCGAGCGCGCGCAGCAGATCGCGCTGAGAATCACCGATGCGCTGGGCGGCTACGGCATTTTCGGCGTGGAGATGTTCATCCGGGGAGATGCGGCGATCTTCAGCGAGGTCTCGCCCCGGCCGCACGATACCGGCATGGTGACGCTGATCTCGCAGGACCTCTCCGAGTTCGCGCTGCATGCGCGTGCGATCCTCGGGCTTCCGGTCCCCGCCATCCGCCTCTTTGGTCCGGCCGCCTCCTGTCCGCTGGTGGTGGAGGGGGACGCCTCACAGGCCGCATTCGGCGGTCTCGAGAGGGCCTTGAGCGAGCCGGACACGCAGCTTCGGCTGTTCGGCAAGCCGGAGGTATGCGGCAAACGGCGCATGGCCGTGGCACTGGCGCGCGGCGAGGATGTCGAACAGGCAAGATCCAGAGCGGTGGCCGCGGCCGGCGCCGTCAGGGTCTCGTTTTAGCGGTTCGTATCTCTATTCGGTGGGCAGGTGGCCGACCTTGACGAGAATCACCGTCTCGGCCTCGACGACGGGGTGGTGCTGGCTCATGTGCGGATTGCGCAGCCAGGTCAGCGGCGGGTAGGCACCGTGCTCGTCCATGAAGGTGCCGGATAGCACCAGGATCTCCTCGCCACCGAAGTGGCGGTGGGGCGTGAAGCGCTCGTGGGCTGGCCATTTGACCAGCGCCGTGTGCTCCACTCCGAAGTCGTGCAGCGGCATCACCTCAAGTCTACCCTGACCGGGCAGCCACGCCGCCCGGTTCGTATCAATACGCACTGTCTCATGATCCCCGCCGGCGAACTGTCCCAGCTTGACGAAAAGCGTGCAGCCGGGCTCGCTGTACGGGGCGTGACTGCTGCCGGCCGGGTTGCGGATATAGCTTCCCGCCGGGTAGTCGCCGCTCTCGTCCGAGAAGACGCCGTCCAGCACGAAGATCTCCTCCCCCTGGGGATGGGTGTGGGATGCGAATCGGGCACCGGCGGCGTAGCGGACGATGCTGGTGGCGTGCCCCGATTCGGCCCTCTCGCGCGCCAGCGGCTTGCGCTCGACCCCCTCGGCGGGGCTCGGCCGCCACGCCATGTCGCCGGCCTTGATGACGACCCGCTCGGCGAGATCCATGTTCAGGTTCACGGCCGTGACTTCCTGTGTCATCACTGCAACTGGCTTGAGATGGTGTCGAACAGCTGCCTGTCCATGTGGATGATCTGGGTGTCGGTATGCTGATGCGCCGCATCGTCCCCGTAGATCTCACGGGCCAGAATGATGACGCCGTCCGCGTCATGCCACTGGATCAGGTAAGCGGATTCGCGCACGGTGGCCCGGTACTGCACCTTCTTGTCGATGACCCCGTAGCGCTTCATCAGCCGCGTGTGATCGGCCTGGTAGTGCTTCGCCTTGGTCTCCTGCAGAGCCATGCCGAACTTCCCGCCGACGAAGAGGCAGTAGCCCGAATCGCCGGTATCCAGACGGGTGAGATGGCTGAGTGCGTCGATGCTGTCCAGGTCGGTGCCGGTTTTTCCGGTCACGAGCTTCGAGAAGCCTAGCTTCAGCAATGCATCGACCCTCGGCAGCTTCCGGTCGTCGTTGCCGAAGAGCGAATCGGCCTTCGAGACATCCGGTGCCACGTTCAGCTGTTTGGCCACCGTCTGGACGTCGACGCCCCACGGAATGCCCTTGTAGCCGGTCTCCCGGTCGCCGGGGCTTTTGGAGCAGGCGACAAGCGCCGTGCCGAGCAGAAGCAGTAGGATACCTTTCTTCACTGGAAACCTCCCGGGTAGAACGTCATGCACATGTGAAAGAGGGTAGCCTAGTCGCCAACCGGGGCGAATGCGAATGGCCGCCGTTCCGGCCTAGAATAAGTGTACTAGGCTTAGCGGGGGTGCAGATATGGAGACAGCCTTCTTCGTGCAGGCGCTGGTCGGGCTCTTCGCCGTGGTCGATCCGTTCAGCGCATCGACAATCTTCATCGTTATGACCGCCGACAACACGGCCGGCGAACGTCGTGCGATGGCACGCCGTGCCAGCCTAGTCACCCTGCTCGTCCTGGTCACCTTCCTGCTCCTCGGGCAGACCATCTTGCACTTCTTTTCGGTGTCGCTGGCGGCCTTCCAGGTCGCCGGCGGGCTGCTGCTTGGGCTGATGTCGATGGATTCGCTGAAGGCCTTCCGCACGGGGGTGCGGAGCACCCGTTACGAGAAGCAGGAGGGTGTCGAGAAGGCGGATGTATCGGTGACACCGCTGGCCGTGCCGCTGCTCGCCGGTCCCGGTGCCATTTCGCTGGTCGTGCTCTACGCAGCGGAGCATCCGGGGCTGCAGGCGAAGGCGATGCTGGCGCTCGTCGTGGTGGTCGTATCGTTGCTGACCTGGCTGATCCTGCGCAGTGCCGATCGCATGGTCGACCTCGTGGGAAGGACCGGATTCAACGTACTCAGCCGCCTGATCGGCCTTGTCGTGCTGGCGATCGCCGTGCAGTACGTCTTCGAAGGGGCCTCGCAGATGTGGGGCGGGGGCGGTTCCGGCACGCTTGTGCCGCTTTCGTCCGTCATGTGAATGCTGCCTCTCCCGGCCCGTTTGATTGGGCCGGTGCCGTGGCGGAGTTTCTCGTAGGACGCGCCCCGGATCAGGATATTCCTGTTAAACGCATGGGTATAATGACCATTTATGCCCATATACACGGTGAGTTACAGCAATCCCGGATCAGGTCGGCTATGCTAGGATTTTTGTTGTGTCCGGATCAATGGTACTCCGTCAGGGAGGATGGGAGCCATTCAGTTGAAACACGATGATGTAGAAGAACTCGTCCAGGCTTCGCCACCGTCTATCTGGAGGACTGTCATGGTCATCATGATCGCGGTCGTTCTGGCCGAGTTGTTGATCATGCTACTGCTCAATGACGCCTTCGCGGTCTCCATGGAGGATACCCACATGCTGGGGCTTGCCATGACCGACACCCTCTCGCTCGGTCTGGTCGTGTCGCCGGTGGTCTATTTCACCCTACTGCTTCCCCTGCGCCGCAAGACGATCCTGGAACAGGAGTCCATGCGTGCGCTGCGGGATGATCTGACCGGCCTGCCCACGCGCAGGCTGTTTGAGGAGATGATTCAGCATGAAATCGATGCGGCCAACCGGAACCTGAACACCCTGGCCGTGATCGTGATCGATCCGGCCCGGCTCTCCGAGGTCAACCAGATCTTCGGCTATACGCTCGGCGACCGGATCATCACCGCCATCGGCGAGCGTCTCAAGACGCTGTTCCGGAAATCCGACTTTGAGGCCAGAATATCCGGCGACGAATTCGCCGTCCTCCTGCCCGAGGCCGATGAGACCTCCGTGGCGGGCATAACGCACAATATCAGTCAGGCCCTGCATGAGCCTTTCGAGGTGGACGATGTGTCGGTGAATATCGGAGTCACGATGGGCGTCTCCGTTTTCCCTCACCATGCCACCGATGCCTCGTCACTGATTCAAAGGGCGCGTATCGCGCTGAGCAAGGCGAAGAGCGATCTGGAGCTGTATGCGATCTTCGATCACGAACTGGAATCGGATACACAGGACCGGGTCAGGCTATATGGGGAGATCAGGCGGGCCATCGAGGAGGACGCCTTCAAACTCCACTACCAGCCCAAGGTTTACCTCGATTCGCAACGGCTGGCGGGGGTGGAGGCCCTGATCCGCTGGCCGGAGGCCTCGCCGCAGCTCGCCGCCAAGCTGATTACCTTCTCGGAACAGGTGGGGCTGATCGACCAGATCACGAAATGGATCGTATCCGAGGCGGTGTGGCAAATGGGCCGTTGGCAGGACGAAGGGCATGTCATTCCGGTCTCTGTGAATATCTCGGCCCGTGACCTGTTGCACAGCGACATATGCGATTACCTTCCCGTACAGTGCGAGACGTACCGGGTCTCGCCCGAGCTGGTGACGATTGAGGTTACCGAAAGCAGCGTCATGGAGCATCCCGAGAAAAGCTTCGAGCTTCTGCGGCGCATGCGCTCGATGGGTTTCCGCGTCGCCATCGACGACTTCGGCACCGGCTACTCATCCTTGACCTACCTGCGGGATATGCCGGCGGACGAGTTGAAGATCGATCAGTCCTTTATCATGGCACTGGACGGCGATCCAAAAAGCCATGTGCTGGTGAGTCTGATCGTGCAACTTGGTCGCAAGTTCGGCCTGAAGGTTGTCGCCGAAGGTGTCGAGAACGAGAGCCTTTTGCGGCATCTGAAAGAGGATGGCTGCCAGATCGGACAGGGCTACCACTTCTTGCGCCCGCAGCCGGCCGGGGAGTTGATTCGGTGGTATGTGCGTCATTCAAGCGAAATTGAACTCTCCTGACTTTGTCGCTTATCTAGGCCTGTTTTATGATACATGAATCTTGGATGGCTGAATGGTGAATTACCTTATGCATCTAGCCGCCTCTGCCATAAAGGTCTTATACTTGACTAATACAGTCATGGTTGCCTATAACAGATTCTACGCTCCTCCTCGTCGGAGCCCTCTGTCGAACGTCAAGAGGGTTAGGGAATAGACCGAACTATGGCAAACTGGACTGGAAAGATTCCTCAAGCAGAAGCGCCACCTCGAATGGAATCTGAGGCGCGTTACAGGGCTCTTCTGGATCATATATCCGATGCCGTGCTCGTGGTGGATGGAGAGGGATGCCTTCTCGATGCAAATGCCGTGGCATGCAAGCTTCTCGGTTATGGACACGACAAACTGGCCGGGATGACGTTGCACGATATTGTGGCTGCACCAGAGGAGGATCATGTCACTCCGCTCCCGAATGAGGAAGAGCCGCAAAGCCATGCCTTACGTAAGAGCGTACTGTTTCGATGCAGGGATGGTGCAACCCTGCGCCTCAATGGGGTCATCACCGGAATGCCGCACGCTGCCGCCCTGTGGATACTGCATCCCCCTATTGGTGCGGAAGAGGTGTCATCGGACTCCGCCCGTTTGGCAGCCATCGTCGAATCGTCGGACGATGCGATCATTGGCAAGGATCTGAATGGTGTGATCACCAGCTGGAATGCGGGGGCCGAGAGTATTTTCGGTTATGCCGAAGGGGAGGTGGTGGGTACCTCCATCAAGCGACTGATCCCGGACGATCGCCTGGATGAAGAGGATCATATCCTTGGAAGAATCAGAAGTGGTCAGAAGGTGAGCCATTTCGAGACGTTGCGACAGACCAGAGATGGAAGGCTTATCGACGTCTCGGTATCGGTCTCGCCCATCAGGGACTCCGGAGGGCGCCTTATCGGTGCCTCCAAGATCGTCCGTGACATCTCAGTCCAGAAGACGCGTCAGCGTGATGCTGCGCGCATGGCACGGCTGTACGCCGCACTTGGCCAGATCAATCAGGAGATCGTACGCACCAGCGACCACGACAGGCTGTTGCAGTTGGTGTGCCGGATATTGGTCGAATATGGCGGCTTCCGCATGGCGTGGTTCGGAAGGTATGATCCCGAGCGTCGCCTTCTCATGCCCGTTGCAGTGCATGGAGAGGCGTTTGGCGATCTCCTGGGTTCGGAGTTCCCGTTGGGAGAAAACGGCCAGGAGAGCCCCTGGGCAAGGGTGTTCCGTACGGAGCGCAACTACATATGCAACGAGATATCGCGTACTGCGCATGATCTGCCGTGGGTCGAGGGAACAGATACCGTCGATTACTTTGCCTACGCCGTTTTTCCGGTCCGCAAGCAGGGGCAGCTATGCGGAGAGCTCAGTGTCTATGCCGATGAGCCCAACTTCTTTCGTGATGAACCGGTTGCATTGCTGCAAGAGGTGGTCAGCGACGTCTCGTACGCCGTGGATAGTTTTGTCCGGGAAAGGAAGCGGCGCCGGGCGGAGATAAAGGCCGAAAGAGAGAGGATCTTTTCCGATACCATTATTGAGAGCATGCCAGGCATCGTGCTTTTTTTCGACCAACGCGGCCATATCCTGCGCTGGAACCGGAACCTGGAGTCGGTCACCGGTCATTCGAGGGGAGAGATCGAGATGATGCAGCCGCTCGATTTCTTCGCGCAGGAGGATCGATCTGCCATGCGGCAGGGGATTTCGGTGATTCTTGAAAAGGGAGAGGCGTCATCGGAGGCATCTCTGATCAACAGGGCTGACGAGCCGGTCCCCTATCTTTTAACCGGAAGAAGAACGGCCTTCAACGGGAAGCCGTGCCTCATCATGATGGGCTTCGATATCTCCAGACGGAGAGAGATCGAGACTAGGTTGCGCTCAAGTGAGGAGAATTTGGCCATGGCCCAGCGGATCGCCCATCTGGGGAGCTGGGAGAACGACCTTGTCCATCACCGGTTGACCTGGTCGGATGAGATCTACCGCATCTTCGGCATCGCCTCCTCCGAATCGATGCCTAGTTACAATACCTTTATGGAGGCTGTTCACCCAGCCGACCAAGACCGGCTGCGTCAGGCGCAACAGCTCGCCATGAGCGGGGAGGGCGTACTGGAACTCGAATACAGGGTTGTTAGGCCGGACGGCACTGTGCGGTGGGTCTATGAGACAGGCAACATGGAGCGGGACAGGGCGGGCAAGCCGCTGAAGCTCATGGGCGCCATCCTCGATATTACCGAACGCAAAGAGGCCGAGAAGACGTTGCGCGAGCTCAATGAGTCGCTTGAGAGAGAGGTGGCGGCCCGCACCTCAGAGCTTCGGGAAGCACTGCTTCGGGCCGAAGCAGCGGATGAGGTAAAATCCCGTTTCCTCGCGACCATGTCACACGAGTTGCGTACGCCGCTCAACTCCATTATCGGGTTTACCGGCACCGTGCTCAATGGCATGGCTGGCCCCCTGACGAAGGAACAGTCCAAACAGCTCGAGATGGTGCAACAGAGCGCGCGTCACCTTCTGGAGCTGATCAACGATGTGCTCGACATCTCGAAAATCGAGGCGAACCAGCTTCAGATCCGTACCGAATCGTTCAACCTGCGCGGCTCTCTTGATCGCGTGATCTCCTCAATGCGGCCGATGGCCGAAAGGAAGGGTGTTCAGCTGAATGCCACGATCACGACCGGACTCGAGACCATGCGGAGCGATCGCAGAAGGGTGGAGCAGATTCTTCTCAACCTGATCAACAATGCGATCAAGTTCACCGAAGAGGGGATGGTCTCCGTTCGTGTCGGCGGGGGGCAGCTGCAGGGTGATGGCACCCTGTCGCCACTCTGTTTCGAGATCGCCGATACAGGTATTGGCATCGAAACGGACGATCTTGCAACCCTGTTCAGGCCCTTCCATCAGCTCGATGGCAGTATTGCACGGCAGCACGAGGGTACCGGACTCGGATTGGCGATCTGTCAGCGGCTCGCGGAGTTGCTTGAGGGCGAGATCTCTGTGGAGAGCGAACCGTCGAAAGGGAGCACGTTTACGGTGTTGCTGCCTGCGCAACTGGAAGGTGTGTCATGAGACAGACGGTTTTCCTAATCGAGGACAATGAACAGAACCGTTACCTGACTACCTTCCTGCTCGAAAAGCAAGGGTATCACGTAGTCTCTGTCCAGGATGGGCCGAGTGCTATAGAGCGGACCCCGCTGCTGAAACCGGACCTGATCCTCCTCGATATCCAGCTGCCCCTAATGGACGGCTACGAGGTCGCCCGGGCCCTGCGTCAGATCGATGTGCTGCGACATACGCCGATCGTGGCGGTAACCTCCTATGCCATGGTCGGGGACCGGGAGAAGTGCATCGCTGCGGGGTGCGACGGCTACCTCGAGAAGCCCATAGATCCCGAAACATTCGTGACGCAGATCGAGGCCTTCCTGTCCGGTTCGGAGAGGGACGCATGAAGCGTGTACTGATAGTCGACGACAGGGATGACAACCGCTACTACCTGCAGGTGATGTTGGAGAGTCAGGGGTATGCGGTTGATTTTGCCGGTCATGGTGCCGAAGCCTTGGAGTTGGCCCGGAAGTCCCCACCGGATGTGGTCATCTCCGATCTGCTGATGCCTGTCATGGATGGCTATACGTTACTGCGTCACTGGAAGCGGGATAAGCGGCTTATGCATATCCCCTTCATGGTCTATAGCGCAACCTATACGGACAAGGCTGATGAACGGCTTGCATTCGAATTGGGTGCCGATGCATATATGGTGAAACCGACCGAACCGGATCAGTTCGTGGCCACCCTTCGTGAGGTGGAAGAGCGGGCGACGGCGGCGCGACCGCAGGACCCTGCCAAAGATGAGGAGGAGAGCCTCAAACACTATAACGAAAGACTCGTTCATAAGCTCGAAAAGAAGATGGAGGAACTTGAGACGGCGAATCGCATTCTTGAACAGGAGGTCGCCGAAAGAAAGGCGATCGAGGAGGAGATCAACTTCAGGAACATGATCCTGAAAACACAGCAGGAGACCTCGCTGGATGCCATCCTGATCGTCGGCGAGGATGGCAGGATACTCTCCTACAACCATCAATTCCTCGATTTATGGGGTCTTCCGGGGTCCATGGTCGATGCAGGTCCGGATGAGGTTGTTCTGCATGCCGTGCTCGAGCTGGTCGAGGATGCCGAGGCATTCCTTGACCGGATCAAGCACCTCTACGCTCACCCTGAAGAGAAAAGCTATGAGGAAATCCAGCTAAAGGATGGCCGGATTGTCGATCGCTATTCCGCCCCGATCATTGACGCGAATGGCAAATACTACGGGCGCGTCTGGTACTTCCGCGATATTACCAAACGCAGAAGATACGAACATCAGCTTCGTGAGCAGGACAGTCTGCTGACTGAGATGAGTGCCATGGCGCGTATTGGAGGTTGGGGATTTGATCCTCGAACCGGGGAGGGTACATGGACGGAAGAGACAGCGCGTATCCACGAGGTTGATCCCTTGCTTCCCACCAGTGCGCCGTTTGGTTTGAGCTTCTTTCAGGGTGCGGATCGAAAAAGGATCGAGACCGCACTGCATGATGCTGTCGAGCATGGGAAACCCTATGACCTTGAGCTGGAACTAGTCACCGCTTCGGGAAACAGGAAATGGGTGCGCACGATATGCACCCCCGACGTGCAGGATGGGCAGGTGATACGGGTGCGCGGCGCTATGCAGGATATTACGGAGCACAAGGTGACCGAGAACCGGATCAAGGGCCTGAACCGGGTTCTTCTGGTACTCAGCCAGATCAATATGTTGATCGTGCGTGTACAGGATCGTAACAAGCTGTTTCGGGAGGCTTGCAAGATTGCCACCGAAGCGGGCGGATTCCCGATGGCGATGATCGCCATGGTGGAACCTGAGCAGAAGCATATCGTCCCTGTGGCTTCGTCCGGTAAGGACTCCGAGCTGATGGATGCCATTCACGATATTCTCTCTACGAATGAGGGGGCGTTGACGACCATGTGCGGCAGGGCTGTTCAGGAGCGTCATGCCGTGGTGGCCAACGATTCTCAAAATGACCCCAGAGTCGTATTCGGCGACAGGTATGGCGAGGCCGGTATCAAGTCGATGGCGGTGATTCCCATCATGCTTGCCGATGAGGCAGTGGGCGTACTTGCCCTTTACTCCGACGTGGAGAACTTCTTCCACACCGAGGAGATGCAGCTGTTGAAGGAGTTGGCTGATGA
Source organism: Mariprofundaceae bacterium (assembly GCA_035267815.1). Lineage (GTDB taxonomy): Bacteria > Pseudomonadota > Zetaproteobacteria > Mariprofundales > Mariprofundaceae > DATFLK01. The sequence continues at coordinate 2,318 of DATFLK010000018.1, read as the reverse complement.
TATCGCCTTTGCGGTCGATCATATCGACAAGCAGGAGAGGCTCGACTACCTCTCCTTTTATGATGAACTCACCGGTTTGGCAAAACGTTCCCTGTTCTTGGAGCGAGTCTCACAACATATCCGAAGAAAAGAAAAAAACGATCACAAAATGGCTGTTTGTGTCATTGACCTGGAACGCTTCAAGAACTTCAGTGACAGCTTCGGTTGGCTGGCCGGAGATGATCTTCTGAGACAGGTAGCCGGTTGGCTGACGGATGCGCTGGAGGATGTAGCCCTGCTGGCCCGGCTGGATGCTGATCACTTTGCGATTCTGGTTCCCGATGTCAAAACAGACTCAGGTATGGCGAGATGGATATCGTATTTGATGAACGGTTTTCTGGAACATCAGTTCCGGGTGTCTACCGACAATACACCCTTCCGTGTGGCTGCAAAGGCGGGGTTGGCCGTATTCCCGCATGATGGTGAGGATGCCGATACTATGCTGAAGAATGCCGAGGCGGCGCTCAAAACGGCCAAAAAGAGGGGAGATCGCTATCTTTTCCATACGAAACGGATGACCGAGTCGGTCGCGGATAAACTGCTTCTCGAGAATCAATTGCGTGAGGCGCTTGAGAAGGAGGAATTTGTACTTTACTACCAGCCCAAGTTCGAACTTGCCAGCGAGAGTATCAGTAGTGCTGAGGCATTGATCAGATGGAACAGCCCGCGCATGGGGCTGGTGCCCCCGGACCAGTTCATACCGGTGCTCGAGGAGACCGGACTGATTCATGAGGTGGGACGTTGGGCGCTTTGCAAGGCGGTTGAGGATTACCTCCGCTGGCGCTCCGAGGGCCTGAAAGCGGTCCGTATCGCGGTGAATGTCTCACCAATGCAGCTCAGGGATTCGGATTTTATCAATGTGATCAAAAACAAGCTCAACCTTGACCGGACAGTGGCGGATGGGCTGGAGCTGGAGATCACCGAAACGGTCCTGATGGAGAACATCGAGCGAACCATTGACAGGATACATGCGTTACGTGAGATGGGCGTGCATGTCACAATCGATGATTTTGGTACCGGTTTCTCATCGCTCAGTTACATCGCTAGGCTGCCGGCTGATACGGTGAAGATTGATCGTGCCTTTGTGGCGGGTATGACTGGCGGACCGGAGGGGCTGGCTCTTGTCTCGACTATCATCAATCTTGCGCACTCCCAAAGATTGAATGTGGTGGCCGAGGGGGTAGAGACGGAGGAGCAAGCACGACTTCTCCATATGCTGGGGTGTGATGAGGTTCAGGGATTTTTGTATGGGAAGCCGTTATCTTCCGATCTGTTTGAAACGAGCTTCCTGAAACCGGCCAGTTCGACATAAGGCGTGATATCGAGAGGAGATGTATGAGCGGTCAGTATATGGAGTCGGCCGACTCCGACGTGTTCGTCTATCGCATCGACCGGAATGACCGGATCACCTATGTGAACAGGTCATGGGAGGCGTTCGCTGCCGAAAACGGCGGCTTTCCCGACTGCACCTTTGCCAATATCCAAGGCAAACCGATCTGGCCCTACCTCTCTGACAGTGAATCGCGGATCATCTACACCCGTATCTTCGAGAGGGCGCGCACCACCGGGAAGACCCTATCATTCAGGCTGCACTGCGATTCGATCCAGACGATCCGCGTCCTTGATGCCAGCGTGATCCCGCTTCCCGAAGGTGCTTTGGAGGCGCGTTTCAGCCTCGTCGAGGAGAAAGAGCGCGATCCCGCCGCAGCACAGACGATTGCCGGCATGGATCAGGGCATCATCTCGATGTGCAGCTATTGCGGCAATCTGCAGGACAGGCATGGCGAATGGCGCCCCGTTGAGGTGGGGGTGAGCGCCATGGATCTGTTCGGCTTCGATGAACTGCCCAAAATCAGCCACGGCATTTGTCCGGCTTGCAGGGAGGGCTTCCTCGATTCCCTTCGTGAAGAACTCGGCTGAGCGAGTACGTTCCTCTGAGAAACAGTGGAGAATGGTCTACACTTTTGCCAGACCCGGACGGGAACGTGGTTTTTCGTGTTACTGGTGACGACGGACGGCGTGTGTCGATGCGGCGCCATCGAACGGGAGACGCTTCTGTAAGCATCTGACACCGGCAGTGATATCTACAAGGCAGCGGTACAAGGGCAGGGAGCCCGGCATCGGCCGGACGGGCGAGTCCGTGTCCGTATGCAGCGATGACAGACAAGGAGGCTCAAGATGCATCTGGGTATGATCGGATTGGGGCGCATGGGTGCCAACCTGGTGCGGCGGCTGACGCGCGACGGACACGAGTGTGTCGTCTACGACGTCAATCCCGA
>DATFLK010000017.1:0-15922 GCA_035267815.1 Mariprofundaceae bacterium | reverse complement strand
TGCCAAGCCTTATCACTCTCTCCCGATTTCGCCGAGGCCCATGCCAATCTCGGACTGCTGCTCGACCGTACGGGGTCATTCCATAAGGCCGAATACCATTACCGACAGGCGCTCGCCCTCTCTCCACGACTGACACAGGCCTGCCTCAATCTCGCTGCACTGTTGGAAAAGCAGAAGCGCTTTGGCGAGTCGGAAAAGCTCTATCGCAGATTGCTATCGTTATCCCCCGAATCACCGGCCGGCTGGTCCAATCTGGGCGTATTGCTCGCCGGCATGAAACGCGAAGAGGAGGCGGAGCAGTGTTACCGCAAGGCACTCGGATATGATGCCTGTTACCGCAAGGCTCGCTTCAACCTCGCCTACCTACTTTTGCGTCAGGGGCGCTTCGAGGAGGGATGGGCATGTCTGGAGGCTCGGGACTGGTATGCCCCGCTTGAACGACATCTCGCCTGCCCTCGCTGGCAGGGCGAACCACTAGTCGGCAAATCACTGCTGATCGGCTTCGAGGCAGGACATGGCGACATGATCCAGTTTTGCCGCTACGTCAGTCTGGTCAGGCAGCAGGGAGCGGAGCGTATCGCCATGCTTTGCCATCCCGGCCTGAAAGCACTTTTCTCATCCCTTCCGAACCTGGACGAGGTGATCGCCTTCGACGAACCGTTCTCCAACGATAGCTGGGACTACTGGACTCCTCCGCTCAGTCTTCCCTTTCTCTTCCGGACCCGGCTGGAGAGCATCCCGGCGGAACTTCCCTACCTGAAGGCCGATCCGGAACGGGTGGCGCACTGGCGCAATATCATCGGTCATGCTTCGGATGCGTTGCGGATCGGTCTGGCCTGGAAGGGCAATCCCGACTTCGAGAACGATGCAGAGCGTTCACTCCCCTCATTGGAGACACTGGCCCCGCTCGGCGAGGTCGAAAACGTGTTTTTTTTCAGTATGCAAAAAGGAGCTGGCGAGGCAGAGGCTGAGGACCCTTCCCAAGCGTTTTCACTGGTGAACCTGTCCCCCTCCATCCGCGATTTCGCCGACACCGCAGCCATCGTAACGAACCTCGATCTGGTGATCACTGTGGACACCGCCGTGGCCCATCTGACCGGTGCGCTCGGTCGGCCGTGCTGGGTCTTGCTTCCCGATCATAAGACCGACTGGCGTTGGCTGACCGACCGTGACGACTCACCCTGGTATCCGGATATCATGCGCCTATTTCGTCAGGAGCAGGCGGGCCAATGGCAGGCGACGGTCACCTCCGTTCAACAAGCGCTGCAGACCTTGGTCGGGACGAAAAAACCACCGAAGTAAGGTTGAGGCCCGGTTCCTGGTCAGGAAACGACCTCCTGCCCGCTAACCGATGGTCTGACACGCCTTGCATTCGACATGGGTCAGTTCGGGAACATCGGCATCGAGTCGCGCAGCGGTCAATCTTCCGCCCCAGACACAGCCTGAATCGAGCCCCAGCACATGCGGCTGGTCGGTAATCAGGCCAAGCGCAGCCCAGTGGCCGCAAAGCACCCGCGTTTCGTCACGCCAGGCCAGATCATCGTGTGCGAACCAGGGAAACTCCTCATCGGTCGGTCCGCCAGCGCGGGTGGTCCAGTTGAAACACCCCTCGGCGGTACAGTAGCGACTGCGTGTCAAAACCGCCGTGGCGAAAAGCGTGGCCGGCAAACCATCATCACGTGGGTCGCAGTCCGGAAACTCGCGGTGATGCAGATGGCGACTGAAATCGCGCCAATCATCGCTCTGCAACACCTTCTCGATCCTTGCTGCCCGGCGCTTGGCCTTGCCAAGCGTCCACGCCGGGTGCAGTCCGGCATGGACCATGCACCAGTTCAGAGCCGCGTCGTGATGCAGCAACCGACGGTGGCGCAGCCAGTCGATCAGTTCGTCCCGGTCCGGTGCTGTGAGCACGCCCTCCAGGGTGTCACGCGTATAGGGCGCCTCACCCGCCAACTGTCCCAGAAGATGCAGATCATGATTGCCCAGCACACAGATGCAGGCATCGCCAAGAGATTTTAGGAAGCGCAGAACATCCAGTGAGGCCGGACCACGATTAACCAGATCTCCGGCACACCAAATGGTATCCGAATTCGGATCGAAGCCCAGCTTGTCCAGAAGTCGTTTCAGGGGGTCAAAACAGCCTTGGATATCCCCGATCCCGTAAACAGCCATATGGAGGAGCCTATCGATTGAATCGCGTCAGGAGAATCGCCCGGATGGGAGTGGGAATCACCTTACAACACCATCTGCACATTTGGATGCGCGTTCATATCACGGTACAGGCAGTCCAGCTGTTCACGACTCTTGGCCTCAAAAACGATGGTCACCGACAGATACTTCGCCGTACGGCTCGGCGTGGAACGCACGGCCCCTTCGCCCAGGTCGGGGATATGCCGGTTGGCGATCATCACGATATCGTTCTCGAAATCGGGGGTATTCTCACCCATCACCTTGATCGGAAAACGGCACGGAAATGTCAGGGCTACATCGGACTGCATGGAGGAGTTAGATCAATCCCTGCCCATATCGGCCACCCTGAGGGAGCTCATTGCATCCTTATAGCGCTTGCGATTCCCCAGCCAGAGCCGGGTCAGGAAGAAGGCGATGCGCTTCATGGCAATCAGAGTCAAAATCATCACGATGGCGATCGTGACCTGAATCCAGATAAAGGAGGCGTGTTCGGAATCGGCCAGGGAACCGAGCGTGAAGGCGCACATAATCAGCACAAAGACGGCGATCGAACCGATCGTCGCGGCGATATTCTTATAGGTACTCTTGATCTTCTCGATGATGGCGTCGTCATTCGTCGGCACGGTGGAAATCTCCTTGGAGCGATACCAGAGATGCTGATACCTGAAAGCCCCGGCAGTTTACCCAGCAGCTGTGACAGGGTCAAAAACTGCGTCACGCCTCATCGTCGCCATCCGCCACCTGTGCCTCGATCCAGTCCCAGATCACACCGACCAGATACCCGAGTATGCCATATTGCACCGTGCCGGCCGCGCATATCACCGCAACACGGGCATAGGGGTTGTGCGCGATGCCCACGACCGACTCGAACAGCGAGGAGAGTGGATAGGCGATCATGTGAATCACTAGGGCGGCGTCGGACACCCGCCCCCAATGAAACAGAATATATGTGGCGAGAAACGCAAAGATCAGGATGAAACAGAGCGCGATCCTTACCTTCACGACGATCTCCCCAATCGATTACTGATCACTTGCCTCCGGCACATCGTCGGCCTCTTCTCCGAGCGCCGATTGAAGCAGGTGGGCAGGAAGCTCCTTCTTTGTCTTGCCGGCCAGTTTTCCCAGCATATCGATCTGGCTGATGACGTTGCCGGGCCCGCTCCTGATGCGGTTCAGTGAGGTATCATAGGCCTGCTGCGCCTGGCCAAGCCGCTGGCCGATCTCCTCGAAGGATTCGACGAAAGTGGCCACCTTGTCATGAAGTTTTCCGGCACGGTCGATCAGTTTGGCGACATTCTCGCTCTGACGCTCGTAGCGCCACAGATGCTCGATCAACTTCAGCGTGGCGTAGAGCGTAGAGGGCGTGACCACCGCGACACCCTGTTCGAAGGCCGTCTCAAAGATCGCCTGATCCGCCTCAATGGCCATCATATAGGCCCCCTCGATCGGTACGAACATCAGGATGTAATCCGGTGAATGGACGTCGGGAAGATGGTCGTAACGTTTGGCGGCCAGAGCCTGAATATGGGCCTTCAGACTACGGACATGCGCGGCCACCGCCGACTTCCGATCCGCCTCACCATCGGCGGAGACGGCACGCTCGTAATCGGTCAGGGAGACCTTGGAATCGATAATCACCTGTTTATCCCCGGGCATGTAAACGACAACATCGGGACGCAGACGCCTACCATCCTCTGTGGTGAAGGACTGCTCGCGGGCAAACTCCTTACCCTCGCGCAGCCCCGAGGACTCGAGCAGCCGCTCCAGGATCATCTCACCCCAGTTGCCCTGCGCCTTGCTCTCACCCTTCAGCGCCTGGGTTAGATTCAATGCATCCTCGCTAATCTTCTGGTTCAGCCTTTCCAGCTGCTGCAGGTATTCGCGCAACGAGGCGCGGTCCTTTGCATCATGTGTATGGATATCGTCGACGCGCTTGCGGAATTCGCCGAGCTGCTCGCGTACCGGCTTCAACACCTCGTCAAGGCTGGAACGGCTCTGTTCGGAGAGTTTTTTACCCTTCTCCTCGAAGATCTGGTTGGCGAGCAATTTGAACTCATCGGCCAATCGTTGACGAGCTTCGTCGAGCAGCCCCAGCTTCTCAGCCGCCGCCTGGCGCTCCTTCTCCAGTGTCACATTGAGCTCCGCGATAGAGGAGCGCAGAGTGGAAATTTCCCGGTTCAGTGATTCGATGCGCGCATCGCGCTCGGCCAGTTTGTCCTGAACCGCACTCTGTCGCGATTCAGCTTGGGCGATGCGTTCGTTCAGTGTCGCCTCATCCACCCTCAAGGCGCCATTCTCCTCCTTCAGGGTATCCAGATGGCGCTGCTGCCCCATGCGGCCAACGAACCAACCGATGGTCAGCCCCGCCAGCGCGGCGACAGCAGCCAGCACCAGCGCTTCTCCACTCAAGTGTTCGATCCCATCCCGCTAGCTCTCGAGCAGGCCCGCGACTGCATCCAGCGCCTCGGCCAGTTTGGCCGGGTCGCTGCCGCCCGCCTGGGCCATATCGGGCTTGCCGCCACCCTTGCCGCCGACCGTGGCCGCGATCTCGCGGACGATGTTGCCGGCATGGAATCGGTTAACCAGGTCGGAGGTCACGCCGGCGATCAGCTGCACCTTGCTCTCCCCCCGTTTGATGCCGAAGACGATGACACCGGACTTGAGCTTGTTTTTGGCCTTGTCCATGACATCACGAAGATCGCCCACGGAAGCGGGCAGTTCGGCGACAATCAGCTTTACCCCGCCGGCATCCCGGGCCTTGTCGATCAACTCATCGAGCATCCCGGAGGCCTGCTTGCCCTTCAGGGAGGTCAGTTCCTTCTCGGACTGCTTCAGCTTCTCCTGAAGCTGTGTCACGGCATCCGCCAAGTCGCTCGGCTGCGCCTTCAGCTGGCCGGAGACCCGGTTCAGAATCGCAGCATCCTCACACCAGGAAGCGTAAGCGGCCTCGCCGGTCACCGCCTCGACGCGGCGCACGCCGGCGGCAACACCAGCCTCGGAGATGATGCGGAAGGGACCGATATCGCCGGTACGGGCAACATGCGTGCCGCCGCACAACTCGGTGGAGAAGCCGGCCGAGACGACGCGCACCTCATCGCCGTATTTCTCGCCGAACAGCGCCATGGCCCCCTCGGCGATGGCATCCTCGGGCGTCATGATGCGGGTATCGATAGCATCGTTGGCCCAGATGGCCGCATTGACCTTCGCCTCGATCTTACCGCGTTCGTCCTCGCTAAGCCCCTGAAAGTGGCTAAAATCGAAACGCAAACGGTCGGGGGAGACCTGTGAACCGGCCTGTTTGACGTGATCGCCCAGCATTTGACGCAGCACTGCATGCAGCAGATGCGTGGCAGTATGGTTGCGGCGGATGGCTTCACGGCGTCCGGATTCCACCTCGAAATGACCGACGCCGCTTGCCCTGATCTCGCCCCTGTGCACCTTACCGATGTGCACGTGCATATCGGGCAGCAACTTTTTGGTATCGTGCACGATAAAGCTGCCGCTCTCGGTCGTAATAACGCCGGTATCGCCCACTTGGCCGCCCGACTCGCCGTAGAAGGGGGTCTGATTGGCTACAAGCCAGCCCTTCTGTCCTTCCTCGAGCGTCTCCACCTGCTCGCCGTCGCGAAGCAGACCGGTAATGACTCCCTCGGCCGCCAGTGTGTCGTAACCGAGAAACTCGGTAGAACCATGCTGCTCGCGGAGATCGAAGAGCGCCTTGGGTATCGACTGCTCGCCCGAACCGCCCCAGGCAGCGCGTGCACGCTGACGCTGCTCCTCCATGCACTGTTCGAAGCCCGCCATATCGAGACCAATGCCGCGATCGCGCAGGATATCGGCCGTCAGATCGACGGGAAAACCGTAGGTGTCGTAGAGCGTGAACAGCGTTTCGCCGGGGATGATCCCCCCTTCGCCCGCCTTGACCGCCGCCTCTTCAACCAGCTTCAATCCCTTGTCGAGCGTCTTGATGAAGCGCTCCTCCTCGATGCGGATCACCTGGCCGATGTTGGCCTGCTGCTCGGCCAGTTCAGTGAAGTGGCTTCCCATCTCCGCGACCAGCGTATCGACAAGACGGTAGAGAAAGGCGTCCTTCATGCCGAGCAATCGGCCATGACGGCAGGCGCGGCGCAGGATACGGCGCAGCACGAAACCGCGTCCCTCGTTCGAGGGGAGCACGCCATCGGCCAGCAGGAAGGCGACCGAACGCAGATGATCGGCCAGCACTCGCAATGAGACGTCGCCGGACTCATCACGGCCGTAAGGCACACCGCTGAGCTCGGAGGCTGCCCTAATAATATTCTGGAAAAGATCGATATCGTAGTTGTTGTGCACGCCCTGCATGACGGCGGCGATACGCTCCAACCCCATACCGGTATCGACGGAAGGCTTCGGCAGCGGCGTCATGTTGCCGTCAGCATCGCGGTCGAACTGCATGAAGACGAGATTCCAGATCTCGATGAAGCGGTCGCCATCCTCCTCGGGCGTCCCCGGCGGGCCGCCGGCAATCTCGGAGCCGTGGTCGTAGAAAATCTCGGAGCATGGACCACATGGGCCGGTATCGCCCATCGACCAGAAGTTGTCCTTGGCACCGATGCGGGCGAAGTGGCTCTCGGGCACGCCGATCTCGTTCAGCCAGATCCCGGCTGCCTCGTCATCCTCCTCGAAGACGGTGACGAATAGCCGTTCCGGATCGAGCTTCAGCTCCGCGGTCAGGAACGTCCATGCATGCTCGATCGCCTCGCGTTTGAAATAGTCGCCGAAGGAGAAGTTTCCCAGCATCTCGAAAAAGGTGTGGTGGCGTGCCGTACGGCCAACATTCTCCAAATCGTTGTGCTTGCCACCGGCGCGCACGCACTTCTGGCTGGAAGCGGCGCGCATGTAGGAGCGTGTCTCATTGCCCTGAAACACATTCTTGAACTGCACCATCCCTGCATTGGTGAAAAGCAGAGTGGGATCCCCATGCGGCACCAGCGAACTGGAGGCGACCACCTCGTGCCCCCTCTCCTCGAAAAACGCCAGAAAGCGTGAACGAATCTCAGCTGTCTTCACCTGATCACTCCTCTGATTCTCCCTCTTCGCGCATGACCCGCATAATGGTCGAGGCATCGAAGCCCTTGTTCTTCAGATAACGCGCATGCCGCTGCCACAGCCTGGCATCAGAATGGCGCAACCCCTGCGGATCACGCCGCCCGAGCAACTCCCGGCAGGTCGAAAGCCGGTCGAAACCATCCTCCGCCTCGTGCAGCGCACGCTCTACTGCCCCTGCATCCACACCGCGTTGGCGAGCCCGCATGGCGGCCAGCCTCGGCGTTTCTCCGCGCACCATCCGAGTGCGAAGAAACCCCTCGGCAAAACGCTCTTCGCTCAGATAACCGTCATCCACCAACCGCTTAAGCGTATGCTGAACACATGTCTCTTCATAACCCTTCGAAGCAAGCCGCCGCGCCATCTCTGCGGTGAAAAACTCCCGTCGGGAGAGCAGGCGAAGCGCATAGGCATATGCGGCACGCGCCTGCTTCTCGTTCGCTCCGGAGTCCGCCGTATCAGCGACGGGTCACTCCTCCTCAGCCGGAGCCGGAGAGGAGAGTCCCAGCTTCTCCCGCAGTTTACCCTCGATATCATCCATCAGCTCCGGATGCTCCTTGAGATAGGTCATGGCATTGTCGCGTCCCTGGCCGATACGCTCGCTGCCGACGGCATACCAGGCACCGCTCTTCTCCACCAGGCCGTGCGTCACGCCCATATCCAGAATCTCGCCGGCGTGCGACACGCCCTCGCCATACATGATCGAGAACTCGGCCTGCTTGAACGGCGGCGCCATCTTGTTCTTAAGAATCTTGACGCGCGTGTCGTTACCGAGCACCTCGTCACCCTTCTTAATCGCACCGGTACGGCGGATATCGAGACGTACGGAGGCGTAGAACTTGAGTGCATTACCGCCCGTCGTCGTCTCCGGATTGCCGAACATCACACCGATCTTCATGCGAATCTGGTTGATAAAGATGACAATCGTCTTGGAGCGAGAGATCGACGAAGTCAGCTTGCGCAGTGCCTGACTCATCAGCCGAGCCTGCAGCCCCATATGGGAATCGCCCATGTCGCCTTCCAGCTCCGCCTTCGGTGTCAGGGCTGCAACCGAGTCCACCACAATCACGTCCAATGCACCGGAACGGGTCAGCATATCGACCACCTCCAGTGCCTGCTCGCCCGAATCGGGCTGCGATACCAGCAGGTCATCCACGTTGACACCGAGCTTCTTGGCATAACTGATATCGAGCGCATGCTCCGCATCGACAAAAGCCGCCGTGCCGCCCAGGCGCTGTGCCTCGGCCACAGCGTGCAGGGCCAGCGTGGTCTTGCCAGAGGACTCCGGCCCGTAGATCTCGATCACGCGCCCCCTAGGATAACCACCGATACCGAGGGCGGCATCGAGGGCGAGGCTGCCCGAGGGGACGACCTCGACCGCTGCCTGGGTATGATCACCCAGACGCATGACGGTACCTTTTCCGAACTGACGTTCGATCTGGCTCAGGGCGGTATCCAGCGCCTTGCTTTTATCAGACATTACTCTCCCCTTTTTGCGGTCCTGTCGTAGGCATCAGGTGCCGCCAGTTCAAATTCTTCCAGCACGCGATAGCGGGCACCATCCGGTCGCAACTCCGATTGATACAGAATGATGGTATCTACCTGCCACTGCTGTTCGGGCAGGTCCGGCATGGCCGCCAGCATGCGCGGATCGACGGGAAAAGGCTCTCCGCGTCTTCTGGCCAGCGTGACATGCCCCCGGAAGACCTCGTCCTTCGCCGTGCGTTTGCGAACGGTAGCACGAGCAGCCCGCCTGCAACAATGCGCCAGCGACTTCAGCCGCCCGCCGTCATCCGTCTGCGCCACACCAATCCAGAAGACCTTTGGCCGGTTCAGGTTAGGGAACATACCGACATCACGCAGGCAGAGATGCTGGACCGGCGAACGCGCGGCGCAATCCTCCAGCGCTTCGGCCAGGTCAACCACCTCGCCGCCGTTCACATCACCGAAAAAACCGAGTGTCAGATGCCAGTTCTCCTTAGGTACATCCCGCCATTCACCCGGATGCAGCGCTGCCGATGTACCGATCCACCATTCGGCAATGGCGTCCTTTACATCCTTGGGAAGTTCAAGAGCCGCAAACAGGCGCATTCGTGCATGTTACACTGGACGTCGGCGCAAACGCCATGACAAGATTGAAGCGTACCCGGGAGAACCGGGACAAGGGAGGAGATGTGCCATGGAGATCGATTTCGAGTGGCTGAAAAACGAACTGCGACTCAAATCGATGTCGGAGCAGGAGAGACAGGCGATTGAGGAGGCGATTGAGCCGATGTTCGTCCTGCCGGGCATCCCGATCATCAACCAAGGCACCGAGGGATCAAGCCTCTATCTGCTGCGTTCCGGCAACGTGACCATCACCCGCATGATCAACGGCCATGAGACCCAGCTCTCTTCAGGCGACTACAGCAAGGTATTCGGAGAGATCAGCATGTTCAGTAACGAACCGGTCAATGCCAGCGTTATCGCCCGTCAGGCATGCGTCGTATACAAGATCTCCTGCGAGCACTTCCAGCGACTGATGCAGGAGAACAGCGAACTGGCCCTGAAACTGCTGACATTCATCGTGCGCAACATGGGCAGGGTTATCCGTCGACTGGACACACAAAAGAGCTATCGGGCCCATTAGGGCCCCTCCCCTCACATGCGCCGGAACGCCTGTCCCAGCAGATAGATTTCACTGGACGACTTGCGGCTGGCCGCCGGCTTGACCGTCTTGACCGAGGAGAACCAGCCCATCAGCTCCTTCCTGAAGGTATCGAACCCCTCTCCCATGAAGGTCTTCAGCAACAGATGGCCGCCCTCGCGCAGATGATTAACGGCGAATCCGAGCGTCATCTCATTTAGATTGATGATGCGCGCCTGATCCACCACCTTGTTGCCACTTAGTTCGGGCGCCATGTCGGAGACCACCATATCCACCCGACGCCCTTCCAGAACCTCCTCCAGCGCCCCGTGAGCGGCCATGTCGGAGAAGTCCATCTGCAGGAAACGGACTCCAGGAAGAGGACGCATCTCCAACAAATCGACGCCGATCACCATGCCTCCGTCTCCGCAGTAACAGGTCAGCTCCTGGCACCATGAGCCCGGCGCACAACCCAGATCGACCACGACGGTATCCCTGCCATTCAACAGTTCATAGCGCTCGAGAATCTCGGAAAGCTTGAAGGCAGCGCGGGATCGCTTCCCCTCCCGCTGGGCCCGTTTGACATGCGGATCGTTGGCATGGCGCTGAAACCATGCCGAACTCTTCCGCGCCCCTTTACTCTTCTTCAATCTTTCATGCGCCAGCCGATACGCCAGAGGTACCAGCACAGCGAGAAGATGAAGATCGCCGAACCGATGACGATTCCGACCGAGGCGAACGGGTTGGTGTCGCCCACGCCGAGAAAGCTGTAGCGAAAGCCGTCAATCAGATAGAAGAATGGATTGGCATGGTTGAGAATCTGCCATGTATGCGGCAACTGCTTGACCGAATAGAACACCCCGGAGAGGAACGTCAGCGGCAAGACGATGAAGTTGGTCACCATGGCAACATTATCGAAGTTCTTGGCCCACATGCCGCCGATCAGACCGAGCCCGCCCATGATCATCGAACCGCAGATACTGTAGACCAGCAGGATCCCTGGATGCAGGAGATGGATGCCGGTGAAGGGCATCAGCACGATCAGGAACACGCTCGCCACGATCACACCGCGAACCACCGCCGCTGCCAGAAAGGCCGCCACCACCTCGGCAGCGGAGACCGGCGCCATTAGCAGATAAATCTGCATGCCCATTACCTTGCCCATGATCAGCGAACTCGAGGTATTGGCGAAGGCATTTTGCAACATCGCCATCATGGCCAGTCCCGGCACCAGAAAGGTGAAGTAATCGGTACCCAGACCCGGTACATGCCGGTCCCCCATGGCATAGCGGAAGACGACCAGATAGAGCATCGCTGTCAGGGCCGGCGTCACGATGGTCTGCATCTTCACCTTGAGGAAACGGTGCACCTCGCGCCGAAAAATAGTGTACATGCCGCGTGGATTGGCCGTACTCATGCCGTCGCTCCTTCCGAATCACCCGAATCGGACATGGTCAGGCGCAGGAAAACATCTTCCAGATCCTCCTTGCGTACCGCAGCATCCAGCGGCGGACCGAAACGTCTGACAGCCGCCTCATAGGCCTGATGGAACATCGACTGCCCGTTCTCCTTCTTGTGACCAAGCTGGAGACAGATTCCCTCGTCGACGATGCGCGGGGAGAAATCGGCCAGTGCAGCCTGATCATCTTCGGAGATCCGCACCTCGTCGTCGTAATGGAGCCACAGATAAGAGGAGGCCACCTGTCGCATCATCTCCCGCATCGGCTGGGCGGTCAGCAGGTTACCCTTGTTGATAATCGCTACCTGATCGCACAGCTCCTCGGCCTCATCGAGATAGTGGGTGGTCAGAAGGATGGTGGTACCCTTCTCATTGAGCTCGCGCATGAAGCTCCAGAGACGGCGCCGCAACTCCACATCCACACCGGCTGTCGGCTCGTCCAGAATCACCAGTCGGGGCTTGTGCACCAGCGCCTGTGCCACCAGCAGACGGCGCCGCATACCGCCAGAGAGCTGACGCGTATTCTTGGCAGTATGCTGGCTGAGTTCCAGACGCACGAAAAGCTCGTCGATCCAGTCGTCATCGGGCTTCACACCGAACAGACCGGAGGTGAAATGCAGCACCTCGCGCGGCGTAAAGAAGGGATCGAAAGCAATCTCTTGCGGCACCACGCCCATATGGCGCTTGCACCAGGAACGCTCATTGAACATATCATGCCCGAACAGGGTGGCCGCACCACCGCTCGGGCGCACAATATCCGCCAAAATATTGATCAAGGTACTCTTGCCGGCACCATTCGGCCCCAGCAGGGCATAAAACGAGCCTTCGGGCACCTGCAGTGATACGTCGTCGAGCGCGGTTCTGCCACTGTCGTACTGCTTGCAGAGGCCTTGGATATCCAGTGCGATACTCTTCATGCTCCCCTTCTTGTCCGAAATGGATATGCGATCCGGGACAGGCCCGAACAAATCATAGGCGACCGGCTGCCGCACAAAGAGCGGCAGCGTAGTCAGCCCGTTTTGAGATGCAACCGGCTGTCACCCCGGTCCGGAACAGCGAACGACCGCCTTAAGGGATCCCTATATCAAACGAAGTTGATTAATAGCCGGCGTTGGCACAACCCGCGCCACTCTCGGACGGTGTAAACGACTTTCCGCAACCGCAAGTGGAGGCGGCGTTGGGATTGCGAATCACGAAAGACTCGCCCTGAAGCGATGTCTGATAATCGATCTCGGCACCATCGAGCAGATCAATACTCATGGCGTCGACCAACAGTTTGACGCCATGGCTCTCCACGACGGTATCCTCCTGACTTGTCTGGTCGTCGAAGGTAAAGCCATACTGAAAGCCGGAACAGCCGCCGCCACTGACAAAGACACGCAGGTGCAGATTCTCGTTACTCTCATGTTCGAGCAGCCCCTGGATCTTGCTGGCTGCGGCTTCCGTCAAGTTCACGCTCATAACAACCCCCAATAAAATCTATACCTAATTATTCCTCATTCTTGGCCACGCTGCAAGTGTGTCACATGCCACTTTACCATCAAGTACGCATTGCTATCCTGTGGGCATGCGCACACGTCCATACCCCCTGCTGCTCACGGTCGCAGCCGCATGTCTATTGTCGGCATGCGCCACCCAGATGAGCATGAAAAGTCCGGATGATGCATCCGCCCTATCATTGAATTCGACCTCCCCCGCCACCGAGTCCGGAGATACCGTTACGACCCGCGATCATGCCGACCGCATCAAGACTTCCGAACTTCTTGAAGGGTTACCGCTGTCGGACATTGCGCGGGCACAGGCGGTGGCCAAACGCGTCTACGTGCGTCGCTGGCACAAGGTAGCAAAACGCTCCCGTTATGTGCGCAGCAGGATCCAGACCGTATTCAAACGCATGCATGCACCCGATGCCCTGCAGCTTCTTCCCATAGTCGAATCGGGCTATAACCCCTATGCCTTCTCCTCGGCAGGTGCGATGGGATTGTGGCAACTGATGCCGGGTACCGCCCGCTATCTCGGCATGAAGCGATCCGAGGACATCAACAGCCGCAGAAACGTCGTCCGGAGCACCGAAAACGCGCTTCAATACCTCCAGGCGCTGAAAAAGCAGTTCCACTACTGGCCACTGGCACTCGCCGCCTACCATTGCGGTCCGGCCAATGTAGCTAGGCGCCTGCGTCACCGTCCCTGGAAGCCGTCCGACGGCCTGAGACGGCTACCTGCGCCTACCATCACCCGCCTTTACGTTAAACAGATCATCGGGCTGGTCTCGTTGTACCAGTCGCGCTCAATCGTCTTCCCCCACCCCATCGCGACAAGGCAGATCACCTTGCAGGGACCGGTCGACCTGCACCTCCTCAGCAAGGCGGCGGGACTCTCGAGGACCGAACTGTTCCGCTTCAATCCGGGATTGAACCACAGCCTCTATCTGCATGGCAGGTTCACGCTGCATGTCCCAGAAGCGAGTGCCGACGACCTGCTGGCAATGATGGACAACGCAGTTCCCAAACACATCCACATTCGCATCCATCGCGGCGACAGCCTTTGGACCCTGGCTCGCAAATACGGCACCAGTGTCCACTATCTTCGCACCATTAACCGCCACCACCTTGGCAAATACCTGCATCCGGGCAGGACTCTTCTTGTACCGGCACGCCGCTTTGCCCGTGCCGCACCACCGCCCAATCCGCTTCTGTCGCGTGGCCGGCGGATCCTCTATAAGGTCCGGCACGGCGACAATCTGTGGAATATTGCCAGGAAGTTTGGCACCACCACCAAAGCCATTGCCCGAGCCAACAGTCTGCATGATGCCTCGTCACTGCATCCAGGCGACAGGCTCTGGATTCTGGCCCAGTTGTAATCGCCTGAACACGTCTTTGTGATACTGCGATTCTCATGCCCGTAAACGGCCATTCGCATCGCTCTGACAGCAGGGTCTTGCTTGCCACCATACTGCTACTGGTACTGGCAACGACACTCGTCGCCTGCTCCTCCTCGAACAGCGATCAGGGGTACACCGCCGTCACAACGGACGCCTATACCGGCCCGGCCATACCGGCCCGGGGCGACCGCATCGTCTCGGCCAGCAGCGGCGACGCCACCAATCTGATCCCGATGATCGCCGGCGATGCCGCAAGCCACAACATTGCCGGTCAGATGTACCTGCCGCTTCTCAAGTACGACAAGAACCTCAACCTTGTGGGCCAACTGGCCGATTCATGGACGGTCTCGAAGGACAACCTGACCATTCGATTCCATATCCGCCCCGGCCTGAAATGGACCGACGGCACGCCCTTTACCTCAACCGACTGCGCTTTCACACTAAAGCTGATCCGAGACAAGCACACGCAGAGTCCCTACAAATCGGATTACGCCCGGGTCAAAAGCTTCGAGGCGCCCGATCCACACACCTTCGTGGTGCACTACTCGCAATCCTATTCACCAGCCCTCTCGACCTGGGCCTCGCTGGCCATCCTTCCCAAACACGTATTCAAGGGACAGGACATCATGAACACGCCGTTGTCGCGCCATCCCAAGGCCACCATCGGACCCTACACGCTGGCCGACTGGCAGCCGCAGCAGTCGATCCTGCTACGCGCCAACCCGCACTACTATGACGGTCCGGTCTGGATCACCGAGCGGCTGACCCGCATCATCCCCGACCCCGCCACCCAGTTCCTCGAACTCTCGGCCGGTCACCTAGACAGCATGGGACTCACACCGACCCAGTACCAACGCCTCTTCCCCATCAAGCCGAACCTGGTCAAACACTACAATCGCTACAGATATCTGGATTTTGTCTACACCTATCTCGGCTTCAACCTGAAGCGCAAACCTTTCACCGACGTGCGCGTGCGCCGGGCTATCGCCTATGCCATCAACCGGCAGGAGTTGGTCGACGGGGTACAACTGGGACTGGGTGAGGTGTTGGCCACCCCCTACAAGCCGCACACCTACTGGGTCAACAAGAAGGTCAAACCGCGCCCCTATTCACCGGAGAGGGCCAAAGAACTGCTGCGCAAGGCGGGCTGGCGTGACAGCGACGGCGACGGCATTCTCGACAAGAGCGGGCGCAAACTCTCCTTCACGATCCTGACCAACAACGGCAACAAGCAGCGAGCGGATGCGGCGATCATTATCCAGCAACGACTGAAAGAGGTAGGGATCGCGGTCAAGGTGCGGCTGGTCGAGTGGTCCGCCTTCATCAACCACTTCATCAACAAGCGCAACTTCGAGGCGGTCATCCTAGGCTGGTCGCTCTCCCCCGAACCGGACCAGTATTCGATCTGGCACTCCTCGCAGACTGGTCCGCGCCAATTCAACTTCCTCTCCTACGCCAACGCCACAGTGGACAAGGATCTCGTCGCCGCCACACGCACCTTCGACCGCACCAAACGCAAAGAGTATTATGATGAGATGCAGGTAGAGCTGCACAAGGACGTACCGGTCGTATTCCTCTTCGCTCCCTACTCGCTACCGGCCATCCACAAACGCATCCACGGCATCAAGCCCGAGCCGGCAGGCATCGGCTACAACAGCGAACACTGGTTCGTACCGAAGGA
>DATFLK010000016.1:0-2048 GCA_035267815.1 Mariprofundaceae bacterium | reverse complement strand
TAATAGTGCTTCCTGAGAAGTACCGCCGTCGACTGGCCACGACCAATATGCAGGAGCGTCTCAACGAGGAGGTCCGCAGGCGCGAGCGCGTGATCCGCATCTTTCCGAACGAGGCATCCGCCAAGCGGCTGATCGGGGCCATGCTCGCAGAGACGCACGAGTTATGGAGTACCGGAAAAAAGTATTTCGACATGCAGGAGTACTTCGAGTGGAAGAAAAGCCAGCCTCAAACCGCTGAGGAAAAGGTGCGCAGCATCAAATGACGATGCCGAAACTGACGGAAAGTGAATTTACAGCAGATCTGGGACTTGATCGAGGGAAGTCAGGGAGAGAGATAAGGTATGTGTCTATTTTGGCATTGAGTTTAGGCTCACCAAAACCTCTAGGAAATCTGCAGCTAGTTGGGAACACATCATTAACAACGCAACAATTATCACTAGAGAAAATATTGTTCTTTGTTGTTGCGGGTGCAATGCCAGTAAAGGACAAAAGAAGCTTTCTGTATGGCTGCAATCTAAATACTGCAAAGATCGCGGCATCACCCCTGATTCAGTTGCACCAATAATCAAACAGGCAATTGCAAATGGCGAGTAACACACCATCCCCAGTCACCTGATGGATTATTCCCTCAAATCCAGCCGTCGATCTGGGCGGCGGCAATGTCGGCCAGGGCCTCGATGTGGTCGGCGCGGTCGTTAAGTGCCGGGATGTAGCGGTAGCGGCCACCGCCGGACTCCTCGAAGAGCTCGCGGTTGGTGATGGCGATCTCCTCCAAGGTCTCCAGGCAGTCGGCCGAGAAGCCGGGGCAGACGACGTCGACGGATGCGAGCCCCTCCTTTCCCCACGCCTCGAGCGTCTTGTCCGTATAGGGCTGTAGCCACGGCTCGCGACCAAAACGGGACTGGAAGGTGAGCTGCCAGCGCTCGTCGGGCAGGCCCAGCTGTTCGGCCAGCGCCCTGGCCGTCTCGTGGCACTCGTCGGGATAGGGGTCGCCAAGATCGGCGTAGCGCTGCGGGATGCCGTGGAAGGAGATCAGCAGCTTCTCGGGCTCGCCCTCCTTGTCCCAATACTCGCGGATGCTGTTCACCAGCGACCCGACATAACCGGGGTGGACATGGTAATCGCGCACGAAGCGCAGCTCCGGAAGATCGCGCCACTTCTCGAAGACTTGGGCCACGGCATCGAAGGTCGAGGCGGTGGTGGCGGCGGCATACTGCGGATAGAGCGGCAACACCAGCAGGCGCTCGCACCCCTTCTCACGCAGCGCTTCAAGACCGCGGGCGATGGAGGGATTGCCGTAGCGCATGGAGAGCTCGACTTCGACCTGCAGGCCGCGCTGATGCAGCGCCTGCCGCACCCCCTCGGCCTGTCGCCGGCCGATGGCCAGCAGCGGCGAGCCCTCCTCCGTCCAGATCGTCTGGTAGAGCTTGGCCGAGCGCGGCGGGCGGATATTGAGAATCACGCCGTTCAGGATCAGCCACCACAACGGGCGCGGGAAATCGACCACGCGCGGATCCCAGAGGAACTCCTTCAGGTAGCGGCGCAGCGCCGCCGATGTCGGCGCATCGGGGGTACCCAGGTTGGCCAGCAGGATGCCGGTGGCGGAATGGCTCATGGGTCAGGGATTCTTGCTCATGCCGATCAGGTTGAACAGCTCCAGCCGGGACGACGGATTCTTCAGGAAGGCACCGGTCAGCTTGGAGGTGGTCGTCCAGGAGTCGGGCTTTTTGACGCCACGGTGGCACATGCAGTAGTGACGGCACTGGACGATGACGGCCACGCCCGCCGGACGCAGCACCTCCTCGATGACGTCGGCGATCTGCATGGTCATCTTCTCCTGCACCTGCAGCCGCTTGGCGAAGACATCGACAACGCGGGCCAGCTTGGAGAGCCCGACGACGCGGCCGTTGGGGATGTAGGCGACATGGGCCCGGCCGACGAAGGGAGCCAGGTGATGCTCGCAGTGGCTGAAGACATCGATATCGGAGACCAGCACCATCTCGTCGTAGCCCTCGACCTCCTCGAAGGTCTTCTCGAGATGCTCGCGC
>DATFLK010000015.1:0-11187 GCA_035267815.1 Mariprofundaceae bacterium | reverse complement strand
CCGTGACCGCCTTGACGGACGGGTCGCCGTTGGGGTGATGCACCCATTGCAGCGAGGGCTGTAGCGTCAGCCAGGATGTCACCACCGCGCGGTAGGTCAGCTCCACGGTAGTTTCAGCCGATTGGTGTGTGCCTGCCCGGGCCACGGCAATACCCAGTTCGTCCTCGTCCCGACCGGGAAACGGGGCGTGGATGTGAAGACCGGTTCCCAGGTAACCGGTCACCTCATTGCGGGCCTTCGGTACCCACCCCCACTGAACGAAGACGCCGATAACCGCACCGCTTTGGGAGTGAAACAGCCGTTGGTCGACCAGAGCGTAGACGCCATAGTCATTGGCGAATGTTCGGCCCTGATAGGTTTTGCTGGCCGTGTGACGCCAGTAGCCCAGCTTGTAGGAGCCGTTTTCCCGTGCAATACCGTTCTCGAGTATGATCAGTTTGCCTTCGGAGGACCTCAGCAGATGGGTGCCCGGGTCGCCGTCATAGATGCCGCCCTGCAGATACCAATGCTTGAACGGCCGTGCCCGGCCCATGACGCCCATTCCGGTACTCGGATAGGTCGGGTTGGGCACGTTCAGTGACAGTTCGGGGCCGATACCGAACGAGCTGTTGAGAAAGAGGCTGGCGTAGTTCGAGACGTAGAATTCCGAATTCATATTGTGCAGCCCGAAGAGCAGTGAGGCACGGTCGTGGGCGAACCGTTGTCGATACCATGCCTCATAGAGCTTCAGCCGGTTGGGCGCCTCGATGTTGCTGATTCCCTGCAGGTCGCCGATCAGGTGCTGGCCGTTCGGCAGGCCGCCACGATTGCGCAGACCGTAGATGAAGAGTGTTCCCCCGGGCCACTGCATCATTTTCTCCGTATCGAGCGTCATGCTGAGATCGAGGTTGTCCAGGTAGGAATCACGTCTGCTTACGGTGCCGCCGGAGAATCGCCGCATCATGTCCCCGGTATAGGAGGCTTGGATGGTGACCCCATCCTGGTGAAGAGTTGGGGCTCTGGGTGAAACCGTACCGTGCCCGTGCACACTCGACTCCCGCTGGGTGGAGAAGAAGTCGTGCAGCAGGCCCGTCTGGCCCGATGCCATGTCGGGATTGAGGCAACACAGGAGTGCCAGTGCGATGACTCGCCATGGTGTTTTCATCACTGTTTGCAGCTCTTCCTCCCATCGCCGATGCCGAACGCTTCGTGGTGGCACCGTTTGCTTCTCCGGGCCCTCCGCGCTGGATCGGGAATCACTTCATGACATGACGATGATGCCCCTAACGGATAACGATAGTCATTATCATTATCATTATCAACAGATAGATATGGAGGGAGCGGAGGCGTAAAAGAAGAGTAGTGAATGGATGAGTGGGTGGGTGCTTCTACCCGCCGGACTTGTCTTCCTTGCGCCGCCGGAAATGGTTATTGATATGGTGTTTGACGTGCCGGTGGCCGTAGCGGAAGTAGGTGACCAGTCCGACCAACCCGATCACGCCAACGACCACGAGCAGGCCGTAGAGTCCGAAACGGTGGAGGATGGCCTGTGCGCCGAGGCCCAGCAGATGACCTGCCGTATAGATGACAACGGCCCAGATGGTGCAGTTGATCGCCTGCAACAGGCAGAAGCGCCACAGCTTGATGCTGGAACAGCCGAACAGGATGGCGGTGACCAGACGGGTGCCGTAGAGATATTGGAAGATAAAGACGGCGAAACCGCCGTACTGGTCGAGGTATTTGTCCAGCAGCTCCTTGGAGCGGGGGTAGTGTTTGCGCAGAAACGGGACGGAGCGGATTACCCGAAGGCCATGCCATCGACCGATCCAGAAGAAGAACAGGTGGCCGGAGAAAGCACCGATGGCGGCGATAATGATCAGCCGGTAGGGCTCCATCAGTCCGGCCGAAGCAAGCGCTGCGGCAACCAGCAGGGCAGTTTCTCCCTCGATGAATGTCCAGACAAAGACCGCCCAGTAGCCGTATTGTTCGACGAGGTGCTGAGCCCACTCCATCATGACTATAGTCTGACCGGAATGCCGTGTTCGGCCAGAAAGGCCTTGGCCTCATGGATGCGATGCTCTCCGAAATGGAAGATGCTGGCCGCCAGCACGGCATCGGCGTGGCCGAGCGTGAACCCTTCGGCCAGATGCTGGAGGGTGCCGACGCCGCCGGAGGCAATCACCGGTACGGGAACGGCATCGGTGACGGCGTGGGTCAGGGCCACGTCGTAGCCGGCCTTGGTGCCGTCCCGATCCATGCTGGTGAGAAGAATCTCGCCAGCACCAGCATCGGCCATGCGCGATGCCCACGCCACGGCATCGATGCCTGTCGGTTTGGAGCCACCGTGCGTGAAGCACTCCCAGTGATCATCCACTTGCTTGGCATCCACCGCCACGACGATGGTCGAGGAGCCGAAGCGTTCGGCTGCCTGCTGAACCAGTTCGGGATGGTGCAGTGCCGCCGTGTTGATCGAGACCTTGTCGGCACCGGCATGCAGCAGTTGTTCGATGTCACTCAAAGCGCGCACGCCGCCACCAACGGTCAGCGGCATGAAGACGTTCTCGGCCACACGTGTGACCATGTCGTAGAGTGTGGAGCGGTTCTCCTGCGAGGCGCGGATGTCGAGGAAGCAGAGCTCGTCGGCACCCTCGTCGTTATAGCGGATGGCGGCCTCCACCGGATCGCCGGCATCGATGATGTCGACGAACTTCACACCCTTGACGACGCGGCCTTCGGCGACATCTAGGCAGGGGATAATGCGCTTGCTCAGCATGGTTTGATCGTCTTCATGGCGGCGGCGAAATCGAGCGTGCCCTCGTAGATGGCACGGCCGGTGATGGCGCCACAGACACCTTCGTCGATATGCCTTGCCAGAGCCTTGACGTCCTCGAGGCGGGCGACACCACCGGAGGCGATGACCGGAATGGAGATGCCGCGTGCCAGTGCCGCGGTCTCCTCGATATTGGGGCCGCTGAGCATGCCGTCGCGGGCAATGTCGGTGTAGATGATGGCGGCGACACCGGCATCCTCGAACTGCCGGGCCAGATCGACGGCCCGGACATCGGTGACATCATCCCAGCCGTGTACGGCGACAAGTCCCGATTTGGCATCGATACCGACGCAGATGCGTCCGGGAAATTCGCGGCAGGCCTGCTGGACCAGTTTGGGATTGGAGACCGCTGCCGAACCGAGGATCACCCGTTCGATTCCCAGCGACAGGGTGGATTCGATACTGGCCATGTCGCGCAGGCCGCCGCCCAGTTGTACCGGAATGGTCAGTCGTTCACAGATTGCGGCGATGGCCTCCCGGTTTTCGGGATTGCCGGCAAAGGCACCATCCAGATCGACGACGTGCAGGCGTGCCGCGCCGAGCGACTGCCAGTGTTCGGCCATGGCTGCCGGATCTTCACCGTAGACGGTGGCATCCTCCATCCGACCCTGTTTCAGACGTACGCACTCGCCACCCTTCAGATCGATGGCGGGGATCAGTTCGAATGTTGCGGTTGGGGCTACGGTTTCCATTGGATGAACGCCTCCAGCAGGCCCAGGCCGGCCGCCTGGCTCTTTTCGGGGTGGAACTGCACGCCGATGATATTGTCCCGGCCGATGGCACTGGCGAAGGGATAGTCGCCGTAGCTGGTGGCCGCGAGGATATGATTCTCATGCTGTGGCATGCAGACGTAGGAGTGCACGAAATAGACCTGCCGTCTGCCCAGCGATGCGAGCACGGGGTGCGGGTCACGGCCGGATGGCAGGACGACATCGTTCCACCCCATGTGGGGAATCTTGAAGCCGCGTTCGGGGTGGCTTTCCGGAAAGGGTCTGACCTGGCCGGGGATCAGGCCGAGCCCCTGATAGTGACCGAATTCGAGCGAGGCCTCCATCAGCACCTGCATGCCAAGGCAGATACCGAGATAGGGGACGCCGGCTTCGATGCGCTCCAGCAGTGCTTCGTCCAGGCCACGCTCCTTGAGTGTGCCGATGCAGTCGCGAAAGGCGCCGACCCCGGGCAGTACCAGCCGCTCGAAATTCTTCAGTCGTTCCGGTTCGCGAACGATGGTCACCGCACCGCCCGATACCTCCAGGGCCTTGGCCACGGAGTGCAGATTGCCCATGCCGTAATCGATCAGTCCGATCATGGCAGAATCGGCGAGGTGGCGGATCGGCGAAAGCGGTCCGGCCCTGTACGGTCAATATTCATTTGTGTGGTTACCCTTGAATACGGCAAGTTTTAGATGCTACAGCGCACCCTTGGTGGAGGGGATGCCTTGCTGACGGTCATCCTTGGCCACCGCCATGCGCAGGGCACGTCCGAAGGCCTTGAACATGGTCTCAATGATGTGATGGTTGTTGTCACCGCGGAGGACGTCGATATGCAGCGTAATGCGTGCCTGATTGACGACAGCCTGGAAGAACTCCTTGATCAGGTCGACATCGAAATCGCCGACCCGCTCCTTGGGGAGTTCGACCTGATACACCAGATTTGGGCGTCCCGAGAGGTCGAGCACGACGCGGCAAAGCGCTTCGTCCAGCGGTACATACGCATGGCCATAGCGCACGACACCGGCTTTGTCGCCCAGCGCGTCGTGCAGGGCATTGCCCAGGCAGATGCCGATATCCTCGACCGTGTGATGATCATCAATCTCGCGGTCACCGGTCGCCTTGACGGTGAAATCGATCAGCCCGTGGCGTGCCACCTGTTCGAGCATGTGGTCGAGAAAGGGGATGCTGGTGTCAATGGTGGAGGTTCCCGTACCGTCGAGATTAACCGACAGCTCGATGCTGGTCTCCTTGGTGGTCCGTTCGATTGAGGCGTTGCGGTTCATGCCAGTATCTCCTCGAGCGCTTGAAGGAAGGCGGCGTTCTCTTCGGGCAGTCCGATAGTGACGCGTAAACACTCTTTCAGCAAGCCGCCTTGCGGGTTCATGTTCTTGATCAGGATCTTTTTGTCGCGAAGCTTCTCGAACAGGTCGTCAGCGCCCTTCACCCGGAAAAGAAGGAAATTGGCCTGGGATGGAAAGACCGTGATACCGTCAATCCCCATCAGTGCCCGGCTGACCCGTTTTCGTTCGGCGCGAATCTGCTTTGCCTGTTCCTCGAAGAGATCGAAGTGCTCCAGAAAGAATCGGGTGGAGAGCTGCGTCAGCGTATTGATGTTGTAGGGCAGGCGCACCTTGTTCAGGTGGGCGATCGTATCCGGATGGCCGAGCAGGTATCCCAGCCGCAGACCGGCCATTCCCAGCTTGGAGAAGGTGCGCAGGATCAGCACATTGGGGGCCAGCATATCGACATAGGTATCATCCGCGAAGGGACGGTAGGCCTCATCAATCACCAGTATGCCGCGGAAGCTCTCGGCGACTTGCGCCACGGTGGAGCGCGACCACATGTTGCCGGTCGGGTTGTTGGGGCAGGACAGAAAGGCGATCGATGCCTTCTCCCGGGCACAGACTCGTACGAACCCCTCGGCATTGAGGGTGAAATCCTTTTCCAGCGGTACCGAGGCGACTGGCCGCTTCAGCCAGCGCGAGATCAGCTCATACATAGTGAAAGTCGGCTGCGGAATCACGCAAGCGCTATTGTCTGCCGCCATCAGCAGCATCTGGATGATCTCGTCCGAGCCGTTTCCAAGCAGTACGTTCTCGGCCGACAGGCCGTCCTGCTCGGCGATCATCTGCCGCAGCTCACGTGCATCGGCATCGGGGTAGCGGTTGATCTCGGCTTTCGCCAGCCGCTTGGCCCATTTGCCGCGCAGTGAATCCGGTAAAGGGTACGGATTTTCCATCGCATCCAGCTTGATCATGCCGCGGCTGTCCGGCACCTGATAGGCGGTCAGTGAACGGATGTCGCCTCTGATCATGACGACGTGCCCTGCTTCAGGCGCAGTTCGACACTCAGGGCATGGGCCTGAAGGCCTTCGCGGTGAGCCAGATGTGCCGCGGCCGGACCGATGGCGGCTACACCGTCCCGGTTCGCCCGGATGATGCTGCTGCGCTTGGTGAAGTCGTAGACCCCGAGCGGCGACGAGAAGCGTGCCGTACGATTGGTCGGAAGCACATGGTTGGGGCCGGCCACATAGTCGCCCAGAGCCTCGGGCACGAAGTGACCGAGGAAGATGGCACCGGCATGCCGGATATAGGGGAGCAGCAGGTCCGGATCCTCCATGGCCAGTTCGAGATGCTCGGGTGCGATACGGTTGACCGCATCGGCGGCTGCGGCCATGTCCTCGGCCAAGATTAGGGCACCGTGCATTTCTACCGAGCGCCCGGCGATCTCGGCACGAGGGAGGTGTTCCAGATGCTTTTCGATTGCCTGTTCGACGCGGTCGAGTAGGCCGGCATCGGTGGTGATGAAGATGCTCTGTGCTGCCTCGTCGTGCTCAGCTTGGGAGAGGAAGTCCGCTGCCAGCCAGGCGGAGTCGCCACTGTCGGCGACGATGACGATCTCGGAGGGTCCGGCAATCATATCGATACCGCAGATGCCGAAGACCCGGCGTTTGGCGCAGGCGACGAACTTGTTGCCCGGACCGACGATCTTGTCGACGGCGGGGATGCTTTCGGTACCGTAGGCCAGTGCACCGACTGCCTGCGCACCTCCGACGGCGAAGGCGCGGCTGACCCCGCCGATGTAGGCGGCGGCGAGAACCATGTCGTTGAGTTCGCCCTGTGGCGTTGGTACCACCATGACGATCTCCTCAACACCCGCCACATGCGCCGGCACGGCGTTCATCAATACTGAGGAGGGGTAGGCCGCCTTGCCACCGGGCACATAGAGGCCGACACGGTCGAGCGGAGTGATGCGCTGCCCCAGTGTCAACCCAGCCTCGTCGGTGTACTCCCAGTTCTCCTGGCGCTGATGCTCGTGATAGGCGCGGATGCGGGCGGTCGCTGTCTCCAGTGCCTCCCGGTCCTCGTCGGAGACGGCATGCCACGCCTTCTCCATGCGCTCTCTGGGAATCTCGAGCGCGGCCTGGGTGCAGTTCCAGTGATCGAAACGCCGGGTGTAGTCACAGACCGCTTCGTCACCGCGTGCCTTCACCTCATCGAGGATCTCCGAGACGATATGTTCGACATCCGCACCAGTATCGGTCTCGCGGGCCAGAAGTTGATCCAGGCGGGCGATGAAATCGTCCTGCCGGGTATCCAGTCGTTGTATGTTCATGGCGGCCTCCTTTTCAGGGGTCGATCGTTGGCTGCAGCGGACTGCAGAGAGATTATTGCGTTCCGTTCACCAGTTGGCTGAAGCGTTCCACAATCGGGTGTATCTCGTCCCGCCGGGTAGCGAAACTGGCTGGATTGGCCACCAAGCGGCTGGAGATATCGTACAGCGTCTCCTCCTCGACGAGGCCGTTGGCCTTGAGCGTGCCGCCCGTCGAGACAAGGTCGACAATGCGATCGGCAATGCCGACCAGCGGGGCCAGCTCCATCGAACCGTAGAGGTGGATGATCTCGGCCTGGATACCGTGCGCCAGGAAATGCTGTTCGGCCAGGTGATCATACTTGGTTGCGATGCGGATTCGGCTGCCAGGCTGCGGCTTGCCGGCGTCCACCACCTTTTGTGGACTGGCCACGCAGAGACGGCAACGGCCGATGCCGAGATCGAGCGGTTCATAGACATGCGGGCGGTGTTCGAGCAGCAGGTCGCGGCCGACGATACCGAGATCGGCGGCACCGCGTTCCACGAAGGTACAGACATCGGCGGCGCGGATGATCAGGAAACGGATTCCGCGCGGACCATCGACCACGAGCTGCCGGGTGGTGAGGACATCCTCGGCCGGCATCAGGTCGGTCTGCTCCAGCAGTGGAAGGGTCTCTTCCAGAATGCGCCCCTTGGAGAGTGCGATGGTCAGTGGTGGATTACTGCTGTTCGACAAGTCTTTCCCCCTGGAACAGTTGCTCGCTGACAGTGGTGCGTTCGATGGCGCCACCGAGGTTGCGCAGTTTCTCCTCGATGCGTTCGTAACCCCTGTCGATATGGTAGACGCGCGAGATGGTCGTCTCGCCCTCAGCAGCCAGCCCGGCCAGCAGCAGGCTGGCGGAGGCGCGCAGATCGGTGGCCATGACCGGTGCACCGGAGAGCCCGTCGAC
Organism: Mariprofundaceae bacterium; assembly: GCA_035267815.1. GTDB lineage: Bacteria > Pseudomonadota > Zetaproteobacteria > Mariprofundales > Mariprofundaceae > DATFLK01. The sequence continues at coordinate 3,124 of DATFLK010000015.1, read as the reverse complement.
TCCCTCGACCACAGCCGTATGGCCGTCGAGCACGATGTGGGCGCCCATACGGCGCAGCTCCTGCACGTGCATGAAGCGGTTCTCGAAGATGGTTTCGCTGATCACGCTGCTGCCCTCGGCCGTGCACATCAACGCCATGAACTGGGCCTGCAGGTCGGTCGGAAAGCCGGGATGCGGACTGGTCTGGATATTCACGCTGCGCAGCCGTTCACCGGCACGGCAGCGGATCCAGTCCTTGCCCGTCTCTACATTCACACCGGCCTCGTCCAGTACGTTCAGGAACATCTCCAGAAAGGTGGCATCGGTACGGGTCACGGTGACATCGCCGCCGGTGATTAAGCCGGCGGTGAGGTAGGTGGCGGTTTCGATCCGGTCGGGAATAACCGAGAGCGTGGTGCCGTTCAGTCGTTCGACGCCGCGGATGATGATCCGGTCGGAGCCTTCGCCCTCGATGTCGGCACCCATCAGCCGCAGAGAGTCGGCGAGGTTGACCACCTCCGGTTCACGCGCGGCGTTCTCGAGCACCGTCTCTCCCTTGGCCAGCACAGCCGCCATCATCAGATTCTCGGTGCCGGTCACGGTGACCATGTTGAAGACGATATGGGCGCCGTGCAGTCCGTTCGGTGCCTTAGCCTCGACGTTGCCGTGCCGGACATCGATCGTGGCTCCCATCGACTCCAGACCGCGCAGATGCATATCGATAGGCCGGGCACCGATGGCACAGCCGCCGGGTAGGCTGACGCGGGCGGTGCCGAAACGCGCCAACAGCGGACCAAGCACAAGTGCGGAGGCACGCATGGTCTTGACCAGCTCGTAAGGCGCTTCGGCACGATGACTGCAGCGGGTGTCGATGCGCAGGTGTCCCTTCTCGTCGAGCGATACGTCCGCGCCCTGGTTGGCCAGAAGTGTCATCATCGTGGTGATGTCGCGCAGGTGAGGGATGCGGTGATAGACGACCGGACCGTCGGCCAGGATGGCCGCTGCCAGCAGCGGTAGCGCGGCGTTCTTGGCGCCGCTTGCTTCCACCTCGCCGGACAGGGGCCGGCCACCTTGTATGATGATGTTATCCATCGGATCGCTCGGTCATGGTGGTGCGAACGCTACCTGATGGGGGTGGCGGAGGACAATGCTTGAGGTGTCCCTTTAGCTTGTGCGGATATGGGGTGTGTGTCACCGCCGGGTCCGGCATCGCCGTGTCGGTGATGGCCCTTGCATTGTCCGTTGGCCTGCTCTTGAATCCGCGACATCTTTTGATGCGGCCCAAGCGCCGGGGAATCGGAGAGCCTATGTCAGTCTACACCGAACTGAATCGAGATGATGTGCTGGAGATCCTGCAGGGGTATGCGGTTGGAGACCTGCAGGGCTACGAGGGCATCGCCGCTGGCATCGAGAACAGCAACTTCTTCGTCGATACTGATCTCGGCCGTTACGTTCTGACGCTGTTCGAGCGCATGAGCGAGGCCGAGCTGCCCTATTTCATGCGCTTGATGCATGACCTCTCGGGGAAGGGGTTTCCGTGTCCGGCGGTGCAGGTACGCCACGACGGTGAACTACTTTTTTCCTACAAGGGCAAACAGGGCTGTATTGTCTCCTGCCTTCCCGGCCGGACGCTGGATCGTCTCACCGAGGTGCAGCTTACCTCGGCCGGTGAGATGATGGCGCGGTTGCATGAGGCCGGAAAGGGTTTCCCGGAGCATCGGGACGATCCGACGCCGCTGGCTTGGATGCGGGAGACCGCTGACATGATGAGATCGGATCTGTCGGCCCGTTACGGCGATGAGGTCGCTCGGCTACTGGAAGACGAACTAGCCTGGCAGTCGTCGCAATCACAGCAGAATCTTCCGAAGGGGGTGATCCATGCCGATTACTTCTGCGACAATATCCTCTTTTCGGGCGATGAGGTCACCGGCGTGATCGATTTCTACTACGCCAGCGACGGTCCCTGGGCTTACGATCTGGCTATCGCCGTCAACGCGCTGGCTTGCGGGCCGGAGGAGGGTGATGCGACGCGTATCGAGGCGCTTGTCTCCGGCTACGAGCGTGTACGAAGGCTCAATGACGAGGAGCGGCAGGCGTGGCCGGGATTGCTTCGGTTGGCCGCACTCCGCTTCTGGGTGTCGCGTCTGTATGATGCGCTCTATCCACGCGAGGGGGCGATGACGCAGATCAAGGATCCGGAGGAGTATCGGTTGAAGCTGCTCCACTGGCGTCAAGCACACGCCTGATCGCCCACCAGCTCTCCAGTTTTTGATGGAAACTGCGCGCGGCGTGAGCAGGACTGGTGGAAGGGAGACGATTCATCGGCAGCTCCGATAGCGGCTCCGGCAGTGTCACAAGCACCATTCTCCGGAACAGCCTTTCGGCCGTGCCGCCGTTGAAGAAGACGGCCTCCATTTTCGGGTATCGTGCAAAAAAGCCTCTGAAATCGTTGGTCTCGACCGAATCGGTCTCGATGCTGCTATCCAGGCTACCGGGACGGTGGCAACGGTGTACCACATCCCACAATGCAATCCCGCACTCCCGCAACTTCTCCAGTTTCTTGTCGTACGCCAACGATGCATCGAAATGGAACAATTCTCCCATGATCGGCCAGAAGGCGTTGCGCGGGTGGGCGTAATACTGCATGGCCCCCAGTGAGGCGACGCTCGGCATCGAGCCCAGGATCAGTACGCGCGCATCCGGCCGTGCCACACAGGGGAAGCCGGTATCGGGTGCGTGCGGAGAGGAGAGGAACATAGCTTGGCAGCGTTGCAGCGATGCTGTTCCGGAGCAAGCTCCTTTTTACGACCATCAATGCATCTGTAAGGAAATGCAGTCGGCTGCGACTGATGCTATACGCCGGGATGGCCGGCCGGGAGCGTGATATGATGATTGGAATGAGATTCGTTTTTTTACATAGGGGTGACGCATGAGCGGCATCGATATCGGACTGGCCTTCCTCGAGGGGGTGGCGTTGATCGTCTCGCCCTGCATTCTGCCGGTATTGCCGCTGGTGCTGGCAGCTTCCAGCGAGGGCGGCCGTAAGCGACCCTATGGTATCATTATCGGCTTTGTACTGGCCTTCAGCGCCTTCGCCATTGCCGCGCGCAAACTGGTAGCGCTTTTCGGCATCGATCCGGACCTG
>DATFLK010000014.1:0-4819 GCA_035267815.1 Mariprofundaceae bacterium | reverse complement strand
ATCTATCACAAGACATGAGGCGCTGATCGGGATAGGGATGATGCAACTGCAATTGGGCAATGAAGCCGCAGCACAAAGTCTCTATACTCGGGGCATCATCACCGAGGACAACAAGGAGACGACATGACGCTGTTCGCCCGTGACATCATGAATGACAATCCGCCGTACTGCGAGCTGGATACGCCGCTTTCGGACATTGCACGCCGTTTTGCGGAAGGGGAGTCGAGCGGACTCATGGTTGTGGACGAGGAGAAACGGCTGATCGGTGTCATTACCGAATCCGATCTTCTCGAACAGCAGGGAAGTCTGCATCTGCCGACCGTGGTCACCATCTTCGATCTGGTCATTCCACTGGGCGAGGCACGCTTCGAGGAGGAGCTGGAGCGGCTGCAGGCCATGACCGCCTCCGACCTGATGAGCCAGGATATCAAAACCATCAAGCCTGACACCCCGCTGGAAGAGGTAGCCACACTGATGAGCGATCGAAACATCCACCATCTACCGGTGCTGGACAGCGATACCGTCGTCGGCAGCATCTCCAAGCATGACATGGTCAAGGCACTGGCAGGGAAGCTGGGCACCCGCCGCTGAATGTCCCATCGGCTTCGGCTGGAAAACGAGAAGGAGACCTGTGCCTACGCAGTCAGTCTCGCCGAAACCCTGAAACCGGGTAGCGTGATCGCCTTGAGCGGTAATCTGGGCGCAGGCAAGAGTGTGTTTGCCCGTGCCTTGATGCGGGCCCTGGGCGTGGTCGACGAGGCGATGCCGAGTCCCACCTTTGCCCTGATCCAGACCTATGATGGTCGAAACTGCAGGGTGGCCCACATGGACTGGTACCGTCTGGAGGATCGTGACGAGATCGAGATGCTCGGCATCCGCGACTATTTCGCGCCACCTTGGATCAGCATCATCGAGTGGCCAGAGCGCGCACCGGAACTGATTCCGGACGGCGCGATCAGGCTCCGGCTACATGGCGTCGATGACAATGTGAACGCGAGGATTCTCGAAAGCCTCTGATATGATCCTCAGTGTGTCGTATGCTGCTGCTGTTGTTCCGCCAGGTTGTTCTGATAGATCGCCGCGAAATTGACCGGTTCAAGCAACAGCGGCATGAAACCACCGTCACTGACCAGTTGGCTAACCACCTGCCTCGTATAGGGGAAGATAATCGCCGGACAATCGACACTTAGAAGGGCGGCCAGATGCTCTTCGGGAATATGCTTGGCCAGAAAGACGCCGGCCTGCTCCACCTCGATCTCGAACAGAATTTTGTCGTCCTGACTGTTGCGGGCGAGCACCGATATCTTAAGCGCAACCTCCCAGTAATCCTCGCCGACCTGTCTGTTCTCCACATGCAGGTTCATCTCGATCTTTGGTTCGGCATCGGTCGTGAACGATTCGGGCGCATGGGGATTCTCGAACGAGATATCCTTGGTGTAAATCTTCTCAACATTGAATTGAGGCTGATCCTGTTGATCATCATTCGACATGGTTTGATCCTTTCCTGACTGTGGGGCAGCAAGTGTGATGCGGCCAGAACCAGATGTCACCCCTCTCCGCCGAAAGGAGTGGGGGTTCAGTACGCGTGACCGTCCTTGTGTGTGAATATCCACCTGCCGTCGGGATTCAGTGCGGCGGCCAGATCGTCATCAAGGTAGGTGGCGCTGTCACTGGGCGAACGGTCGCCGACTTCCAGAAACACGACCACGTCGTCAGTCCGGTTGACAAGCTGATGGCCGTTTCCCGTTCCGACCCTGAATCCGGCACACATTCCCGGAGCCAGTCGTGTCTCACCCTCATCCGTGATAAGGATCGGTGAACCTTCGAGGATGTAGATGAACTCATCCTGTTTCGAACGCGCGTGCCGAAGTGCCGAGATGCCGCCGGGCTGAAGCTGGGTATGATTGACGCCGAAATTCGTCAGACCGAACAGATCGCCCAGCGGGCGCTTCTGGCGCTTGACACATTCGGGAGGCAAAGGGCTCGGGATAGATCAAGCTTTTGGTACGTGGCGCAGCATCTGTTGCCATGGCTGCTGTTGGAGATTCCGAGTTCATCATGGTTGTTGCTCCTCGTCAAAACGGAAACCCAATCATGCCTTCCGGACTTACAAATCGAAACGCCTTTCCAGATACCTTTTCAATACATTGGCATGGTTATGCTCCGGATCCTTGGCTGCATAAAGCAGGGTCACGGTACCTTTATGTGCCGTGACAGCCTCAAATACCGCATCATCTTTTTGATCCAACTCCCTGATATACCGAGCCTTGAAGGCATCCCAGCGCTCGGTGCAATGACCGAACCATCTACGCAGCTCCGCCGAGGGCGTGACCTCCCTCCACCACTGATCCAGGTGCGCTCTTTCTTTGCTGATACCGCGCGGCCAGAGGCGATCCACCAGTACGCGCAACCCGTCATCCGAGGCAGGTGTCTCGTAAATACGCTTCACACGAATCGGCATGGTTTCATTATAGCGCATAGCCGAAATCCTTAATGAGGAGAACAGCCGGCCGCGTTAGGATTCCACAATGACGCAGATGCAGACGGTCGATAAAGCGGCAATCAGGGATCTTGCCAAGGCGCATGGCTTCGAGCTGTGCCGTTTTGCGCGCCCGGAAATACCCGAAAAGCATGCCGACATTTACGAAGCATGGATCGAAGAGGGCATGCACGGGGAGATGGATTACATGGCCGAGGCATCTCGTATGGCACGCCGCAGGGAGCCCGGCAGCATGCTGGAAGGGGTCAGGACAGTGATTAGCCTCGGCATGCGCCATACGCCGCCGCCTTACTCGTTGAACGAGATGATCCGGGCGTCGGATCGTGGTGCCATTGCTGCCTATGCGCATGGCAATGACTACCACGAAGGGATGAAAAAAAGGCTCAAGGCGCTGGCCGTAAAACTGGACCGGATGCTGGGCGAGCACGACCAGCGCGTCTATGTGGATACCGCTCCGGTACTGGAGCATGCCCTTGCCGAAAAGGCCGGACTCGGCTGGCAGGGAAAGCATACACTGACCATCAACCGGCAGCTGGGCTCATGGATGATGCTGGGCGAGCTCTTCACGACCGCCGAAATCGCGCCCGACGAACCGGCCTCGAACCACTGCGGAACCTGCTCTGCCTGTATCGATATCTGTCCGACCCGGGCGATCGTTGCGCCCTATACCGTCGATGCCAGACGCTGTATCTCCTATCTGACTATCGAATTCAGGGGCTTTATCCCGAGAGAGATGCGCCCATTGATGGGCAATCGCATTTTCGGATGCGACGATTGCCAGATGATCTGCCCCTGGAACCGATACGCCACTGCACCTGATCCCGATCTCCTGATACCACGAGGGGAGAATTGCCTGCCCGAACTTGCTAGCCTGTTTGAACTCGACGAGGCAAGCTTCCGCAATCGTTTCCGCAAATCGCCGGTCAGGCGGGTAAAAAGAGCGGGATTCTTGCGTAATGTCGCCATCGCGCTTGGTAACTCCGGCGACGAGCATGCCGTGCCGCCATTACTCCGTGCCCTGAAAGACGTAAGTGCACTGGTCCGCGGTCATGCGGCATGGGCGCTGGCACGACTGGCGGAAGGCAATGGAAAACGAGAAATCATGGTGCACCTGAGGGAAGGCGAGACGATCGAAAACAACCCCAAGGCACTTGAAGAAATCCGTCTATCAATCAATGAAATAAAGGGAAAAAAATGAGCACACCCAAGGCATTTATCTTCGATCTCGATGGCACGCTGGTGGATGCATTGCCGGATATTCGCGCCAATGCCAATCGGGCACTGAAGGCGCTGGGCTATGAATTCGAACTATCGCTGGATGAGGCGCGCCCACACGTCGGCGGTGGTGCACAGAAGCTGGCGGCTGGCGTGTTGGGCAAAGCCATGGACGATCCGGATACGATGGCGCTCTACCACGCATTTGCCGACATCTATGAGCAGCATCCGGCCGATTTCGGTGCACCGTTCCCCGGCGTGATGGAAACATTGCAAACCCTCAAGGAAAAAGGAATCCGGCTCAGCTGTGTCACCGCCAAGCCTGCCAAGGCGCGCATCAAGGTGCTGGAGAGCATGGGCATCATCCCATATCTCGACCATGCCCTGTCGCCGGAGGATGGTTTTGCCAAGAAACCGGCACCGGACATGCTGCTGGAGTGCTGCCGGGTGATGGGTGTGGCGTCTTCGGCAACAGTCATGGTGGGCGATACGCGCTACGATATCGAGGCTGGCTTCAATGCCAATTGCCAGACTGTGGCCTACTGTGAGCATGGCTATCAGCCGTTACCGGAGGAATTCGAGGGGAAGGTGGTGCGCCTGAAAACATTTACCGACCTGTTACAGCTACTTGATGAGTAGAGCCATCCACGGCATCTACGGCATTCTACCGGCCGATCTGCCACAGGAGCAGCTACTGAACAGGGCCGAAGCCTCCCTGATCGCCGGTATCCGAACGCTGCAGTTGCGCGACAAGGAGATCGAGCTGGGCGAGCGACTCCGGCGCGCCGAAGCACTGCGGGCGATGACCCGTCTCTACGACGCCCGGCTGATCATCAACGATGACGCAGGCCTTGCGATCGCCAGCGATGCTGACGGCCTTCATGTCGGGCCCGAGGATACGGATGATCTGAATGCGCTGCGAACGGAGCTGGGAGCACACCGGCTTCTCGGGTTCTCGTGCAAGGGGGGTATCGATGCTGCCATACGGGCGCTGGAGAGCGGGGCGGACTACGTCTCCTTCGGCGCCGTCTTTCCGACCGGCACGAAGGGGGATGCCACGGTATGCGGTATCGAGGTACTTAAACGGGCAAGACACGCCCTTCC
>DATFLK010000013.1:0-26056 GCA_035267815.1 Mariprofundaceae bacterium | reverse complement strand
TGTTGGATGTCCCGGTTTAAGCGTGTAGGCGGGAGCGGTAGGTAAATCCGCTGCTCCATTACAAACGCTGAGGCGTGATGACGAGGGCTTTAAGCCCACAAAGTGGTTGATCCCATACTTCCAAGAAAAGCCTCTAAGCTTCAGGTAACAAGAGACCGTACCCAGAACCAACTCAGGTGGGCGGGCAGAGAATGCTAAGGCGATTGAGAGAACTCTGGTTAAGGAACTCGGCAAAATGACACCGTAACTTTGGGAGAAGGTGTGCCCCCATTAGGTGAGAGAATTCACTTCTGGAGCCGAGGGGGGTTGCAGAGAAGAGGCGGTAGCGACTGTTTACTAAAAACATAGGACTCTGCTAAATCGCAAGATGACGTATAGGGTCTGACGCCTGCCCGGTGCTGGAAGGTTAAGGGGAGATGTTATCCTTCGGGAGAAGCGTTGAACCGAAGCCCCAGTAAACGGCGGCCGTAACTATAACGGTCCTAAGGTAGCGAAATTCCTTGTCGGGTAAGTTCCGACCTGCACGAATGGCGTAACGACTTCCCCACTGTCTCAACCAGAGACTCAGCGAAATTGAACTCGCTGTGAAGATGCAGCGTTCCCGCGGCTAGACGGAAAGACCCCGTGGACCTTTACTACAGCTTGGCATTGGATCTAGGTATGTTTTGTGCAGGATAGGTGGGAGGCTTTGAACCGGTCGCGCTAGCGGTCGGGGAGCCACCCTTGAGATACCACCCTGAACATGCTTGGGTTCTAACCACGCTCCGTTATCCGGAGTTGGGACATTGTCTGGTGGGTAGTTTGACTGGGGCGGTCGCCTCCTAAAGAGTAACGGAGGCGCGCGAAGGTATCCTCAGGCTGGTCGGAAATCAGCCATTGAGCGTAAGGGTATAAGGATGCCTGACTGCGAGACTGACAAGTCGAGCAGGGACGAAAGTCGGTCCTAGTGATCCGGCGGTAGCGAGTGGAAGTGCCGTCGCTCAACGGATAAAAGGTACCCCGGGGATAACAGGCTGATCGCGCCCAAGAGTTCATATCGACGGCGCGGTTTGGCACCTCGATGTCGGCTCATCACATCCTGGGGCTGGAGCAGGTCCCAAGGGTTCGGCTGTTCGCCGATTAAAGTGGTACGTGAGCTGGGTTTAGAACGTCGTGAGACAGTTCGGTCCCTATCTACCGTGGGCGTTGGAGAATTGAGAGGATCTGTCCCTAGTACGAGAGGACCGGGATGGACGAACCTCTGGTGTTTCTGTTGTCCTGCCAAGGGCATTGCAGGGTAGCTACGTTCGGAACGGATAACCGCTGAAGGCATCTAAGCGGGAAGCCGGCCTCGAGATGAATTCTCCCGTGACTTTAAGTCACCTAAAGGGCCCTGGAAGACTACCAGGTTGATAGGCTGGGTGTGGAAGTGTGGCAACACATGGAGCTGACCAGTACTAATTGCCCGTGCGGCTTGACCATGCAACGTTAAGACATTAGATATCAATCAATAGTTCCTTATTCAGTGAGTTTGTTTGGACTTTTTCCATACGGTTCAGACAGGCTCCAACCAGTTTCCTGGTGGCCATAGCGAGGGGGAAACGCCTGATCCCATCCCGAACTCAGAAGCTAAGACCTTCAGCGCCGATGGTACTGCGGGATTCCCCGTGGGAGAGTAGGTCGCCGCCAGGATTTTTACCCAAACCCGCCGTTGAGCTTATGCTCCGGCGGGTTTTTTTATGCCTTTCCGGCAGGGGGCGACGGATGCGGCTGTGGTCGCTACAATGGTGGTGAAGTCACCCCTGCCCCGCTTCCTCCCTTGATTGCCGCGCTAAACAGGACTAGAATGGTCCTAGTTTACATGTGAGGCGACTAATCGAATGTTCAGAATTACAAAACTGGCTGATTACGGCGTACTTCTGATGGCGCAGTTCGCTCGTGACGCCGGCAAGCTCTACAACGCTGCCGAGCTGGCCGAGCTGGCCCACCTTCCGCAGCCCACCGTCAGCAAGATTCTGCAGATCCTTCTGCGCGAAGGGATGCTTGAATCGGTGCGCGGCGTCAACGGCGGCTATCGTCTGACCCGTTCTCCGCAGGAGATCTCGATACGCGATATCATTGTCGCGATGGAGGGGCCGATTGCCCTGACCGAGTGCAATCTCGAAGACGGAAGCCACTGCGAGCAGGAGTCCAGTTGCTCGATACGTGGCAACTGGCAGCGCATCAACCATGCTATTCGAGACGCACTCGGCCACATCAGTCTTTCGGACATGCTGCAGCCGCAGTTTGCCCCGGCGATCCAGATGCAGAAAGGTGCGCCGGGAGAAGGTTCCTCATTCATGCAGGAAAGTGGAGCGTAACGTGAGCAGTCGAGTTGAGGAATTAGTTAAGCGCGAGTACGAGGCTGGGTTCTTTACCGATATTGAATCCGACACGGTGCCGCCGGGACTGAGCGAGGATGTGATCCGTCTGATCTCCGCCAAGAAGAAGGAGCCGGAGTGGATGCTTGAGTGGCGCTTGGCCGCCTTCGAGCACTGGAAAACGATGGCTGAGCCGGAGTGGGCGCATGTGCACTACGACCCGGTCGACTACCAGTCGATCTCCTACTACTCCGCGCCGAAATCGAAGAAGGATGCCCCGAAGAGCCTGGACGAGGTCGACCCCAAGTTGTTGGAGACCTACGAGAAACTGGGCATCCCGCTGCACGAGCGTGAGCGACTGGCTGGCGTGGCGGTTGATGCGGTGTTCGATTCCGTCTCCGTGGCCACCACCTTCAAAGCCAAGCTAGAGGAGGCGGGTGTGATCTTCTGTCCGATTTCCGAGGCGATCGAGAAACATCCGGAACTGGTACGCGCCTATCTCGGCACGGTGGTGCCGACTAGCGACAACTTCTTCGCGTCGCTGAACTCCGCGGTCTTCACGGATGGCTCCTTCGTCTATGTGCCGAAGGGGGTGCGCTGCCCCATGGAGCTCTCCACCTACTTCCGCATCAACGCCTCGAATACGGGCCAGTTCGAGCGGACGCTGATCATTGCCGACGAGGGTGCTTCGGTCAGCTACCTCGAGGGGTGTACGGCACCGATGCGCGACGAGAACCAGCTACACGCCGCCGTTGTCGAGCTGGTGGCACTGGACGACGCCAAGATCAAGTATTCGACAGTGCAGAACTGGTATCCGGGAGATGAGGAGGGGCGTGGTGGCATCTACAACTTCGTCACCAAGCGCGGTGAATGCCGCGGTGCTAACTCGAAGATCTCTTGGACCCAAGTGGAGACCGGCTCGGCCATCACCTGGAAATATCCCAGCTGTGTGTTGAAGGGCGACCACTCCGTTGGCGAGTTTTACTCGGTGGCCCTGACCAACAACTATCAACAGGCGGATACCGGCACCAAGATGGTGCATGTCGGCAACCATACCCGCAGTACCATCATCTCGAAGGGCATCTCCGCCGGTCACGGCCAGAATGCCTACCGGGGCTTGGTCAAGGTGCTCAAGGGGGCAGATGACGCGCGCAACTACACGCAATGCGATTCGCTGCTGCTCGGGGATACCTGTGGTGCCCACACCTTCCCCTATATCGAGGCGAAGAACCGAACGGCTCGTGTCGAGCATGAGGCGACCACCTCCAAGATCGGCGAGGACCAGCTCTTCTACTGCATGCAGCGCGGTATCTCCGAGGAGGATGCGGTCTCGATGATCGTGAACGGTTTTTGCCGGGAGGTGTTCAAGGAGCTGCCGATGGAGTTCGCCGTGGAGGCGGGCAAGCTGCTCTCAGTCAGTCTGGAAGGCGCGGTGGGATAACGCGCCGAAACGTACACGATATCGATATCCGGGAAGTCAGGAATTCGTAGAGGCGAAATCCTGCTATGCCCGTGGTAAAAGGATTGCGATGATGTTGAAGGTTGAAGGATTACATGTTTCGGTCAACGGCAAAGAGATTCTCAAGGGGATCGACCTAGAGATCAATGCGGGCGAGGTACATGCCATCATGGGGCCGAACGGCTCCGGCAAAAGCACCCTCTCCAATGTGATCGCCGGACGCGCGGGTTACGAGGTTACCGCCGGAAGCGTGCTCTACAACGGTCACGACCTGCTCTCGATGAGTCCGGAGGAGCGCGCTTGGGAGGGCGTATTCCTAGCATTCCAGTATCCGGTCGAGATCCCCGGCGTGAATAACATCTACCTACTCAAGGCGGGGCTCAATAGCATCCGCAAGCATCACGGCTTGCCCGAACTGGATGCTATGGATTTCATGTCGCTGATACGGGAAAAGATGGCGCTGGTCAAGCTGGATGAGTCGTTGATCAGCCGTGCAGTCAATGAAGGCTTCTCCGGCGGTGAGAAGAAGCGAAACGAGATTTTCCAGATGGCGGTACTGGAGCCGAGCCTGGCGATTCTCGACGAGACCGACTCCGGTCTCGATATCGACGCGCTGAAGACCGTCGCCTCCGGGGTCAACCAGCTCAGGAGTCCGGATCGGGCCATGATGATGGTGACTCACTACCAGCGACTGCTCAACTACATCGAGCCGGATTACATCCACGTGCTGGCCGACGGTCGCATCCTCAAATCCGGTGGCAAGGAGTTGGCGCTGGAGCTCGAGGAGCGCGGCTATGACTGGGTCCGCGAGGAGGCTGCAGCGTGAGCGAGCGTCCACAGGCCATCGAGGCGCAGATACTGTCGGGACTGGACGAGGCACTGGGCGGGTTGCCCGGCGGCGAACATGCGACTGTCCGCGCGCACCGTCGCTGTGCCGCCGAGTGTTTTGCGACAACGGGTTGGCCGGCGCGCCACCATGAGACGTGGAAGTATACCGATGCCTCCCGTATTCGGGCGTTGCTATCCGAACGGCTCTGGCATGTTCCGTCACCGGCGCCACAGGATACCGGTGCGATCGAACGTGCCCTGATCCCCGATCTGGATGCCTACCAGCTTGTCTTCGTCGGTGGCTTTCTGCATCGCAGCCTCTCGCATATTCCGGAGGGCGTGACGGTTCGTTCGCTGACTGACATGCTGCATGACGGTGAGGAAGCGGCGCTGGATGCTCTGGCGGTGGATGCCGAATCGGTGCTGTTCAACGGTTTCGTGGCGCTAAATGCGGCCATGGCGACCGATGGCGCCGTGGTCTCCGTGGCCGATGGCGTGTCTCTGGAGAAGCCGCTCTATCTGGTTCATCTGCCGGCTGGTAACGGCCGTGCCGAGCATGTACGGCACCATGTTGTGCTGGGGCGCGGCGCCAAGGCGGTGGTGATCGAACACTTCGCAGGTCTCGACGGATCGACCGGCCTGACCAACAGCGTCAGTCGCGTCGAACTGCACGACAATGCCTCCCTTGAGCATTACCGTCTGCAACTGGAGGCCGATACGCGTTTCCATGTCGGTCGTATCGAGGTCGTCCAGCATCGAGACAGTCGGTATGTCTCGCATGCCGTGGCACTTGGCAGTGCCCTGTCCCGGGTCGATCTCGTCTCGCAGTTGAAGGGTCAGGGGGCCGAATGCACCATGAATGGCCTCTATCTGCTGGGGGGGCGCCAGCATGCCGACCACCACACCTATATCGACCATGCTACACCGCACGGGCGCAGCCGCGAGAACTACCGTGGCGTACTGGCCGGGCGTGCGCACGGTGTCTTCAACGGCAAGATCGTGGTTAGCGAGGGAGCGGTGAAGACCGATTCCGAACAGTCCAATGCCAATCTGTTGCTCTCCGACGATGCCGAAGTGGATACGAAGCCGGAGCTTGAGATTTACAACGATGACGTGAAGTGCGCGCACGGTGCGACGGTGGGCCAGATGGATACCACGCAACTGTTTTACCTGCGTTCGCGTGGGCTGGCCGAGGATGCCGCGCGCAATATGCTGACCTTCGCCTTTGCGGACGAGGTACTGGCCAGTATCGGGCTGGACCGGGTGCGCACCTTTCTGGAGCGTGAGGCCCTGAAACGACTGCCGGGCGGCAGCACGATGGAGGGACTGGTATGAGTGCGGCGGAGATCGAACGCGGACTGGACATTGCAGCGGTGCGTGACGACTTTCCGATCCTGCATCAGGAGGTGCACGGTCACCCGCTGGTCTATCTCGACAATGCGGCGACGACGCAGAAGCCGAAGTGCGTGATCGATACGGTCCAGCGTTACTACACGCAGGAAAACGCCAATGTGCACCGCGGCGTCCACCATCTGAGCGAGCTCTCGACCAAGCACTACGAGGGTGCCCGGGACAAGGTGCGGCGCTTCATCAACGCCCGCAGCACGCGCGAGATTGTCTTCGTGCGCGGTGCTACCGAAGCGATCAACCTGGTGGCACAGAGCTATGGACGCTCGCACCTGAAGGCAGGGGACGAGATCCTGATTACAGGCATGGAGCATCACTCCAACATCGTACCGTGGCAGTTGCTGTGCGAGCAGACCGGCACGGTATTGAAGGTCGTCCCGATCGACGACGAGGGCAAGATGGATTTCGCCGAGTTCGAGCGTCTGCTCTCCTCCCGCACACGGCTTGTGGCGATGGCGCATATGTCCAATGCGCTGGGCACGATCAATCCGGTGAAAACGGTGGTCGAGATGGCGCATGCCCAGGGTGTTCCGGTGCTACTCGACGGGGCACAGGCGACGGCTCATCTGCAGGTCGATGTGCAGGAGCTCGATGTCGATTTCTACGCTATCTCCGCACACAAGATGCTCGGGCCGACCGGTATCGGCGTGCTCTATGCTAAGGAGGCATTGCTGGAGGCGATGCCCCCCTACCAGGGCGGTGGCGACATGATCTCGATGGTCACTTTCGAGAAGACGCACTACAACGATTTGCCCTACAAGTTCGAGGCGGGCACGCCCCATATCGCCGGCGTGATCGGTCTGGGAGAGGCGGTCGATTACCTCGCTTCTGTGGGGCTCGAACGCATCGCCCGCCACGAGCACGATTTGCTCGCCCATGCCACCAAGCGGGCGGAGGCCTTCGAGGGGCTGACCATTATCGGTACGGCCACGCACAAGGCGAGTATCCTCTCCTTCGTGTTGAAGGGGGTGCACCCGCACGATCTGGGTACCATTCTCGACAGGCAGGGGGTGGCGATCCGTGCCGGTCACCACTGCGCCATGCCGGTGATGGACCGCTTCGGCGTACCGGCCACGGCCCGTGCCTCGTTCGCCCTCTACAATACTGTCGAAGAGGTCGATCGGCTCTTCGATGCACTGGAATATGCACAAAGGATGTTTGCCTGATGTTCGATCTCAACGATCTGTACCAAGAGGTGGTGGTGGATCACAACCGCAGCCCGAGGAACTTCCATGCCATGCCGGATGCCTCGTGCAAGGCGGATGGATTCAACCCGCTCTGCGGCGACAAGCTGACGCTTTACCTGCGCCTCAATGATGAGGGTGTCATTGAGGATATCAGCTTCGAGGGGAGCGGTTGTGCCATCTCGGTGGCTTCCGCCTCGCTGATGACCGAGCAGCTCAAGGGTAAGACCGAGGCCGAGGCCGAGGCACTCTTCGAGCGCTTCCACGAGATGGTCACCTCCGATGTCTCGGAACCTGCGCCGGAAAACCTCGGCAAGCTGGCGGTGCTCTCCGGCGTGCGCGAGTTTCCCTCCCGCATCAAGTGCGCATCACTCTGCTGGCATACGATGAAATCGGCGCTGGAGGGTGATCAGGCACCGGTTAAAACGGAGTAGACATGGGCGTTCAGGTCGGTGAAACCCGCACCCTGCTGCGAGACTGCGAGGCGATGCTCGTTCCGCTCGGCACTTGCGTCGCCATTCCCGAAGGGAGCCAGGTGGTGATCGTGCAGGCGCTTGGCGGCACCTATACGGTCAACGTCAACGGCAATCTCGTGCGAATCGACAACAAGGATGCCGATGCCCTCGGCCTCGAGGTGGAGGCGGTAGACGAGACGCCCAAAACGGCGGACGGGCCGGTCGACGAGGATGATGTCTGGGAGGCGATGCGGCAATGCTACGATCCGGAGATTCCGGTCAATATCGTCGATCTCGGTCTGATCTACAAATGCAACATCGTGCCGCTGGAGGGCGGCAATCGCGTCGAGGTGGTCATGACCCTGACCGCGCCCGGATGCGGCATGGGTCCGATCCTGGTCGATGATGTGCGGGCGCGTCTGCTGTCTGTCAGGAATGTCACCGAGGCGCATGTCGAGCTGGTGTTCGATCCGCCCTGGGATCGCAGCATGATGAGTGAATCGGCCAAGCTGCAGCTCGGGATGTTTTAAACAGGTTTTTCAGGAGGGGTGGAAAATGGCTGAATGGATTGATGTCTGCACGGCCGGGGAGCTTCCGGCCGGCAGTCGCAAGGTGGTCAATACGGTGGCGGGCCAGATCGCCGTCTTCAATCTCGACGGGGATTGTTTCGCCATCGAGGATGTCTGCACCCACGATGGCGGCGAGCTCGCCAGCGGCAAGATGGACGGAGACCAGATTATCTGCCCGCGCCACGGAGCCCGCTTCTGTGTGCGCAACGGTAAGGCGCTGACCGCACCGGCCTACGAGGATGTGGAGACCTTTCCAGTCCGCATCGAGAACGACATGGTGCAGGTCGACATCGGCTTCTGAGGAGATAGTTCGATGCACGGGAAGACGATCAAACAGTGGCTCGGCGTGGATGGTCATCCTGTCAGCCATACTGAGAAGTGGGTGGCGGCGCTGGGGGCCTTCCTGGGGATTCTCACCACCGCCTACATCAGCGCTCGCTACATGCCGGCTGGGGATGCTTGGCTGATGGTCGGTTCGATGGGGGCGTCGGCGGTGCTGCTCTTTGCCGTGCCGCACGGCCAGCTCTCCCAGCCGTGGGCCGCGACCGGCGGCCAGATGATCTCGGCGTTCGTCGGCGTGACCTGCGCCACGCTGATTCCCGAACCGGTCGTGGCAGCCGCCTGCGCCGTATCCTTGGCCGTGCTGGCCATGCACTATGCGCGCTGCGTCCATCCGCCGGGCGGTGCGACCGCGTTGATCGCCGTCATCGGCGGGCCGGCGATCCATTCGCTCGGTTACGATTATGTCTGGAAGCCGGTGATGATCAATGCGCTGACGATCCTGGCGATCGCTTTCCTCTTCAATAACCTGTTCCGGTGGCGCCGTTACCCCGCCTACCACGCTCCGAGGCCGGAAGTGAAAATGGCTGGTTTGCGTATCGAGGCCGATGATATCAACCGGGCCCTGACCGAGATGAACCTTGTGGTCGACGTGGCGGACAGCGATCTGGTTGATATCGTCCATACCGCCCAACGCCACGCCGCGGAGCGGCAGTCATAGTAGAAGCTGATTATTTGGCCTCCCCTGCCAGGTATCAGCACGAAAAGGCAAAGCGAGACAGAAAGCCAGAGGCCGTTGCCGCCTTACGGACGTTGAACGTGCAATGGCACCCTCCTGCTGGGTTGTGGCAGGCCACGGATGGTCTGCATGGAGGCGCACACCATTAGGCTATCGGCTATCTTGTGGTTGCGGCGACCCCTTCGCCGCGCGGATCGGGTAGCCCGGTCAACCTGTCATGACTCCGGTCCCAAAGAATCGCCTCCATGTTGCCGTACCTGTGAATTCGCTTCAGTTTGTGGCCGCGTCGTTTCAGTTCCGTCGCCACGTCGGGCGGGAAGGCACCTGGTTCGTGCTGCACCACGTCCGGCAGGAACTGGTGATGGAAGCGAGGATGGCCGACCCAATCGGCGGGCGGGGTCTCGTCCAGCATGAAACGCATCGAGGCGAGCAATACCATGCTGATGATGCGTGAGCCGCCCGGTGTGCCGACGATCAGCGTGCGTGCGGGTCCAACGACGAAGGTCGGATCCATCGACGAGAGCATCCGCTTGCCCGGCGCCACGGCATTGGCCTTGCCCTGCACGAGTCCATAAACATTCGGTTCGCCGGGACGGGTGGCGAAATCGTCCATCTCGTCGTTGAGCAGGATACCGGTCGAGGGTGAGAGGTAGCCCGAGCCGAAGCCGTAGTTGACCGACAGGGTTGCGGCCACCATGTTCCCTTCGCTGTCGATCACCGAGAAGTGGGTGGTGTTGTGGCCGTCGCCGTGTGCAGCGGCGCTATGGCCCAGCTCCGAGCTGGGCGTGGCCCGGTCCATACGGATCGAGTCGCGTATCGCCTGTAGCCGTTTCGGGTTCAGCAGATCCGGAACGGTGACGAAGGCGGGATCGCCGAGGTAGGCGTTGCGGTCGCGGTAGGCGCGTTTCATTGTTTCGATCAGCAGGTGGTCGCGATCGACGGTGGAGAGTGCGCTGAAATCGTCATGCCTCAGCATACCGAAGATCTCGGCCAGCACCCTGCCGCCCGACGAAGGGAGCGACGCCGATACGATATGGTAGCCGTGGTAGTCGAACTGCACCGGCTTGCGCTCAACGGCGCGGTAGGCAGCGAGATCCTTTAGCCGAATCAGGCCACCGTCCCGTTTCATATCGCTCACCAGTCTGTCGGCCGTCTGTCCCCTGTAGAAGTCGCTGGCCCCGAACCTGGCGAAACGGGCGAGGGTTCTGGCCAGGACCGGCTGGCGGATGGTATGACCGATGGCCGGCACCTTGCCGTGATCGAGGAACATGCGGCCGGCCATGTTCTTTTGCAGCGCCTTGCGGCGCCAGCCGGCCAGCTTGCGGTAGCGCGGGTAGACGGCGAAGCCGTGGCGGGCCAGCCGGATCGCCGCGGCCGTATCCGCTTTCCGACCGAGTCGGCCGTAGTAACCGATCAGACGATCGACGCCGGCAATCAGTCCGGGTACTCCGGCGGCCTGCGGTCCATCGATGCTCGATGCCTTGCGGTAGATTTCGCCGTGGCCGGCCAGCTGCGGAGCGGTCTCGCGCGCATCGATCATCACATAGCGGTGCTGTTTGGCGATATAGAGCAGGAAGAACCCGCCGCCGCCGATGCCGCTGGAGCCGGGTTCGACCACGCCCAGCGCCAGCGCTGTGGCCGCGGCCGCATCGAAGGCGTTGCCGCCCCTGTTCAGTACGTCGATACCGGCCTGTGTGGCCTGCGTATGCGCCGAAACAACCATGCCCTGTGACGGCGAGGCGGCACGGGCCGCGGTGGCGGCGCTCAGCAGCAGGATGAAGAGTACGGCTAGACGTTTCATGCGGTATCCTCCGTCAGCAATCCCCGTTTCCGCAGTAGCCGGCGGATGCCGGTCGGCAGGGCGACATCCGGGGGAAGGCGTGTCCATTGCCCCTGTCCCTCGGGTGGGGTGGGTATGACGCGGCTGTAGAGATGCAGCCGCCGGTGGGTCAAGGTATGGATATGGCATGCCGGCATCTCCGGCGGCTGCTCGAGTTCGCGGATCGGCGGCGTCCAGAGGCCGGCCCAGATGCCGGTCGATGGCCGTCGGTGCAGCCAGATGGCGCCGTCGTGCAGATGCAGTTCCACCTGCCAGTGCAGGTTCCGCACGGGCGGGCGCCTTTTGGCCGGCGCTTCCCCGCCGGCCCTGAAGGCGGTGCGGCAGGTGTCGTTCACCGGACAGCCGCTGCAGTCGGGGTTGCGAGGCAGGCAGATGCGGGCCCCCAGTTCCATCATCGCCTGGTTCCAGCTGGCCGGATCGTCCGAGGCGTCGATGGCCTGCTGCGCCAGCGGCCAGAGCGCTCTGTCGGCCGCCTCCGGTAGGTCGTGCCAGCGCCGGAGTACCCGTTTGACGTTGCCGTCGAGCACCGGTGTGGAGGTGTCGAAGCAGATCGAGGCGATGGCGCCGGCGGTGGAGCGGCCGATACCGGGCAGCCGCATGATATTCTCGAAACGGTCGGGGAAATGGCCGCCGTGCTCGGTCACGACGATACCGGCGGCGCGGTGCAGGAAGCGGGCGCGCCGGTAGTAGCCGAGCCCCTCCCAGGCCTTCAGCACGTCATCTGTCGGGGCGGCGGCCAGGGTCGTAATATCAGGGAAGCGGCGCATCCATTCGAGGTAGCGCGGCATCACGGTGGCCACCTGTGTCTGCTGCAGCATGATCTCCGAAATCCAGATGGCATAAGGGTCGCGGGTGTGCCGCCACGGCAGATCGCGCGCCGCTTCGCCATACCAGGCGAGCAGCAGGTTACCTAGCGTGGAAGACAAAACGGTTGTCGACGACCTCGAATGTCAGATAGAAGCTGACGCGATCTAGCCCCCACGAGCTCGGCAGCGGATGGAATGGGGCGGCGGCGTGGATCGCCTCCACGGCACTGTCGTTGATCTGCGGGATCGGGCTCGGCCGCAGGACCTCCACATTGGCTAGGTCGCCATTGCTGTTGATGGTGACCCGCATCAGGGCCTGCCGCGCCTCCTCCGAATAGCGACTGTAGTCGGTATCGCCTGGCTGCCACTGCTCCTCCAGCGCCCGTACCAGTTCGTGTGCATAGGGAGCGTATTTGACCTTGCGCGTGTTGATCGGGATATCCGCTTCGCGCGAGAGCATGCTCTTCATGTGTCGCTCCCGCTTGAAATTGCGCGACAGCTCGGCCAGCGCCATGCTCGACGGCATCAGGTTCTGAAGCGGTACCGGCGGCTTCTTCTTGACCGGCTTCTTGTGCGGTTTCGGCTTGGGCTCCTTCGTCTGCTTCGGTTCAGGTGTCGATCCCCCTTTCCGGGCCAGCATGCGAGTGCGCGGCTCCGATTCAGGGGTCACGGCGGCTTCCGGTGCGGAGGGCTTCTGCGGCGCCGGTGGCGATGGCTTGTGCGGCTGCTGGCCGGCATACGGGCTCTTGGCGACCCGCGTGGTGTGGTCGTGCGCGCTGCGGTTTGCCCCGGCAGCGTTGCGGTTGGAGACGGCATCCGGGTTCTTGGGTGGTTTTTTCTGCTCCTGCACCTTCGGATTCAGCAGGGTCACGTCCATCATCTTGGGCTGTTTGGCGTGCGGCAGCGGCGTCTTCGTCGCCTGCCAGACCACCAGCAGCGCCAGCAGCAGATGGCAGGCGATGGAGGCACCGAACGAGATGCTCCAGCGGCGTGTCTCGGATCTGCGAGTCCTATCCATGGTTCCCCTTCAGTCGTTCCGTCACGTAGGTGGCCAGTATCCCGTTGAGCCAGCCGGTGGCACAGGAGGCGAGAAGCAGCGGCGGCAGCAGGTAGTAGAGGGTCGACTGCCGGATGAAGAGTGCCTCGACGGTAACGAACTGTACCAGCATGTGCGCCAACGCTCCCAACAGACTGACGCCGATCAGGCTGATGTCGGGAATCAGGCGCCAGGCAGCGAACATCACGACGGCGGCAGCCAGCGCGCCGCTCAGGCTCAGCACGAAGGTGGGCGTGAAGAGCGTGCCGATGATCATGGCGCCGGCGAAGACGCGGGCGACGGCCAGACCGAAGGCACGTCCCGGTCCCAGCATCACCAGCGCGATCAGCGTCACCACATTGGCGAGTCCCGGCTTCAGCCACGGTCCGAGGCTGGGCAGCGAGGCCTCGATGACATGCAGGGTTACGGCCAGCATCAGCAATGCCATCCACTGGGCCTGTCGGCGCAGCGTTTCCAGCGAGGGGTGAGGCAGGACGGCAGTCTGCATCAGCTCATTCTGCCACAGCATCGAGGGCGTTCGCATCCCCGCGAATGGTTACCAGAATATGGTTCGGTACGCAGACGATCATGTCACCGCGCCGATGTTTGTGTCCTGCCAGCACGCACTGGTGGTTCGGGCAGGGGGAGGATTCGAAGTAGACGCCGCGGTTGTCGAGCACGATCTCCGAGGTGCCCAGTGTCCCTTTGGCGTGCATGTGCAGCGGGGTCTCGTAGTTGCCGTGCAGCGGATACTTCGCCAGCAGGACGTGGTCGCGGTAAATCTCCACCATCGCCCGGCCGTGGCCGGCCATGGCGAGGGCGATATGCCAGGTATAGGCGATGCCGGCGATCGCCAGCACCAGCAGCAGGCGGTCGGTCCAGCTCCCGAGGTACCAGTGCGGCTTGCGTCTCATGGCTCCCATTGTATCAGGTTTTGTCCGTTACGAGCGATGCCTGTTGATGCCGTCCCTCCCGTTCGGGATTGGGAAAATACTGACTAATGTGAAGTCTTTTACTGGCATGTGCTAACTAATAATCGAGATATGGTCTAATATAATTCCATACGTATTTCATGGGTTGGCGGGAGGCAACGGGTCCTGCCGCAGTGGAGGAGAGGTGCACACGGTTCTGGTGATCGATGACAACGCGTTGAATGTCGAGCTGGTGGTTGGCGTGCTGGAAGTCGAGGGCTTCGAGGTGTTGACCGCTACAGACGGCCGGAAGGGTGTGGCTTGCGCCCTGGCGCAGAAACCGGATGTCGTGCTGATGGATCTGCGCATGCCGGGCATGAGCGGTATGGAGGCGATGCGCGAGTTGCGCGATGATCCGGAGACGCGCGATATCCCGGTGGTCGTGCTGACCGCCTCGGCCATGAAGGGGGATCGCGAGCAGCTGCTGGAGATCGGCTTCGACGGCTATCTCGGCAAGCCGATCGATCCGGTTACCTTTGCCGACGAGGTATGCGCCTTCTGCACGGGAGCGTCACAGGCGTAACGATTCCCGGCCCGCAGTGGCGATTGAACTCCGGTATGCTCCGCGTGATACTGCCCTTTTTGAGCCAGACTTTTCAGGTATGCGGAGGTGAGCCATGAATGTCGTTATTACGGGAGCGAATCGCGGTATCGGGCTGGAGTTCGTCCGCCACTATCTGGCGCAGGGTTGCGAGGTCTGGGCCGGTTACCGTCGCGACGAGGGTGGTCTGGACGAGCTGCATGGCGATGCGCTGCATTTGTTCCGGATCGATGTCGCACACGATGTCGATAGAATTACCGGCCAGCTTCCGGAACGGATCGATCTGCTGATCAACAACGCCGGCATCTACGGCCCCAAGAAAGGCGGCCAGTCGCTCGACGATGTTACGCCCGAGGCGATGCTCGAGGTCTTCAATGTCGATTGCGTCGGCCCACTGCGTGTCGTGCAGTCTCTGAAACAGCGCGTCATCGATGCGAAGGGGGTGATCGCCAACGTCAGCTCCAAGATGGGTTCGAGCGGCGACAACACCAGCGGCGGTACCTATGCCTATCGCGCCGCCAAGGCGGCGCTGGTAATCGTCTCCAAATCGATGGCAGTGGATCTGGCGTCATACGGCGTGCGTGTGATCACGTTGCACCCAGGCTGGGTCAAGACGGACATGACCGGTCGCACCGGCTTGATCGATGCCCCCGCCTCGGTGGCCGGCATGACCGATGTGATCGCCCATGCCGACGACTACGATCCCGGCAGCTTTATCGCCTTCGACGGTAAGGTCGTTCCCTACTAGAAATTTTGAGCCTTTATCTCTTTTGGGGTCACTTCCGGTCATGGAAAAGGCGGCCGCCCGTCGGCGGCCGCCAGCGGCTCAAGAGAACCGCTTTTCATTCCTTCTATTACTAGCTTAGACTTTGTCTGAACCGGTATCAAACTCCGGCGAATCTTCTTCGACCTGCAGCGCTTTCTGGTAGCAGTGGGCGGCCTGTACCCAGTCGGATTCGCGCGCGTGCCAGTCGCCGAGAGCCTTCCATGCCAGGCGACCGGGATGGTGCTTGACCAGCTCCTGCATGTGATCCATGGCCAGCCCGGTGAGGTTGGCATCATGTGCCAGCTGGGCTCGCAGCCATGCCTGAGCCGGGGTCATCTTCCCGATCTTCAGCTTCTCCATCTTGCGGTAGGCCTTGAGTGCATCCCGCTTCAGCAGTTCATAAAGCGCTTCGGCGATCTGCGCGTCATCGTGCTGTTCCAGATGCGCGCTCCAGAGTTTGCGGCAGGCCTCCTCGTCCCCCTGGGCACGGCCCAGTGCCAGCAGCACCCCGGTCGACTCCGGTGCTAGACGATGCGCCTTGCGCAGATGGTCGAGCGCCGATTCCGGTTTCTGCTTTGCCAGCGCGAGGTAGGCTTCGGCCAGTCGGGGCCGGATGGTCGCGGCGGAGCGTCCGCCCTTGTTCCAGAGCTCCTCGAGCAGGCGGGCAGCTCGCTCCCAGTCACCCTCCTCTTCGGCGATCTCGAGCATGCGCTGCATCGCCAGCGGTGCTTCGGGGCTCGTCCTCAGCCACGCCTCCAGATGCATCTTGCGCGTGGACAGGTCCGGTTTCGGATTGGCATGCGGATCGGTGGTGATGCGGGCGGCCAGCGCGATCTGTAACGCATCGTCATCCTCCCCCGGCAGCGGTTGATCGGCAGCGGGGGCAGGGCTGCGGCGCAGCAGGCTTACCGCCCACGAAGGGATGATGTTGCGTACCTTCCTGAAGTGGCGTGCACCGAGATCGCCGCGCATGTCGATCAGCTGTGCGAGGCCATCCCTGAGATGCGACTCCTGCCGTTTTCGGCCGCCCATGCGCAGCGCCTGCCAGGCGTGGCCGGGGCCGGCCATGATGGCGACGACGATGCGGCGCAGCAGCCAGAAGAGGCCGAGCAGCAGAAGCAGGGCGATGATGAACGGCCCCTGACGGCTCTCGAAGATCCAGCCGAACGCCTCAAGGCGCAGCGGCTGGTCGGCCACGTGCGGAAAAAGCGCCAGCAGGATGGCGACGGCGAGCGCCAGTAGCAGCATGATCACGATACGCATCAGGAGGCCTCCAGCCAGTTCTGCGCCAGCATGCGCATCTTCATCTTGTCCTTCTGCACGCGATCGAGGCTCTCGGGCAGGCCGAGTTTCACCTTCTTACCGAGGCGGGCACGGGCCTCGTCGAGCAGCGATGTCCAGGTCTTGTCATCCGGCCAGTTTTCCGCCGCCAGTGCGTGCGCGGCGTTCAGCAGTCGGTAGCGCAGTGCCATCAGCGCCTGCCGCTCCGCCGTCGGTGCCGGACGCAGGTGGAACTGCCCGGCCAGCCAGGAGAGCCAGGTGCTCTTCGGCTTGGGGATCACGTCGTCGTGTTGGGGGATCGGCAGGCTGTCGGCCAGGTGGCGGAGCTGCTGCTGCCACTGATGCAGGCTGGCCACATCGCCGGTTGCCAGCTTCCGCATCGATTCGGCCTGGCTCCGATGCGTATCGCTGAGGAGCGGCAGTAGCAGGATATCCTGCCAGTCGGTGGCCATTTGCGTCAGGCGACTGTCGCCGCCGGCGATACGCTGCAACCGCGAACGCAGCTCCAGCCGCTCGCGGGCATGCATGGCCTGCTGCAGTTGCTGCTGTTCGTGTCGCACGGCGCGCAGCTCGCCGGTCAGCCGGTCGATGCTGGTCATCAGGGTCTCGATCTGTGCCGCACTGGCGGTCTGTGGCTCAACGGTATCCGTGGCAGACTGAGGTGCCGCCGTCGGTTGCTGTTGCGACGGTGTCGTCGGTTGAGGAGCGGCTGGCTGCTGCCTCTGTACCGGTGCTTCGGGCGCAGCGACCTGCACCGGCTCCCCGGTAGGTGCCGATTCGGATGACGGTTCGGACTTCTGTGCCTCTTGTGACGACTTGAAGCGGTCGAGCTGTTGCACGATGAAGGAGGTGACCTGCTGGCGGTTCTTCGCCGGCATCCAGATCCACCCGGCCAACAGGCCGCCGATGATCAGGATCACGATCGGCCAGAGCCAGGAAGATTTACTGCGTTTCGGTGCTGTCTCCGGCACTTCTGTGGCGCTCTCGTCCGCAGAAACGGACTCGTCGGCCGTCGTCTCCTCGACGACGGTGATCTTCTCGGCCTCCTGCTCGTCGCGCTTGTCGCTGTCAGTCATGCGCCAGCCAGCGTGCCACGTCGAGTGCGTGGTAGGTGAGGATCAGATCGGCGCCGGCGCGCCTGAAGTTGAGCATGGTTTCCATCACTACTCTCCGTTCATCAATCCATCCCCGCTCCGCCGCAGCCTTCACCATGGCGTACTCCCCTGACACATTGTAGACGGCCATCGGCAGGTTCGTCGCCTCCTTGACCGAGCGAATGATGTCCATGTAGGCCAGCCCCGGTTTGACCATCAGGATGTCGGCGCCCTCGTCAACATCGAGCAGCGCTTCGCGGATCGCCTCGCGCGCGTTGCCGGGATCCATCTGGTAGGTGCTGCGGTCGCCGAAGCTCGGAGTGGAGTCGGCGGCGTCGCGGAACGGACCGAAATAGGCCGAGGCGTATTTGACCGCGTAGGACATGATCGGTACGTCCTGGAAGCCCTTGTCGTCCAGACCGGCGCGGATGGCGGCGACCATGCCGTCCATCATGCCGGAGGGAGCGATTATGTCGACGCCCGCCTCGGCGTAGGAGACGGACTCCCTCTGCAGGTTGGCCAGTGTAGCATCGTTGTCGACCGTCTCGTGGTCGAGTACGCCGCAGTGGCCGTGATCGGTGTACTCACAGAAGCAGGTATCGGCAATCACGCAGGTCTCCGGCGAGGCCTTCTTGGCGGCTCGGATCGCCTCCTGCACGACACCGTGCTTGTCCCAGCCGGAGGAGCCGATGGCATCTTTCTCCTTCGGGATGCCGAAGATGATGATGCCAGGAATGCCGAGCGATGCGGCCTCGCGTGTCACCTCGCCCACCGCCGAGATCGGCTGGCGGGAGACGCCGGGCATGCTGCCGACCGGCCTGGGCTCGCTGATCGTCTCGTCGACGAAGATCGGGTAGATCAGGTTTTCCGGAGAGAGAGTGGTCTCGCGCACCATCCGGCGAATGGCCGGGCTCTGCCTCAGTCGGCGCGGGCGTATCACGGGTCCTGTCTTGCGCATCTCTCCTCCTTCAGTCGGTCTATTCGCGGAAGAATGCTTCCAGACCATCCAGTATGGCGTCAAAACTAGCCTCTTTTGCCACGACCTGCACGTTCAGTTTAAGCCCGGTGGCATACTCGGCCACCTTGGGGCTGATGGCGGCGGCCACGGGCCGGGCGGCGACCTGGGCGTTGCCGATGCGATGCAGGTAGTGGCGGGCGGTCTTTTCGCTGCCCAGCAGCACGGCGTCGATGCTTTCCGTTTCGATCTGCCGGACTATGTCGGCGGCATCGTCCGTTGGGCAGACGGTTCGGTAGGCGTGCACCATGACGACATCGGTGTCCTGCGCCGTCAGTCCCTGCGCGAGAAGATTGCGTCCCTCCTCGGCCCGGAAGAAGACAAGCCGGGCGGGGGCGCGTCCGGCATAGGCATCCAGCAGCCCCTCCTGGGAGTGGGTCTCGGGCGTCAGGGCGGGGACGATGCCGTTTGCCCGGAGGCGTTCGGCCGTCTTGCGGCCGACGGCTGCGACCGGGATGTCGGCAAAGGTGGAGGCAAAACCACTGCCCAGTAGCCGGGCCACGCACTCGACCCCGTTGCTGCTGGTGAAAAGTGCCTCTGTACCAGGTTCCACCAGCGCCGCAAGGCCCCGGCGGATGTGCTCCGGCAGGCAGTCCACCTGCAGGCAGGGGAAGAGCACAGGGATGCCGCCGCGCTGCCGCACCTTTGCCGCCGTGGTCTCGGCCTGTGCGGCGGGGCGGGTGATGAGGATGCGTTTTCCGGCCAGTGGCTGCATGGGAGACCATCATGCAGCAAGATGGTCCCGATATCCATGCGGTCGGTCGGAAATCGCCGTGAATCCGGTCGGATACCGCCCTGTGTCCGTGAGGCACATCCGCTATTGCCGGCTGGAAAACCCGTTTGGAATGTGTAGGATAAAAAAATGGCTGACAAAAAATTGATGCAGCAGGCACAGGATGTCTTGCATTCGGTGTTCGGGTACGATCGTTTTCGTCCCGTGCAAGAGGATGCGATTGCATCGATTCTGAACGGCGGAGATGCCTTTGTGCTGATGCCCACGGGCGGCGGCAAATCGCTCTGCTATCAGATTCCCTCTATCGTGCGGAAGGGCACCGGCATCGTCGTCTCGCCCCTGATCTCGTTGATGAAGGATCAGGTCGATACCCTTACCTGCTGCGGCGTCAAGGCGGCCTACTACAACTCGTCGCTGAAGACAGCCGAGGCGCGCGAGGTGATGCGGCGCTTGGCTGACGGCGAGCTCGACCTGCTCTATGTGGCGCCCGAGCGACTGCTCTCCGACAGTTTCCTGAAACAGCTCGACGGCGTCGAGATCGCCCTGTTCGCCATCGACGAGGCGCACTGCGTCTCCCAGTGGGGGCACGACTTCCGTCCCGAGTACATCAAGCTCGGCGTGCTGCGCGAGCGCTTCCCCGGTGTGCCGCTCCTGGCACTGACAGCTACGGCCGACCAGCATACCCGCGAGGATATTGTGCGCTGTCTCGGTATTCCCGAGGCGCAGCAGTTCGTCTCCAGTTTCGATCGTCCCAATATTCGCTATCTGATCACGCAGAAGAGTCAGCCGATGCGACAGCTGCTCGACTTCCTGAACGACTGGGAGGGCGAGTCAGGCATCATCTACTGCATGTCGCGCAAGCGGGTGGAGGAGGTGGCGGTGCATCTGCAGCGCAACGGCGTGCGCGCGGCGGCTTATCATGCGGGACTTCCCTCGGCGCGCCGTGAGAAGGTGCAGGACGACTTCTTGCACGATCGCATTCGTGTCATCGTGGCGACGATCGCCTTCGGCATGGGGGTGGACAAGCCCAACGTGCGCTTTGTCGTGCACCACGACATCCCCAAGAGCATCGAGAGCTACTATCAGGAGACGGGCAGGGCGGGTCGCGACGGCATGGAGTCCGAAGCGCTGCTGCTCTACGGGTCCGGCGATATCGCGCTGGTCCGGCGACTGATCGACAACGTCGAGGCGGCGGATCAGCGCCGCATCGAGGTGCACAAGCTCAACAGCATGGTCGGCTTCTCCGAAGCATTGACGTGCCGCCGCCAAGTGCTGCTCGGCTATTTTGGCGAGACGCTGGATACCTCCTGCGGTAACTGCGATATCTGCCTCGATCCGCCGGAGGTGTGCGATGCCACACACGAGGCCAAGATGGCCCTGAGCTGTGTCCGGGAGCTGGACGAGCAGGTCGGCAAGGGGACCGTGGTGGATGTGCTGCGTGGTGCCAAGACGGCGCGCATCCGTGAACACGGGCATGACAAGCTCTCGACCTATGGTGTCGGTGAGGCGCTGAATGCCGACGAATGGACCTCGACGCTGCGTCAGCTGATCCATCGCGGTTTTCTCCTTCAGGATATCAGTCAGCGCTCGGCGCTGAAGCTGACTCCCAAGGCTGAGGCGGTACTGCAGGGGAAGGAGCAGGTGACGCTGGCCAAGTTCAAGCCGGGGGTGAAGCGTGGCATGCGGCGTCTGCCGCCGCGTGGCGGCAATGCCCTTTTCCGGGAGCTGGGTGAGGTGCGTCAGAAGCTGGCCGATACCGAGGGGCTGCCGCCGCATGTGGTGTTCAGCGACGCCACCCTGATGGAGATGGGTGAGCGTCTTCCTACCTCGATGGATGCGCTGTCGAAGATCAGCGGCATGGGGCAGCACAAACTGGAGCTCTACGGCGAGGCCTTTCTGGAGGTGCTGGGCCGGCACGCCGGGGAGGCCGAGAAGGGCGGAGCAGCTAAGGCCAGTGCGGCGCCGAAACTGGTGGCCAAAGGGCCGCCGGCCAACGACAGCCAGATGTACACCTGGAAGCTCTACAGTCAGGGCCTCGATATATCCGAGATCGCCGAACAGCAGGGTATCAGCGAAGTAACGGTCATGAAGCACTTCATCGCGCTGGTCCGGGCGGGGCTGGCGGTCGATCCGAAGCGGATTCTGGGGGAGTGTTTCGACATCATTATCCAGGCGCTGGAGGATGCGGACGAATATATGTCGCTCTCCGAGATCAAGCGAGAGCTTCCGGCTGAGGTCAGCAACGAGGGATTCCGTCTGGCGCTTGTCTGGCGCGAGGCGGTGGAGGGGTAGGCCGGTTCCGGCGCCCCAAGGAAATTTTCCGACACATCAAGGTTTTATCTTTCCCGGGTTGCGTCTATCGTGGATACGTGGCGCCTGCCGGCATCGTGCGTGGCAGACAGGCGGACGGGGAGGGCGATATGAGCGGGTGGTTTCGCAGCGGCGTGGCCGGATTGGCGCTGATGCTGGCCTGGCTATCTCCCGGCTGTGCACAGGCGCGTGAGATCGTGGCGCTGCTGGATACGCATGTGGCGGCCTATGCCGAAGCGCTGGCCGGGTTTCGGCAGCAGAGCAGCATCCCGGTCCGCGTGGTGGGGTGCCGGGAGAACGGCAGTGTCAGGGACGAGCGGGCACTGATCCCGCGGATACGTGCAGAGCATCCGGTCCAGGTGCTGGCGGTCGGCGACGAGCCGCTCAGAGCACTGGCCGGCCGCTTGACTGAACTCCCCGTCATCTTCTGCATGGTGGCCAATCCGGCTTCGATCATGGGCGGAGCACGCAATATCACCGGTGTATCGACCGATACACCGCCTGGCAGGCTGATGGCGCTGGCAGGCCGGTTTGCGGTGCATATGCATCGCATCGGTGTGGTCTACAACCCGGACGAGAGCGGATATATGGTGGCGGCGGCGCGCAAGGCCCTCGCACGCCATCATCAAGTGTTGGTGGCCAGGCCGGCGCACTCGTCGCGGCAGGCGCTGGAGGCGCTGCGGAAGCTGATGCCGCATGTCGATGCCTACTGGGTGGTTCGGGACCACCTCTTTCGTGCGTCCGAGGTCATACGTTATGTCTTTGCCATGGCCGACCGGTACGACACGCCGCTAATCGGCTATTCGGACCGGCTGGTTCGGGCGGGGAGCCTCTTTGCCTATTCGTCCGATCATACCCTGATGGGACGGCAGGCGGCGAATCTCTCCAGTCAGGTACTGGCTGGCAAGCGGGCGGGTGCACTGCCGGTCGAGATGCCGCGGGTGCAGATGCTCTCGGTCAACCGGAAGAGCTTCCGTCATCACCGCATCAGGCTGTCCAAGCGGTTGATGCGTCGGGCTTGGCGCGTCTACTAAGTACTGCGTTCCTGCGCCGGAAGGCGGACCACCTCCGTGGCAATGGCGCCGTCGGCGGATAGCTCGAGCAGGCGGTAGCCCGGCGGTAGGGCGTCCAGAGAGAAATCGTCGGCACGCGGCCTGAACTGTACGCAACTGGCTGGCGTGCCGAGCAACCGGATCCCGTCCCTCTTTTTGTCGAAGGCCTGATGGATATGGCCGAAGACTAGGACGCGCACCTGAGGATGCCGGCGGGTAATCCCGAAGAGTGCATGGCCGTTTTCCAGTCCGATGGCGTCGAGCCAGCGGCTGCCGACCGGTACGGGGTGGTGATGCAGCGCGATCAGAGCATGCCGGTCGGGGTGACGGGAGAGCCTGTCGTCCAGAAAGGCGAGCTCATCCTCAGCCAGTCTCCCCTGCTCCTCATCGGTCACGGTGCTATCGAGCATGATGATCTGCCATCCCGGCATCAGGCGGTAACGCTCGCGGCCGAGTCCGCTTTGCCGCATGACGGCGGGGTCGTCATGGTTGCCCGGGATGGCGAGCACGGGGGCGTCCAGTGCTGCGGCGGCTTCGGCTACACGACGGTAGGAGGCGGCCGAGCCATCGTGGGAGAGATCCCCGGTCAGCAGGACGAGCTCAGGTACCGGATGGCGCTGGTGACAGGTGTCGATCACGGCATTGAGTGCGGCCGTCGTGTCGATGCCCTTGAGCCGGCCGGCACGGTCGGCAAAGAGATGGGTGTCGGTGATCTGGAGGAGACGAAGCGTCAACGGCCAGACCGTTGCTGGATCAGCCCTTGTTACGAGGTGGCCTGCGTCCGTGCCTGCGCCTGCCGCCGGAGCCCCCCTTCTTGGCCCCCTGTCGGCCATCCGGCTGTTGCCGGTCCTCGCTTTTCATCCCCTCAGCCCAGGCGTCGGGATGGGTCGACGGACCGATCTCAAGATTACTGTGGTCCCATTTCGGCGTCGGGATGGAGTGGCCGATATAGGTCTCGATGTCAGGCAGACCGAAACAGAAACGTTCGCAGGAGAAGGAGATGGCGGTGCCGGTGGCGCCGGCTCGGGCTGTGCGTCCGATGCGGTGGACGTAATTCTCCGCATCCTCCGGAAGATCGTAGTTGAAGACGTGTGTGACGCCGTCGATATGCAGGCCGCGGCTGGCGACATCGGTGGCGACGAGCAGATGCAGCTTGCCCTGGCCGAAGTCGTCTAGGATACGCATGCGTTTCTTCTGGCGCACATCGCCGGATAGGATGCCGACGGCGAAGCCGTAGCGGGCGAGTTTTCGGGCTACCTTCTCGCCGGTGCGTTTCTCGTTGACGAAGAGCATGCCACGCTCCACCTGATGCTCTCTGAGCAGGTGGATCAACATCGGTAACTTCTCGTCCATGGCGACATGGTAAAGGGATTCGTCGATTCCCTCGGCGGTGATGTCGCCGGTCTCCGCTTCGATCTTGATCGGATCGTTCATGTGCTCGTAAGCGAGCTCCAGTACCCGGTAGGAGAGGGTGGCCGAGAAGAGCAGCGACTGGCGTTCGTCGAACCGGGGCAGGCGCCGCATCAGGTAGCGAAGATCCTTGATGAAACCGAGGTCGAACATCCGGTCGGCCTCGTCGACGACCAGAATCTCGCACGATTTCAGGTTGAAACAGCGCTGCTTGAAATAGTCGATCAGCCGCCCCGGTGTACCGATCAACAGGTCGACACCATCATTGAAAGCATTCTTCTGTTTCTCGTAATCGATGCCGCCGAACACCGTATGCAGTTTCAGGTCCGTATACTTCGTCAACTGCCTGGCATCGTCGGAGATCTGCACTGCCAGTTCCCGCGTCGGGGCGATGATCAGGGCGCGCGGATCGCTCTTCTTCCGACCCTGTTTGGGGGGTTCGTTGAGTAGCCGTGTCAGAGTGGCGATCAGGAAGGTGGCGGTTTTGCCGGTGCCGGTGCGTCCCTGGCCGGCGAGATCGCGTCCTTCCAGCACGAGTGGCAGCGCTTCCTCCTGGACGGGGGTGAGCGATTCGAAGCCGAGATCGGCAATCGCGCGCAGAATGGGGTCGGGGAGATTGAGTTCGGTGAATTTCATATTGAGCGGATGGAAGCTAAACCATCGTAGCCACTGTGCCTAGCATTGTCTCGACCGGTCGCCGCAAGCGATCACCGATTGCCTCCCCCCAGCCGTCGCATTAGCCTGCCGTTCGCGGCGGCGGGCGGGCCCATAGCTCAATTGGTTAGAGCTACCGGCTCATAACCGGTTGGTTCCAGGTTCGAGTCCTGGTGGGCCCACCAGTCTCTCCCACGCTTTCGCCATGCGCTAACGCGCGAAAACCCATATATCCCCGGAAGAGAGTGCCGGGCGATAGCTGTATCCGGCTTCGTTGAATTGCTTGATCGCTTCGGGATCGCGCAGGCCGTGCCGGATGATGTATCGACTCATCAGGCCACGCGCCTGTTTGGCATGGATGCCGATGATCCGGTAGGCACCATCCTTGTTCTCCTTGAACTGCGGCGTGATGATGCGGCCTCTGAAGCGGTCGCGATCGATCGCTTTCGCATACTCATTGGAGGCGAGGTTGATCAGCGTCTGCGCCTCGCCGTCGGGCTGATCACTGTTCAGTGCCTCGGCAATGGCCGTGTCCCAGTGGGCGTAGAGGTCCTTGCCGCACTCGTTGGGTAGTTTCGTTCCCATCTCCAGACGATAGGGCTGGATCAGGTCGAGCGGGCGCAGCAGTCCGTAGAGGCCGGAGAGGATGCGCAGGTGCGACTGGGCAAAGCGGACCTCGTCGGCGGAGAGGGTGTCGGCATCCAGGGCCTGATAGACATCGCCGCGGAACACGAACAGGACCGGTCTGGCGTTCTCCGGCGTGAAGGGCGTGGACCACGCCCGGTAGCGCTGCAGGTTCAGCTCTGCCAGTTTCGGACTGATCTTCATCAGCGCGCCGATCTCCTCGGTCGAGAGGGTGCGCAGGATCCGGATCAGCGCCTCGGCCTGGTCCAGAAAGCGGGGGGTGGTTGGCAGCAGGTCGGGGATTTGGCTGTCGAAGTCGAGCTTCTTGGCAGGTGAAATGACTATCAGCATGACATACTCCTTTGGATCGATATCGCTGCCGGTGCGGAACGGGACATCCGGACATGGGATGTTGCAACGGACGTGCCGATTAATAAAGACGATGAATAAAGGGATGAACTCGGGTCAAAAAAGCATTATCCTGCGGCCCCTTTCGGGGAACGCACTGGTGCGCGTTTGCACTGAATACCGCGTCCGAATATGAGCATTGAAGGAGTAAACCATGGCATTGAATGTCTATTACGATAAAGACGCCGACCTGTCGATCATCCAGGGAAAGAAGGTGGCCATCATCGGTTACGGTTCGCAGGGCCATGCCCATGCC
>DATFLK010000012.1:0-4993 GCA_035267815.1 Mariprofundaceae bacterium | reverse complement strand
TTCCCTTCCCGGGCCTTGGCGATAATGGAGAGATCCGGCGGCGCCACACCGAAGCTCTGTTTGGCAGCCTCCGGTGGAAGCGACGACATCATGGCAGCGGTCAGTGGCTGGCCACCGCTGAGATCCTGCGCCTCCTTCCGTGTCAGGCCGAACATCGGATAATCCATCAAGTCGTGATAGGTCAGATAGCGGGCCGAATGACACCCCATGCAGACATCGGTAAAGACCTGCAGCCCCTTGTTTATCGTCTTCTTATCCAGGTTGATATGAGCCTGCTTAAGGGAGGAAGTCGCCTCGACTGCCGATGCTATCTTCGTAGACAACACTGCACAGACAAGGATGGCGACAAAAACGATCGGTCTGGTAACAGTCATTACGGTCTGCCGCATGGTTATGCCCCCTCCTCTTCCGGCAACGGTTTGGGATTCTCGAACTTGTGCACGAACGGCAGCAGCAGGAAGAAGCCGAAATAGACCCCGCCAGCGATGCGCCCAATCAGATTGTAGACCGGAGTAACCGGATGATGACCGCAATATCCCATGACCAGAATGGCCACGAAGAAGAGCCAGACCATCTGACGGAAAACCGGCCGATACGTGGCCGCACGCACCGGTGAACGATCCAGCCATGGCAGCAGGAAGAGCAGGATAAAGGCAAGGTTGAGCGCAAGAATACCACCCGTCT
The DNA here is from genome assembly GCA_035267815.1 of Mariprofundaceae bacterium. Classification (GTDB taxonomy): domain Bacteria; phylum Pseudomonadota; class Zetaproteobacteria; order Mariprofundales; family Mariprofundaceae; genus DATFLK01. The sequence continues at coordinate 4,309 of DATFLK010000012.1, read as the reverse complement.
TGGAGGGAATCATGCGGAGTATCTCGTACCATGGAGTCAGATACCAGACAGGCGAGATATCCCCCGGCGTATGCAGCGGATTGGCTGGCGAGAAGTTATCCGTCTCCATGAAATAACCGAAACCGGTCGGATTATAGAACACGAAGTAGGCAAAGATGATCAGGAACACCCCGATCCCGAACAGATCCTTTACCGTGTAGTAAGGATGAAACGGGATAACGCTCTTCTTGGACTTCTGCTCCACCCCCGTCGGGTTGTTTGAGTGGGTCTTGTGCAGCGCTAACACATGCAGGATCACGATCGCGAAAAGCACCAGCGGGAAGAGGAAATGCAGGGCGAAGAAGCGTGTCAACGTCGGATCCCCGACGGAGAAACCGCCACGCACCAGCTCCGTCAGCCAGGGGCCGATCACCGGCGTAGCGCCGAAGATATTGGTAATCACAGTGGCTCCCCAGTAGGAGAGCTGCCCCCACGGCAGCAGATAGCCGAAAAAGACCGTCGACTGCATGATCAGGAACAGCGCCACCCCGATCAGCCACAATACCTCACGCGGCCCCTTGTAGGAGCCGTAATAGATGCCCCGAGCCATATGCAGGTAGATAACGAAGAAGAAGGACGAGGCGCCGACCGCGTGCATGTAGCGGATCAGCCATCCGTAATTAACATCGCGCATGATGCGTTCGACCGAATCAAAGGCGACGGTAAAGCCCCCTCCAGTGGCCACCGTCGAAGCCTTGTAGTTCATGGCCAGAAACAGCCCGGTGACAATCTGAATGATCAGAATCACCAGTGCGATCGAACCAAAGGCCCACCAGTAGTTCAGGCTCTTCGGCGTCGGATAGTCGATGAGGTGATAGCGGATAAAACTGACCGCGTTCGTGCGTTCATCAATCCATCCCGCTAGGCGAGTATTCAGCATTCTCTCAATCATACGGCCCCCCTATCCGATCAAAACCGTTGCATCATGAAGATATTTGTACGGAATGGCGTGCAGATTATACGGAGCAGGAGAGCCCTTGATCACCCTTCCCGAGAGGTCGTAATAGGAGCCATGGCATTCGCAGTGCCAGCCTCCGGGCCAGTCGGATGGAACCGAATTGCCCCAGTCCTTCTGCCCAGGTGTCGGCTTGAAGGTCGGTACGCATCCGAGATGTGTGCAGACGGCACTGATCACCAAATACTCCGGGCGTATCGAACGATCAATACGCTGAGCCTCGCTCTTCATCCAAACCGCCTGAACCTCGGGAATCGCCCGTGACTGTGGATCCTTCAGCATCTGATTATGGCCACGGATCTCCTTGATCATTTCCGGCGTTCTGTGCAGCACGAAAACCGGCTGTCCGCGCCATTCGATGACCTTGAGCTCACCAGGACTGAGCGAGGCGAGATCGAACTCGGTCGTGGAGGCTGCCATGGTATCAGCGGCCGGCTGCATGCTGCGAACGAAGGGAACGGCAGCGGTCGCGGCGCCGGCCACGCCCATACCCGTTGCGACGGTATAGAGAAAATCCCTGCGGCCTTTATCCTTGTCGTCCAATGGAACACCCTCCCTATAACAACATAGTTAACCCGGAGCACAGCCGGCACCCTCCAAGGCATAGCCGTGCGACCCTCAACCTGAGCAGACCTATGGGTATAGTCAATACCGACCTGCATGACAATAGCATGACAGAAAACGCTATGGCATGATGGCCGGATGAGCGCACAACCTGAGATTCAAGAGGCTCACTGCCTCAACGAGCGATCATCGTCACAAACCGGATCCACCCCGTGTACGCGATGCCGGGATATATGTCCGCCCGGTGCCATCCGGCTGGATTCGAGCATCCCGCGGCTCGACAGCGACATATGTACCGGCTGTATGGCCTGCACCTCCGTCTGCCCGGTTCATGCGGTTACCGGTAGCGAGATTGATCCCTACGCCATCGTCGGAAAGGCTCGTCAGCTGGGCCGACAAGGCAACACCCGCCTCCATGTCGCCTGCAGCGCGTCCGCAGATGCGGAGCAAGCCGATATAGAGGTGGCCTGCCACGGCGTGTGGGATGCCTTTTTGCTGGCATCGATCGCTGCGGAGGGGATTCGCGACATGCACATCACCGGTATCGACCGGTGTGGCACCTGCCCTAGGCGATACGGATCCGACATCTTCTCCGGCACTGAAAACGACTATAAAACCCTCAACATGGCGCTGGAGGTACGCCTCAACATCCGTCATGATGCTCCACCCGAAGTGCCCCGCCCCGAACCAAAAGAGGAACGCCCTGGTCTGAGCGAACCTTCGCGCCGCGCCTTTTTCCGCAACATCATCCCCTCGATCGCCCAAGGCATGGCCATGACGGCCGCACAGATCGGCCAAGCTGCCAGGGAGGAACTGGCCGAGGAGGCACCACCGAACGAGAAGGAGAGCACCCTGCCCCTGCGCCACCGCCTGTTCCTGAAGGCGTTGCCGCGCCTAAAGCCAAACTTCACGCCGGTACCTGACCTGCCGTCGCTGCCGATGGGAGCCATCCAGGCAAACGACAGTTGTACTGCCTGCAACGAATGTGTCGAGCAGTGCCCCACTCAGGCTCTCTCGCTCAAGCCGTTTGGTGCCAATGCGGTACTGGAGTTCAGACCTGACGCCTGTATCGGCTGCAGGCAATGCATCGAAAGATGCCCTGAGGATGCCCTGGAAGCGCTCCCGGGCATATCGCTCCCCGCCATTGCGGCTCAACGGAGCCGGCCGCTGATCATGGTGCCTGTAAAAAATGGGGCTTCCACTCCGCCACAACAGTCAATATCGTAACGCGTTCCAGCAAGGAGAAGGAGGGATGGATGTCTGAGAAGATCGAACAGCCTATTCAATTTGCCGGTCAGGGCGACAAAAAGACCGATGCTATCATGCACTGGACCCGATATACCCCCAAGGAACGCAAGATACAGGCCCTCAAGGCGCTTTTCGGCATGTGGGCCCTGGCTCTCTTGAGTATACCGATCATCATCGCCCACTTCGTTCTCGTACCCGGCTTTTTCATCGCCGGCATCTTTTTCTCCTACAAAAAGATGACCGCCGGAGAGCAGGATGCCGAACACGCTGACGGCGATTGCCCTTCGTGCGGCAAGGCGATCAGCATTAATCTTGAACGGGACGGCAGCCTACCGCAGTTTCGCTACTGCCCCGAGTGCTCCGAACCGATCGAACTGACCTCCCTGCCGGAAGCGACAACAGGAAGCGCATAGGCCGGGGCCCATCCGCATCCGAAGAGGTGGAATCGCCACCTAGCCAAGAGAGGATGCTTGCGTCATACTTCTTATCGGCACCTTGTCCAGAAACAGGGTTCCATTAATCTGCCGTTCGGTGCGTAACCACCCCCAAACGGTTTACGCATCAGGAGGTAACTATGTTTGGCCTAGGAATATGGGAACTTCTCGTCATCCTGTTGATCGTGCTCGTACTGTTCGGAGCAAGACGTCTCCCGGAACTGGGTGAAGGACTTGGCCGGTTTGTCCGCAGCCTTCGCAGCGGACTACAGGAAGAAGATTCCCATAAGGAAAGCAGCAACGAAAACCCATAAGGCGCCGTCGCGCCTCACCGGATAAACGACTATGGACTTTCTTGGCATCGGCTGGATGGAAATGCTGGTAATCGGCCTCGTTGCCCTGCTTGTAGTGGGGCCGGACCGTTTACCTCAGGCCGCGCACAACATAGGCCGGGTCATCTCTTACGCCACGCAACAGTGGCGCAACATCCAGGAGCAGGTACGCAATCCTGTCGAGAATGAAATTATTGATGTCAAAGGAAAAATCCGCGACGTAACCCATGAGGTTACGGACTTTGATCGGCCAGCCTCCGGGCAATCGAAAGAGCGGAACCAAGAAACACATTGATTCCCCATCTCATTGAACTGCGCAACCGTCTGTTGCGCTACATGCTGCTTCTCATCGTCATGTTTGTCCTGTGCTACTGGCAAGCCGATGTCCTGTTCGGATGGCTCTCAGAGCCTCTACGGAAAGCATTGGGCGGGCATCACACGATGGTTTTCATCGCCCCGCACGAGGCCTTCTTTACCTATCTTCGCGTGGCGATGTTTTTCGCCTTCTTCATTACCTTTCCGTGGCTACTCTCGGAGATTTGGGCCTTTACCGTTCCCGGTCTCTACGAGCATGAAAGAAGCATGTTCGGCCCCCTCTTTCTTGCCGGCGGCCTGCTCTTCTACGGTGGCGGTCTGTTCGCATACTTCGGCGTCTTCCCTTTCGCATTCAAGTTCTTCTTCAGCTTCTCATCCGGCGACATTGCCGCCATGCCCTCCCTGAAAGAGTCCCTGACACT
>DATFLK010000011.1:0-18852 GCA_035267815.1 Mariprofundaceae bacterium | reverse complement strand
ACCTTGCGTTTTATTATTGCACCGAGAGGTGAAGGGAGCGATCTCGTCAAGGAGGAGGTCAAGCATGCTCTCTACTCGCTTCGAAACCTGATGGCGCTGAGCTCGGCCGCATTGCATATCCACCGGGCGATCTGGTCACATCATGATGAGGAGGAACTCTACAAGGATGTCTTCCGGCTGATGCATCTGTTGCATGAACAGCCGACCGATACCGGTTCGTGGGACGGATTGGTGCGCGAACACGGGACGGTACTGCTGCGTGCAGCAGAGTTGGCGGCACTGCATAGCAAGCAGCAGCGGGAGATGCAGGGGCTGAGGTCGCTGTTCGACACCATTCTCGATGAGCTTCATCACCGTCCGCTGGAGGGGGTGGCGCCGTTGTGGCCGAGGATGGAGCTTCCCTTCTCACACACCGCTTCGCTTCTGACCGAGCGTTCGGCGATGCTGCGCCGTTCGCAGCGGCAGGCGGAGCTGCTGCTGCAGCTGTTGCACTCCCGTATGCTGGCCAACCAGCAGCGTCTGCTTGAGACACTGCTCGGAAGGGAGTGACCGCCTCTCTTTCTGCCCGGTGACGGGTTGCCTGATTCGGATGTTGCCATACCATGAGCCGCTGGTCGTCGCCGGCCACGTCCCTCCGGGCGTGCAGGCAAGGCGTTGACCGATTCCACCGGCAGACGGGTCTCAATCCGGATGCGACAGAGGATGGCGTATGACAGGTACCAGGCTCCAGAACGCATTCCACCTTATCCCCGCAGACGCGCGCGGCCTTCTTCGCTGTGCCGTGCTGATGGCGCTGCTGCTCGCCTTGCCGGCGACCGGTCAATGTATCCCGCGGATGACTTCGCCGGGCCCGGATGCCGGAAGGGTGGTGCACAGTACGCTGCCGAACGGCATGCGGGTGATCGTGGTGAACAACCCTCTGGCACCGGTTGTTACCATGGAGATGAATTATCGCGTTGGCTCCAATGAGGCGCCCAAGGGGTTTCCTGGCACGGCGCACGCGCTTGAGCACATGATGTTCCGCGGTAGCCCCGGCCTGTCGAAGAACCAGCTGGCTGCGATCGCAGCAGGCATGGGCGGCAGCTTCGATGCCGATACCCAGCAGTCGGTCACGCAGTACTTCTTCACCGTGCCGGCCGAGGATATGGATGTCGTGCTGCATATCGAGGCGAGCCGTATGCGCGGGGTGACCGGTGGCGAGAAGGGGTGGAAGCAGGAGCGGGGCGCCATCGAGCAGGAGGTGGCCCAGGATCTCTCCAACCCTGAATACGTGCTGTTCAGCAAGCTGTTGAAGGCGATGTTCAAAGGCACCCCGTACGCCCACGATGCGCTCGGAACCCGTCCCTCCTTCGACAAGACAAGCTGGGGGATGTTGAAGGGGTTTCACGACACCTGGTATGCGCCGAACAATGCGGTGCTCGTCATCGTCGGTAACGTCGACCCGAAACACACGTTGTCTCTGGTCAGGAAGCGCTTCGCCGACATCCATGCCAGGGATCTGCCGAAGCGGCCTACGATCCGGCTGCAGCCGGTCAAGCCGCAGACACTGCGCATGACGACCGATCGCCCCTACGGCTATGCCGTGCTCTCCTTCCGCATGCCGGGCTGGGATAGCCCTGACTACGCGGCGGCCCAGATATTGGCCGATGTGCTGGACAGTCGCCGGGCGGAGCTTTACGGCCTTGTTCCGGAAGGCAAGGCGCTGTTTACCGATTTCTCCATGCAGACCCTGTCCCAGGCAGGCCTGGGCTATGCCGTGGCCGGCTTCCCCAAGGGGGGCGATGCCGATGCGCTGCTTAAATCGCTGCGCGGTGTGCTGGAACGGATGCGAAAGGGTGTGTCGGCGGATCTGGTGGCGGCGGCCAAGCGGCATGAGATTGCCGATCTCGAATTCAGCAAAAATTCCACCGGTGGGCTGGCCGAATTGTGGTCGCAGGCCGTGGCGGTCGAGGGGCGCCGTTCGCCTGCCGCGGATATCGATGCGATTCGGGCGGTCACACCCAAGGATGTCGCGCGGGTTGCCCGCAAATATCTGGACCAGTCGCATGCCATGGCCGCGATCCTGACGCCGAGGGTGTCCGGCAAGCCCGTCGCCTCCAAGGGCTTCGGCGGTAAGGAGTCGTTCGGCCTGAGTCCGAGCCACGAGGTGAAGTTGCCCGGGTGGGCGAAGCAGGCGGTGAACCGTCTGGATATCCCCCCTTCGACCGTCGATCCGAAGGTGTTTACCCTAGCCAACGGCCTGAGGCTGATCGTGCAGCCGGAACATATCAGCAAGACGGTCGGCATATACGGCCATATCCGCAACCGTTCTTCCATGGAGGTGCCCGGCGGCAAGGAGGGGGTCGATGAGGTGCTTGATCGCCTCTTCTCCTACGGCACTGCCGATCTGAACCGGTTGGCCTTCCAGAAGGCGCTCGACGATATCAGCGCGGATGAGTCGGCCGGGAGCGATTTCGGCGTGGAGGTGCCGACCGTGCACGTCAGGCGGGGGGTGGAGCTCCTGGCCGACAACGAACTGCATCCGGCGCTGCCCAAGCGAGCCTTCCGTATCATCCGTCGGCAGGTGGCTGCCGAGGTGGCGGGGCGCCTGCACAGTCCGGACTTTCTGGCCCGACAGGGGCTGTTGAGTGGGGTCTATCCGAAGGACGATCCGACCCTGCGCCATGCCACCCCCAAGACGGTTTCGGCGCTGACTCGCAAGGATGCCGAGGCTTACTATCGCAAGGCCTATCGTCCCGACCTGACGACCATCGTCGTCATCGGTGACATCCAGCCGCAGCAGGCGAAGCGTATCATTAGCCGCTATTTCGGTGCCTGGAAGGCGCATGGCCCGAAGCCACAAACGCTGCTGCCCGAGGTGCCCGACAACCATGCCGCTAGCACGACGGTACCGGATGACAGCCGGGTGCAGGATCAGGTCACCGTGGCGGAGACGGTCGGGGTGCGCCGTTCCGATCCCGACTACTATGCGCTCGAACTGGGGGATCATGTGCTGGGCGGCGCCTTCTATGCCACCCGGCTCTACCGAGATCTTCGCGAGAAGGCGGGGCTGGTCTATTTCGTCTCCTCCTCGTTCCACGTCAGTCGTACACGGGGGCTCTACATGGTCGAGTTCGCCTGCGATCCGCCCAATGTCTCGAAGGTCCATTCGATCCTCGTCCGGGAGCTGCAGGAGATGCAGAAAAAGCCGGTGAGCAAGGGCGAGCTGCATCAGGCCAAGGCGTTACTGTTGCGACGGATTCCACTGGGGGAGGCGAGCGAGAGCGGTATCGCCAGAGGGCTTCTGTTCCGGGCGACGCACGACCTGCCGTTGGATGAGCCGACCGTGGCGGCGCACCACTACGTGAATCTGACGGCCAAACAGGTCCAGACGGCCTTTGCCAAATGGGTGCGTCCCGACGCGCTGGTGCAGGTGGTTCAGGGCCCCACGCCCAACTGACCGAGTCGCAAGACCCGTGGAACGAAGGGCCGATGTGAGGAAGCGATTCTGGGTGGCGATCGATCCGGTCGATCCCGAACTGGTGACTGCTGCGATCGAGGCGGGCGCCGATGCCGTGGTGGTGCCCGACGGGGCCGGCGAATCGGTGCGACGGCTGGGGCGCATTCCGACCATCGCGGACGACGGCGATCTGGTCTGGGGGAGGGACGTGTTACGGGTGCGCATCGCAAGCCGCGAGGACGAGGCGGAGGTGGATGGCCGTCTGCCGACCGTCATCGAGAATGACGACTGGACGATCATCCCACTGGAGAATCTGATCTCACGGGCGGCTGGCAACCTGATCCAGACGGTGCATTCGTCCGAAGAGGCGAAGATCGCCCTGCAGGTGATGGAGCGCGGGGCCGACGGCATTCTGCTGCAGAGCAGGGATCCGGCCGAGATCCGGCGCTGCGGGGCACTGGTGGCCCATGCCGCCATGGAACGGGTGTCGCTGGAACCGGTTCGTATCGTCTCCGTAAAGCCGGTGGCGATGAGCGACCGCTGCTGCATCGACACCACCAGTATCCTGCCGCCCGGGGAGGGGCTTCTGGTCGGCAATGCCGCCGCGGCCATGTTCCTTGTGCATAACGAGAATATCGACAGCCCCTATGCCGATGCCCGGCCGTTTCGCGTCAATGCCGGCGCCGTGCATGCCTATGTGCGCCTGCCGGGCAACCGCACCCGATATCTCAGCGAACTGACCACGGGGGATGAACTGCTGGTCTGCAACCCGGCGGGCGAGACGCGGGTTGTGGCCGTGGGACGCAACAAGATCGAACGGCGGCCGATGCTGCTGGTTACGGCCGAGAGCGAGTCGGGGCGGCAGCTGTCGCTGGTGCTGCAGAATGCCGAGACGGTGCGTCTGACCGCGCCCGAGGGAGAGGCTGTCGCGGTGACGGGGTTGAAGGCGGGCGATGCCGTGCTGGCCTGTCTCGGAAAGAAAAGCGGCCGTCATTTCGGGCAGGAGATCGAAGAGACGATCCGTGAGCATTGAGTCTGTGAAGGGGAGTCCATGCGGCGGCTTCGCATGCCCTGCCATTTGACTGTCTATTCTGGCTTCACTAATTTGCGATGCATGCGGGTACTGGCCTTGGTCGCTTTTATCGGTCTGCAGCTGTCCATGTTCACATGCGGCCTTGATGTGCATGTCGACCATCTGGATGTCTCGACAACCCAGGCCGGTCACGTGATACACAACGGGACGCAGTCCGGTCACAGCAACAGCGACCATGGTAGCGGACACATGGACAGGGTGTGTCAGATTCACGCCTCCCATGTATTCGCGGACCAGAAGCTGTTCAGCCTAGGTGTCGCCGATACCGCTTCGGATCGTCCGCTCCATCTGGCACAGCTCGCTGGCGTGACAGTACCGACCCGGATCGAACACCCTCCAAGAGTTTCGCGCGGCTGAGTTTCGGTGCCGGGCCGGCTTGATGCCGGTTTTCTGAATCCTTCCATCATTCAAGATGACAGGCGCAGTTGATTCTGCTGCATGAGCCCGTCGTGGACGGTGCTTGTGCGGACCGGACCGTTTCTCGGCTTTTCCACCGTTTCAATCATTCAATTTTGATTTCAGGGGGGAACCGTGCGAATGGATTATTTTTTGTCGGGTTGTGTGGGGCTTGTTCTTTTTCAGCAGGCTGCCTGTGCGAATCCGATGACACTTGAACAGGCGATGAGGCTGGCCGGAGAGGCGCACCCCGAGGTGCGTATCTCCGAGCAGGGCGTCGCGATGGAGCGGAATAGCTTGGACGAGCAATCGGCCTATGCCTATAACCCGATTGTCAGTATCCGATCACAGCGCAGGCGGCTTGCCGACGGCAGCAGGATCACACCTGATTACATGGTGGAGCTGTCACAGCAGATCGAGATCCCAGGAAAGCGAGCCAGCAGAACTGCGGTGGCCAGGGCAGGTCTTGATGCAGCACAGGATCATGCCCTGTATGTTCGGCAGCAGCGCCAGATTGATGCCGCTCGGGCTGCCGTCAGGCTCAAGTTCTCGTCACAGATCGCCGCATCCCGGCGGCAACAGCGGCATATCATGCTGCGTCTTCTGCATGCCGTGGAGCAGGGACTGAAGGCCGGGGAGAAGAACCGCCTCGATGTGAATCTCGCCCGCGCCTCCTATGCGAATGCGGTCTCCGGTCAGGAGCGGTCGGAGCAGTTGTTGTTGACAGCGCAGCGGGATATGGACAACGCCTTGGGGCTGGGCGACAGGGACAGTCGCCTTCAGATCAAAATCCCCGGCCTCGATACGGGATGGGAACCGCCCAGAAACGCGATACAGCAGGCATTGAGCTCACGTCCGGATATCCGTACGGCCAGGGACCATGTCCGGGCTGGAGAGGCGAGCATGAGGCTGGCGGATTTGAATCGTCTCCCCGATCCCACGTTGAAGCTTCTGGAGGCCCGTTATTCAGGGGATCATATTGTCGGGTTGATCCTGCAGGTGCCTATCCCCGCATTGAATACTCATACAGGCGCTTACAGAAGGACGGTCGCTCGTCTGGAGCGCGACAAGGGGTCGATGCGTTGGCGTATCGTCAAACTCAAGCGGGAGGTGACGACGGCAATCGGCCAGTATCAGAAGGCGGTCCGGGCTCTGGTTGACTTCCGCCAGGCGCATGGAGCTATGGCCGAAGGAAACATCCGCCTGGCTCGGACAGCCTATGAACAGGGCGAAATGAATCTCTCCAATCTTCTTGTCTATCTGCATGAGAGTTTGCGGTCACGGATAACCCGCTTGCATCTGACGGAGCGGGTATGGCTTTCCCGAATCCGCGTCGCCGAGGTGCTCGGGCGCCCGAAATACATTCTTCAGGGAGGCAAGGGATGAACATATTCGTAGCGATGCTATGGCTGGTCTTAGGTTGTGCTTCGGGAGCATCTGCTGTCGCTGCGGAGGGCGGCCATGGGGCCGAGGGAATGGTTCATCTCGATTCCCGGCAGATCAAGGCGGCAAATCTGGTTGTCAGGAAGATCGGGTTACGGCGGCGTGCGATCGAGGTTCGCGCCCCCGGGACGGTGAAATTCAACGGTTACCAGGTTGATGATGTCAGCCCGCTTGTCGGCGGTATTGTGATGGCGCGGTATGTGCGCCTAGGCGATGCGGTTGCAGCGGGGCAGAAACTGGCGGAGCTGCAGAGTACCGCACTGGCGCAGGCCGAGGCCGACTTTCTGAAAGCGTTGGCCGCACATCGTAAAAGCAGAGCGGAATTGCAGCGCCTGAAGCCCTTGGCAAAGCAGAGTATCGTATCGCGCTCCAGGTTGCAGCAGGCCGAGAGCATCCATCAGGCGGATCATGCCTCTCTGGCGGCTGCCAGGGCGATATTGGCCTCCTATGGATTGAAAAGGAGCGAGGTCGATGGCCTTGTCGGGCAGCAGAACTATGGCCGCCTGATTTTACGGTCGCCGCGCGAAGGTGCGGTGGTGGCCGACGACTTCAGACTGGGCCAACACGTCTCCGCCGGTACACCGCTTCTGCAGATCGCCGATGAAAAGACATTGTGGGTCGAGGCCAGGGTCTCCCAGACGGAACTGGCCGGTATTGCGATAGGGCAAGATGCTATCGTGGTGCCGAAAAACGGTGGGAAACGATATGAAGGAGAGGTGGTCAATATCCATCCGAAGCTGGACCCCTCCACTCGTACAGCTTCTGTACGCCTGGAGGTCCACAGGGATGGTGGCGCATTGCGCCCCGGCATGTTCGTCGATGTCGATATCGCGACAGGCAAGGGCAGAAGAGCGCTTCTGCTGCCCCGTCGTGCGATTCAGGCGGATGGCGACAGAAGGGTGGTGTTTGTCGAGGAGAAGCCGGGCTACTACAGGCGACGGATCGTTCATGTCGGCAGGGCGAATATGGGGCTTGTACCTGTGTTGCGAGGCCTGAAGGCGGGTGATCGCGTGGTGGTGCGAGGGGCGTTCTCCGTGCTCTCCGAGATGTCGAAATTCGGTTTCGCGGACGAGTAGGGGGCGGCGCATGTTTGCACGAATGATCGATGCGGCGGCCAACAATCGTTTTTTTGTCATGCTCTGTCTGATCGGTGGGATCGCTTATGCGGCCTTCGCCGTTCCCAAACTGAACCTCGATGCCTTTCCGGATGTCACCAACATTCAGGTGACCATCAATACCGAATCACCGGGCCTGGCAGCCAAGGAGGTCGAACAGGTCATCACCTATCCGATCGAGGCGGTGATGTACGCTCTTCCCGGTGTCACGGAGGTGCGCTCCACCTCGAAGATGGGGCTGTCGGTGGTCACGGTCGTATTTGACGATGACACCGACATCTATTTCGCCCGGCAGCTTGTGTTCCAGCGTTTACAGGATGCCCGTCAGAACATTCCCACCTGGGCGGGAAGACCGAGAATGGGCCCCAATACGTCCGGACTCGGACAGGTCTTTCAGTATTTTCTCAAGGCCGATCCGAACACCGGTTACGATGCCATGTCGCTTCGTGCCCTGAACGACTGGGTGGTCAAATTGATGCTGATGCCGGTGAACGGCGTGACCGATATCCTCTCGTTCGGCGGCAAGGTGCGTCAGTATCAGGTGAACCTCAACCCCGACCAGCTGCTCTCCTACCATCTGAGCGGTCGCGATGTGGTCAGGGCCATCCGTGCCAATAACCGAAATGTCGGCGGCTGGTATCTGCCGCAAGGCGAGGACCAGCTCGTGATTCGCGGCGTGGGATGGCTTCCGGCCGGAGAGAAGGGGCTGAAGGCCATCGGGGAGATCCCGGTCAAAACGGTCGACGGCACGCCGGTGCGTGTCCGGGATCTGGCCCGGGTCGGTTTCGGCGGCGCCATACGCCAGGGTGCCGTGACGATGACGGAGCGCGGCGCGGAAGGCAAAGCCAGAGCGTTCGGCGAGGTGGTGGCCGGCATTGTGCTCAAACGTTTCGGAGCGAATACCAAGGCGACGATCGATGATATCAAGGCGCGTCTGAAGATGGTTCAGAGTGCTTTGCCCCAGGGTGTGAGTATCGAGCCGTTCTATGACCAGTCCGATCTGGTCGCCAAGGCGACATGGACGGTGGAGGAGGCCTTGATCGAGGCCTTCGTGTTGATCGTGGTCATCCTCATGCTGTTTCTGATGAATCTGCGGGCGGCCATGCTGGTGCTGGTCTCTGTGCCGGTGTCGGTGCTGGCCGCACTGGCATTGATGCAGTATTACGGTGTGTCTGCCAACCTGATGAGCCTGGGTGGGTTGGCCATCGCGATCGGCATGATGGTCGATGGTTCTGTGGTGATGGTGGAGAATATCTTCAAGCACCTGGAGCATTTCCAAGGGCAGGAGGGTGGTCTGGCCCTGCGCATCACCGAGGCGGCCCGCGAGGTGGCTCGGCCGGTGTTGTTTGCAGTGTTGATCATCCTTGTCGTATTTACACCCCTGTTTTCGCTAGAGGGCGTGGAGGGAAGGATGTTTACGCCCATGGCGATCTCCATCTGCTTTGCCATGGGGGCGTCGCTTCTGGTTGCGATGTTTGTCATGCCGGTATTGGCTACCTATGTGTTCAGGCATGGCGTGAGGCACAAAGAGAGCCCGGTTCTGGCACCACTTTCACGTGCATATCGAAGGATGCTTCGGATGGCGCTCGCCCATCGCGGATGGGTCGTCGGCGGATCGGTGGCCGCCCTGTTGGGCGCGCTTGCTCTGGTGCCGTTTCTGGGAACCGAGTTCGTGCCTCAACTGGAGGAGGGGACATTGAATATCCGTGTGACGCTGAATCCCTCTTCTTCGCTGCAGTATGCCAAGGGTATCGGTGAGAGGATGGAACGGATTCTGGTCGGGAACTTTCCGGAGGTGACCTACGCCAGTGCCCGTACGGGGAGGTCGGAGGTCGGCGGTGATCCCGAAAGCGTATCCAATATCGAGATATTCGTGGGACTCAAACCACATGACCAATGGACGTCGGCGGATAGTCGCGAAGCGTTGGAGAAACTGATGCGCCGGAAGATAGAGGTGGTGCCGGGGGCGCTGCTCTCATTCTCGCAGCCCATCGCAACCCGTGTTGACGAGATGCTTTCAGGCGTCAAATCGGAGCTGGCGATCAAGCTTTTCGGCCCGGACCTCGGCGTGCTGGCTAAAAAAGGGCGTGAGATCGAGAGATTGACCCGGCATGTGAAGGGAACCCGTGGTGTGGCGCTGGAACAGATCCGGGGTGAGGCACAGCTCGTGGTTCGCCCGAACCGCGACAAACTGGACCGCTATGGCATTCCCGTCGATGATGTGATGCGACTTGTCTCGAACGGGATCGGCGGTACCAAGGCAGGGCAGGTCATCAAGGGAAACGAGCGTTATAATATCTATGTGCGCCTGGCCAGGCCGTATCGGGACAGCGTTGAGGCGATCGGCAACCTGGTCCTCCAGGCGCCGGATGGCTCCTGGGTTCGGTTGCGTGATGTGGCGCAGATCAACATGGAGATGGGTCCTCCCCAGATACGACGTGACAACGTCCAGCGTCGTGTCGTCATCCAGTGCAACGTCGAGGGGCGTGACATGGGGGGGCTGGTCGCAGAGCTGGACCGGCGTATTCACAAGAAGGTCGAGCTGCCGCCCGGCTATTCGGTCGTGTTCGGTGGTCAATACAAGAACCAGCAGCGAGCTCAGGCAAGGTTGATGATCGTGGTGCCTCTGTCGTTATCGCTGATCTTCTTGCTCCTCTATTTCATGTTCCGTTCCGTCGGGCAGGCGGGGTTGATCATGCTCAATGTCCCGATGGCGCTGATCGGCGGCATCGTCGCCCTTTTCGTATCCGGCGAATATCTGTCGGTGCCTTCGAGTATCGGTTTTATCGCCCTGTTCGGAGTGGCGGTACTCAATGGGGTGGTGCTGGTCGATGCGATCAACCGTCACCGCTGCGAAGGGGGCGATATCGAGGATGCCATTTGCCTGGGTGCGGAAAGCCGTTTCCGGCCGGTCATGACGACGGCCACGATTGCAGCGCTTGGTCTGATTCCACTGCTGTTGGCAACCGGTATCGGATCGGGCGTGCAGCGGCCGCTGGCCACGGTTGTGGTGGGCGGGCTTGTCTCTTCCACTGTCCTGACGCTGTTTGTCCTGCCCTGTCTTTATGCCGTCTTTAGCCGTCGGTGGACAGGGGCTGGATGATGGGATGAAAGGGCGAGGCCCCTACCCGGCGGGCTTGACGTTTGCGGGATGGTTGTCTTGGCTAGAGCCGTTGTCCGCGTATCCGAATACAACGCTGTTCGGGTATGGATGCCCCTTATGTGCCACCACCCCTGAAGAAGGAGAGGCGAATGAACAACAGTGACGGTGCAGGTAAAACAGCGCGTTATTCGCGGATTGCGATCGTGACCGGTGCATCCTCGGGTATCGGCGAGGCGACGGTGAGAAGGTTTGTCAGCAGCGGTTTCGCCGTGGTTGGCAATGCCCGAAGCGCCGACAAGCTCGGTAAAATGGAGAGGGAGCTGGGCGAGGCGTTTTGTGCCGTGGCGGGCGATGCTGGCGATCGGGGTGTGATCGACCAGCTCTTCGCCACCTCTATGGCGCGTTTTGGCCGGCCGGCCGATATTGTGGTGGCCAATGCCGGCAGAGGGCTGGGCGGTGCTGTTACCGAGGCCGACTTGGAACAGTTCGAAGAGATCCTGAAGCTCAATGTGACAGGGACCCTGGCCCTGATCCAGGAGGCAGCCCGGCAGATGGTGGAGAAACAGGCCTCCGATTTTCATGAGAAGGCGGCCGACATCGTGGTGATCGGATCGGTCGTCGGCCGCAATATCTCGCCTTTCAGTGCTGTCTACGGTTCCACCAAGTATGCCGTGCATGCCCTGACCGAGGGACTGCGGCGAGAGGTTGGTCCGAAAGGGGTGCGCGTCTCGCTGGTGGAACCCGGGATTGTCGTCAGCGGCTTTCAGGATGCGGCAGGCTACGATGGCGCTCAGGTGACCCGCTTCCATGAAGGTTTCGGACCGCTGCTCTACGGCGAGGATATTGCCAACGCCATCGGATTCATCGTGGAGCAGCCTCCGCATGTGCATGTCAGTGATATTATGGTTCGGCCGACGCGGCAGGATTATCCCTGATTGAGGCATCATAAAAGGGGCGCCCAGATGGACGCCCCTTTTACCTTCTTTCTGCTTGTCAGCTCATTTACATCGTGTAGATGAACTCCAGGGCTGCACTCGATTGCGAGTTTTTGGGCAGTGCGTTGCCCTTGGTCGAGTTGAACGCCTTGACGTTCGACTTGTCATACCGGTACTCCGCACGGATCTCCGAGTTGGTGCCCGACGGTGCGTAAGCCAGCGTGAAGGTGCCGGCTTTTAGCTTCTGTGCCACACCGGTGCGGAAACCGTCCTTATCGTCGAAGTACTGTCCGCGCAGGGCGATGCGCCACTGGCTGGTGATGTGGTAGTTCAGGTAGGGCGTGATATACCACCACTTGACCGTCTTTGCTGTCGCGGGTGCGCCGGCGGCCAGGCTGATCGCCTTCTTCTGCGTGCCGTAGCCCGCGTCAACCATCAGCGAGACCTTGTCGTTGACATCCCAGCTGTCCACGGTGTTCACCAGCGTGCGGTTGCCATAGATGGTGCCCGCTGCGGCGTAGCCGCCCTGGGCCGGCTCCGAGCCGGAGGTGGCCTGAAGGCTCAGATAAACCGAGTCAGCCGGTGTGTAGTTGACCTGCGCCTCTAGCGACTTCTGCTTCCTGCCGGCCGCCTTGAAGATATCCCAGCCGTTGTTGACACCGATGGTGAATCCGATCTTGTCGGTGGGAGCGTAAGTCAGACGTGCACCGGTGTGGGTGTACGGGCCAAGCTCAAAGCCCCAGGAACGGGAGAAGTTCCAGTTCTGTGGGCTTTCGATCACTTCGGCGCCGATCAATGTCGAAAACTTACCGAGGATCAGTTTGGCACCGCCGGTGGTATAGCTGACGTAGGCCTGCTGGAAATCGAATTCATTCGTGCTCGATGTGCCGTAGGAGGCATCGACATTGGCGTCCGGACCGGCGTTGAGTACCAACACCCCGCCAAGTCCCTCTGTGGGCTCCTTGGTGAGGGCCAGCTCCATCATCTGCACATTGAAGCTATTGGGCTGCACATCATATGCGCGGCTGGATGTGCCGCTGGTGAAGTTCGGCGTACCGTTCCAGTTATAGGTGGCCGAGGTGTCGATAAACCCCGAAAGGTTCACCCCGGAAGCATCCAGTACCTGACTCAGCGTCGGGATCTTGCTCTCCTCGGCTGCGTGGGCGGCATCTGGAACGCTTGCAACGCTGAACAGCGCGGCCAGCATCCAACCCAGATAGTGTTTTCTTCTCATCATTAGTCACTCCTCGAGTTGTATATTGCCCTTGTCCATATGGGCATCGCCCTACTTAAAGCAATGTGCATGCCAATTATAATTATTCAATAAATATAGTGACTTATGATGTAATCCCAATTGGAGTCGGCTTAGAATGCTTAAAATATAAACAAAGCGAGGCTAATATTTAACCTTCATGTGCCGTTAGGAGGCTGGTTGCTCCGACGTGGGTGGACGACCTCGATCCAGCTGGTACAGATTTGGCGGCAGAACTCCCGCATGGCAGAGGTATAGCAAGGTGTGGCATCGAGCATGGCTGCCACGCCTGCCGGGCCGAGGTGGTGGCGTTCGCTTTCACCGGCATCGACCCATTGCCCGATGGTGGATTCATCCACTTCGACATGGAACTGCAGGCCGTATTGTCCGCGGGCCAGCCGGAAGGCTTGGTGGGGCACCTTCGGGCAGGTGGCAAGCAGGGTGGCCTGCTTCGGCAGCGAGAAGGTCTCACCGTGCCACTGGAAGACCGTCAGCCCCTCCTCGGGTAGTTGCGAGAAGAGGGGGTCGCATTGCGCATCGGGGGTGGGGGTCAGTCGATACCATCCCAGTTCGCGCTCCGTGGCAGTCATGATCTGGGCATCCGCGGCCCGGGCCAGCAATTGGGCGCCCAGGCAGATGCCCAGTACGGGCAGACGGGTCGCGATGGCCCGGCGCAGGAGGGCGATCTGGCCGGCGATGGCCGGAAGATGCGCGTCACGGGCGGACATCGGCCCGCCCATGGCCACGATCCCGTCATAATCCTCCAATGTTTCCGGAACCGTATTGCGCCAGGTCATGATCGTGTCGATGTGGATACCATGCTCCT
This sequence comes from Mariprofundaceae bacterium, assembly GCA_035267815.1. Classification (GTDB taxonomy): domain Bacteria; phylum Pseudomonadota; class Zetaproteobacteria; order Mariprofundales; family Mariprofundaceae; genus DATFLK01. The sequence goes on along the minus strand of DATFLK010000011.1, from coordinate 5,250 downwards.
GTATCACCTCGCCGATCAGGGCGGGCGGTTCGATCGCCAGTTGCTGCAGGATCAGGATGCGCACGGGGCTAGCTTATCCGGGGGTGGTAGTGATACAAGTCGCCCTATGAAAGACATGGCAGCCATCATCCATCGCGTGGCACGCGGCAAGCACGGACACGAACACCTCTCCCGCGAGGAGGCGAGGGCAGCGATGGAGGTGTTGCTGGCAGACGATGCCGATCCGTTGCAACTGGGCGCCTTTCTAATCGCGCAACGGATGAAGGGGGAGACCTCGCCCGAGCTGGCCGGTTTCGTCGAGGCGGCGCGTCGGATGATCGATGACTACGGTTCTCTGCAAATGTCTCCGACAGCGGTCGATCTGCCGTGTTATGCCGGCAAGCGCCGCGCGGCGCATGTCCACCTGGCGTCGGCACTAGTGGCACGAGATCAGGGTATCCCGGTCGTGGTGCATGGGCTGCAGGATATCGCGGACAGGGCCGATGCCTGGCAGGTATTGTTGCGGGCCGGTGTCCGACGCGCTGCAACACTCACGGAGGGAAAACAGATTTTGGATGCGGACGGTATCGTCTATCTCGACGTGGCCGATCTCTGCCCGCCGTTGCACCGGCTGCTGAAGCTGCGGCCGCGGCTCGGTGTTCGTAGTTTTGCCAATACGGTGGCACGGCTGCTCAATCCGCTCTCCTGCCCGGCCCAGATCAACGGCTTCTTCCACACTCCCTATGCGCAGTATATGGCGCAGGCGAATGTGCTGCTCGGACAGTCGCGTTCGCTGGTCTTCATGGGGGCGGAGGGAGAGCCGGAACTCTATGCCGACCGGCAGAAGGTGTTGCTGTCGCAGGGTGGCGACTCGGTCTGTGCGCTTGCCTATCCGGATGCGGGAGCGGCGCCCTATCCAAAACAGGGAATCGAACCGGCGCGAATCGTTTGCCGTTTCGATGCTCTGCTCGCCGGTGATGCGGATGCGCGCGAGCAGGCTACACTTGGACGTATGGAGCAGGCCTTCCGGTTTGCGGCGCATGGCACGCAGCCGGAGGGGTGGACGGAGGTTTGAGATGAAGCGCGTGCTGATACCCTTTTCCGACGGGGTCGAGGAGATCGAATGCATCGCTGTGGTCGATATTTTGCGCCGTGCCGGCGTCGAAGTGGTGTTGGCCAGTCTGGATGGCGGGGTTGTGACCGGTCGCTCCGTGATCACCATCCAGCCGGATGCGGCACTGGCGGATGTGCAGGATCAGGAGTGGGACATGGTGGTATTGCCGGGTGGTCTGCCTAATGCCGACCTGCTGCGTGAGAACGAACGCGTCAAGGCAGTCGTGCAACGGTTGAGCCGCCAGCGCCGGCATGTGGCGGCAATCTGTGCTGCACCGACAGCGCTGGCCGCCTTCGGTGTGTTGGATGGGCGTCGCATCACCTCCTATCCGGCGGCAAGGGAGGCGATCGGCAAGTTGGCACCGGATGCGATCTACTGCGACGATGCGGTGGTGGAGGACGATTTCCTAGTGACTAGCCGTGGCGCCGGGACGGCCGTGGAGTTTGCGCTGAGGCTGGTTCAGCGGCTTTGCGGCCAGGAGAAGGCCGGCGAGGTGCGTAAGTCCATCGTCGGATAGCAGAATTCAGGACGTTTCAAAGGTTCCGTCGCGGTGGCTGATTCCCTAGGATGCCCATTATGCGACTCTCTAGGGAAATTCGAGACAGCTACATACAACGCGAATACCGGACACACGGCCGCAAGAACGGTTATGTAACGCAGGGACAGGAGGCCCGGCTGACGCGTTGGCTTCCCCGGATCGGCTTGCCCAAGGAGAAAACGCTGGACGAGGCCGGATTCGTGTTATCCGTTCCCGTTGTTATGGAGATCGGCTTCGGCAACGGCGATTTTCTGACCCACCTCGCCTCACGTCACCCCGAGTGGAATCTGATCGGTGTGGAGATCTATCTGCCGGGTGTGGCCAAGGCGGTTTCCCGGTTGGAGGATGCTGGCGTCATCGAACGGGTACGGATCTCCCAGCTTCCGGCCCAGTTCGTGCTCAATGAGCAGGTGCCGGCAGGGCGGTTGCACGGCGTCTATATCAACCACCCCGACCCGTGGCCGAAACCGAGACACCACAAACGCCGCCTGATCCAGAAGGATTTCGCCAGACTGCTCGTCTCGCGGCTTGAGCCGGGCGGCTTTCTCAGACTGGCGACCGATATTGCCGAGATGGCCGACTGGATGCGGGAGATTCTCGATGCCACTCCGGGCCTGCGGAACATGGCCGGACACGACGGTTTCGTATCGCGCGATCCCGATCGGCCGGCGACCAAGTTCGAATCCCGCGGCGAGCGTGCCGGGAGAGAGAGCCGCTTTCTGCACTATGTCCGCGAGGTAGAGTAAGGAGATTCTATGAGCTTGAAAACCAACCGAGACCGTTTGGTGATGACCGCCGTCCAGGGCAGCGTGGCCCCGGCGAGTCAGTGGGCCCCCTTCGAGGTGGGTGCGTCCGGCGAAATCTTCGCTTGGCCCTCCACTGGTGGTATCACCTACAACGTCAAGGTGGGGGATTCGGTGTTCGGACTGGCTGGCGAGCATATCGAGCCCGGCGTGTCGGCCACGCTGACCCACAAGAACAGGAAGGCCGAGGCGGGGTTTCAGTTTCTCTCCTGTTGTGGTAACGAGGTGCGGGTGGTTTCCGGTGAGGCTAGGGGCGAGATCGGTACGGTGATCGGCCATCACGGTGGCGTGGAGCATCTGATTCTCGACTTTCCCGACGAGACGCTCGACAAGCTGACCTGCGATGACAAGTTTCTGGTACGGGGTGTCGGTCAGGGCCTTCGCCTGACGGATCATCCCGATGTCTATCTCTACAACCTTGATCCCGGTCTGTTCGAGGCGTGGGGATTGAAGGAGCGGGATGACGGCGCGATCGAGGTGCCCGTGTCGGTGATTGTTCCCGGCCATGCCATGGGTTCCGGTATCGGGGCGCTCTCGGTTACCACCGGCGATTACGACATTCTGTGCCATGACGAGGAGACGGTTCGGGAGTATGGGCTCGACCGACTTCGGTTCGGCGATTTCGTTGCCGTGCTCGATCACGATAACCGCTATGGCCGGACCTATCGCAAAGGGGCGGTCACTATCGGTATCGTTATCCATTCCGATTCACCGCTCGGCGGACACGGTCCCGGTATGACCACCCTGATCTCCGCCTGTGACAACCGGCTGGTGCCGGTGATCGACAGTGATGCCAATATCGGCGCTCTCAAGGGGATCGGTCGCTTTGTCTGAACGGTCCCTGCGCTGGGCCGGATGCATGGCGGTTGTAGTGGCGCTGCTCTGTCTGCCTGCGGCAGTGGATGCCGAGATCTACCAGTGGGTCGATAGCCAGGGCGGGCTGCACTTCTCGGATACGCCGGATCGCACCGTCCGGCATCTGAGGAAGTTTCACGCCAGTGATATCAGTGTTGTCAGAAACCCCGACCTCAACATGCGGTTGATGAATCAGCGCGTGCCGTACGAGGAGGTCAACGGCAATATGGTGGTGCAGGGGAGCGTCAATGGTGCTTCGGTCCGTTTCATCGTTGATACCGGCGCGAGTCTTGTGGTGGTGCCGCCCGCCGTGGCCAAGGCGGCGGGTCTCGATACGGAGGGTGCGTCGATGACAAAACTGCAGACCGCCAACGGTACCGTCAGGGCGCCGGCCGTGGAGATCGACAGGCTGAATGTCGCCCATCTTTCCATGAACCGTGTGAAGGCGGTGGTGTTGCGCGCCTCCCCGAATGCTCATACGGGGCTGCTTGGCATGAGTTTTCTGTCGCACTACCGCATGCAGGTCGACCATGATAACCATCTGCTGATTCTGGAACAGAAACGGTGAGGTGCCGGCGGGGGCTGCGGTGAACGACATGCGGGTCGCCTGTATCCAGATGTGCTCCGGCGATGATCCGGAGTCCAATCTGGATCAGGCTGCTGTTCTGTTGGGACAGGCCGCCGACGAGCAGGCTCGTCTTGCTGTCCTGCCGGAGAACTTCTCATTCATGAGCATGGATGATGCGGACAAGCACCGGGTCGTCGAGACGCTGGAAAACTCCCGCGTGATGGCGTTTCTCGCCGACCAGGCCCGGCGGTTGGGGGTGTACATCGTTGGCGGCACGGTCGCGCTGAAGAGCGATACACCGCCAGGGCTCTACAACGCTTGCCCGGTGTTCGGGGCGGATGGTGCCTGTCTCGCCATCTATCACAAGATGCATCTGTTCGAGGTGACGCTCCCGACCGAGTATTATCGGGAGTCGGATACGGCCGTGCCGGGTGAACGGCCGGTCATCGCCAGTGTGGGGGATTGGAGGGTCGGCCTGAGCATCTGCTATGATCTACGCTTTCCCGAGCTGTATCGCCATTACAGTGCGCACGGTGCACATATCTTGACGGTGCCCTCGGCATTCACCGTGCCGACGGGGCGAGCGCACTGGCAGACTCTGCTTCGGGCACGGGCGATCGAAAACCAGTGTTTCGTATTGGCTGCGGCCCAGTACGGACGTCACCCCGGCGGCCGCCGGACATGGGGGCACAGTATGGTGCTCGATCCGTGGGGGGATGTATTGGCCGAGGTGCCGGAGGGTAACGGGGTGGCGGTCGCCGACCTGCATACCTCCCGGCTGGAGGAGGTTCGCGCCATACTGCCTGCACTGCAACATCGGAGAATGAACTCATGAGCGACAGCGATCAGGATCGATCACAACTTCGAGCCCATCGGCAGATTTTCTGGGATGCGTGGGCGAAATCGCAGGCGGGAGAACCGCTGAACGGCCTGGAAGTGCGGATTGCCCGTGTGATCGCCATACATCCCGAATATCATGCCCTGTTCGACGACAGGGAACGCTTTCTCGACCGCGACTTCGGGGTCGATGAGGGGATGAATCCCTATCTCCATCTCTCCCTGCATCTGGCACTGGAGGAACAGGTCGCCACGCATCAACCGCCCGAGGCCTCCACGGTTCTCGAGCACCTGATACGCGGCGGGCTGGAGCGTCACGATGCCCTGCATCTGCTGCTCGAAGTACTGGCGGAGACGGTCTATCATGCGCAAAGACAGGGTCATGAGCCGGATGTCATGGCCTATCGCCAGCGTTTGAAGGCGTTACGGCAGCCATGAAAAACATCCTGATCTCTCTGCTTTTCTTCTTCGGTCCGGTCATCCTGATGTTCCTGCTGCGTCACGGTGTGCTCTTTCTGCGTGCATGGCTGCTCTGGCGGCGACAACGGCAGGGTCC
>DATFLK010000010.1:0-9329 GCA_035267815.1 Mariprofundaceae bacterium | reverse complement strand
TGGAGATGCATGAAGAGGGTGTCGAAGAGGCACCGCTCAAGCCTGTGATCCATCCGAACGATGTGTTTGCCCTGCGTCGGGGGATTCGGAAGGTCTATATGTCGCCGGAACTGAAGGGGTATGTCGTCGATCTGGTGGCGGCGACCCGCGACCCCGGTCGCCATGATTCCGGGCTCGATGGCATGGTGCTGCTCGGTGCCTCTCCTCGTGCGACCATCGCGCTTTCACTCTGTGCCCGGGCCCATGCAGCGATCCATGGACGTGATTTTGTCAGTCCCCACGATGTTCAGAGCATCGCCCCGGATGTGTTGCAGCATCGGGTGGTGCTCAGCTTCGAGGGCGTGGCCTCCAGATGGGACCGAGACAGTCTGATCCGGCGTTTAATTGAGGTGGTGCCAGTCCCCTGACAATGAAACGCTTCCTTGAGGTGCATAAGGAGTTTCTTCCCGATAGGCTGGAGCTCTCCCGCCTGGAGGCGCAGGCAGCGCATATCCGTGCCTCGCGACATGGCCGGACGGTCGAGTCCGCTCCCAATGAAACACACTCCCATTTCCTGGGTCGAGGCCTCGATTTCGAGGAGGTGCGCGCCTATGCGCCAGGCGATGACATGCGCGCCATGGACTGGCGGGTTACTGCCCGGACGGGCAAGCCCCATATCAAGGTCTACAGGGAGGAGCGGCAGCGGGTTATGGTGCTGGTGATCGATGTCGCAAGTTCCATGCTGTTCGGATCGAGTACCACGACAAAGCTGGCCCAGGCGGTTCGGGCAGCGGCACTGTTTGCGTTCAGCATGTTGCAGCATCGCGACCGCATGAGTGTGCTGCTGATCGGCGAATATGGCGGCTTTGAGGTGCCACCGTGCCAGCCATATGAGGCGCTGTGGCGGACGATTGATTTTCTCTCTTCCGGCAAGGATGGGCGTGGCGGCGGCATGTCATGGGGCGGTCTTCTCGCCACGATGCCGAGGGGGCGTATTGTGACACTTATTTCGGATTTTCTTCACTGGGAAGAGCATGACTGGAAGGCGTTGAGCCAGACTGCCTCGCGCCATTATCCCGCCGCTATTCAGATCTATGATCCCGTCGAATGCGCCATGCCCGATATCGGCTTGGCGCGCGTGTCGGGTCTGGGTGGCGAGGCGTTTATGATTGATACGGGGCGCCGCCGTGCCAGGGAGGCTTATGCCGCATGCTGGGATGCGCATCAGACCGCGCTGTTGCGGCGATTCTCCAGTGCTTCGGTTCCCTACTGGTCCGTATCCACCACGGACGACCCCTCCGCAGATATCGGCCAGATGGTCAATATCCTCCGTCGTTGATGTTCTCCGTGTTGCCTCCCATCGCGCCGCTGGATGCGCCGCCGCCGCCCGGCTTGTGGCCGCTACCACCGGGGTGGTGGCTGGTGATCCTTGCGGTGTTCCTGATCTCGATGTGGGGGGGCAGCACTTGGATCCATCGCGGCATGGTCGGCTGGCGGCGCAAGAGGCCGGCGGTTTCGGTCAAGGTGATGGCTTTGGCCGCACTCAATGAACTGGAGGGGCGTGGTCAGATGCGGGATCGCGATGTGGCCTACAGGCTGAACGAGATTCTGAGGGCCGCGCTTCTTGATGCCGATAGGCATCAGGAAGGAGAGGGGCAGTGGCAACCCTTTTCGCCGCAGCCGGAGGTGGTGGACGATCGGGCGCAGTGGGAGGCGTTCTGGATGTCGCTGGAGATGCGTTACAGAAGGCCGGATGAGGACGAAGACGATGTAATACGCCAGCGCGAATGGCTTGCCACTGCCAGAAGGTGGCTGGAGCGGTTGCCGGATGATGACGGCTTGCCGGAGCGGCCATAGTGGATTTGTTCGGCCATATCCATCTGCAGCATCCAATCGGTCTGGTCGCACTGCTTCTGTTGCCCTGGATCGTATGGGCGCGGAAGGTGCGAAAACGTGCGCCGCGCGTATTGATTCATCCGGCGGCGGAGTGGCTCAGGCAGGCCTTCCACGCCTCCGGTGTTACCAACCCGAACCTGCTGCGGTGGTTTGTCGCGCTGGTCTGGCTGTTGTGGAGCGTTGCACTGGCTGAGCCGCAGTGGGTAAACGGGCAGACATCCGTGAGCCGTTACGGCCGCGATATTATGCTGGCCGTCGATCTCTCCGGCAGCATGGCTATTCATGATTTCTATTCGTCGGGCGAGGCCATTAGTCGTCTGCAGGCTGTGAAGCAGGTGCTGGTACCGTTTATCGAGGAGCGCTCGGCGGATCGTCTCGGCCTGGTTGTCTTCGGTAAGGGCGCCTATATACAGACACCGTTGACCTACGATCACAAGCTGGTTCAGCACCTGCTCGACAGCACGGAGACCGGTTTGATCGGGGAGCGCACGGCGATCGGCAACGCACTTGCGTTGTCTGTCAAACACCTCAAGCATGCTGCGGAGGTGCGGCGTGCTGGAGGAGGGCAGGTGGTCTTGCTACTGACCGACGGACGCAATAACACCGGTTCGATTTCACCCGAACATGCAGCGAGTATGGCTCGTGCACTCGGTATACGCATCTATACGGTCGGTGTGGGCGGGGCGAATGCGACGCAGTCGGGTGCGGCGCTCGATGAGGATCGACTGAAGGCGATTGCTGCGGATACGCACGGCAAGTATTTCCGGGCCACCAATTCGGCTGCGCTGGCGCGTGTCGCAGTCGAGATCAACCGCTTGGAGAAGGTGAAGGATCAGCACACCGTCTATTTCGAATCGGTGGAGCTCTATCCATTCTTCGTTTGCGGCGGGCTGGTCGTATTCCTGCTGGTGCTGGTGCGTGCGCGCAGCCTGGCGGCACTGCCCTGATGAACGGGTTCACGCAATGGGCCTCGCTTGCCGTCGAACAGTTCAACTGGCGGGAGCCCGACTGGCTCTATCTGTTGCCGCTGGTGCTGCTCGGCATGTTGTGGTGGCGCTCCAGAGTCCGGCTCTCCGGCAAGGCGATCCACCGGCTCCGTCGCTATGCGGATGCGCGTTTCTGGCCACTGGTTGTGCAGGGAGTGAAGCGCGAGGAGTTGAAGCGCGAGCCCGATATTGGCGGGTCGATGATGCCGTGGTTCGCGGCCGCCCTGATTCTGGTTGCGCTGGCTGGTCCGCGCTGGCTTCATGAGCAACAGAACATCTTCCGGGAAGGGTCCGATATCGCGGTCGTGATGGATATCTCTAGCTCGATGGACGCGAAGGACGTGCCGCCGAGTCGTCTGATCCGTGCCAAGGAGGAGTTGCGGGATTTTTTCAAGCGGCTGCATGGCGATCGTGTGGCGCTGGTCGTCTTTGCCGGAAGGGCTTTCACGATCGCGCCGCTGACGACCGATTACAGCGCCATGATCCGGTTTGCCGACCAGCTCGAACCGGAGATGGTGACGGAACAGGGCAGTAACCTCGCATCCGGACTGCTGCAGGGACTCGACGCCCTGAAGGATGCGCGGGGACATGGCAGGGCGGTGGTGCTCCTGACCGATGGAGAGGATCACGCGCATGCGCGTTCGCTTGCGGCTGCAGCCAAGCTGGATGCTGCGGATGTACCACTCTTTATCCTCGGTATCGGTACATCGAAGGGAGGACTGGTGCCGGCAGGTCATGGCAGGTTTGTCCATGATTCACATGGCCGTGCCGTGCTCAGTCGCTTGCGGGAGGCGCATCTCAAGTCGCTTGCCCAGGAGGCAGGTGGTGTCTATGCCCGTATCCGTTGGGATGATAGCGATTGGGATGCCCTGTATACCCACGGGATTCGCGATATGGTGTCCCGAAGCCGCACGGCCTCGAAGGCGCGTCAGCGCTGGCACGAGGAGTATGGCTGGTTGCTGTTCCCCGCCATGCTTCTGTTTGGATTGTGGTGGAGAAGGAGTTTTCGGCAATGGCTCTCCTGATACGGTTTTACCGGTTACCCGGACATATGGCGGTGCGACGCCTGCTGACCGTGCTTTCCGGTCTGCTTCTGTTGGCCGGCCTGCCTGTTACGGCGCAGGCCGGATGGTTCTACCGTGACAACCAGGTTGCCTATCAGCTCTATGAAAAGGGTGAAAACCGGCAGGCTCTGGATCACTGGGATGAGAGCGCCCAAGGCCAGTTCGGCAAGGGCGTCGTACTGATGCGAATGGGTCGAATGCACGAGGCGGAGGAGGCCTTCCGGACGAGTCTGGAATTGATGCCACACCAGATGAAGGCATCGGGCGATGTGGCCGGCTCGCCGGATGACCCCGGATTTCTCGCCAGTATCTGGTATAATCTCGGTAATTGTCTCTACGGCCAGGGCGAGTTGCGTCCGGCCAGCAAGGCGTGGCGTACTGCCCTCAACTATTTGCCGGATCACGCCAAGGCACGTCATAACCTGAAGGTTGTCAAACGGTTGCTGGGCAAGGAGGTGGCGGATGATGAGCAGACACCGCCTGCGGGTCTGACCCGTAAACAGCGGCGAGGCCCGCACGAGGGTCAGCAACCTTCCGCCTCCGATGACGGGAAGAAGCGTACCCAAAAACAGGCATCGACTACCGCGCCGCATCATGGCGACAAGGGAAAGAGGATGGCGTCGAATGCAGAGCATAAAACAGCCGGAAAGAAATCGCAGAAACAGGGTGGGGGATCTCGATCCATGGCTGCACGGCACCCGGCCCGACCCAAGCATGCAGCTGATAACAAGGCGCACCCCTCCCAGGCGGGTACCATGAGCGCCCGACAGGCCGAGCATGAACTGCATCTCGTCAAGGAAGGGGTCGGCGTATTCCTGCGTCATCGGCTGAACAGAAAATCACCCCGCGCTGAAGCCTACGGGGGGCCGGCATGGTAAGACGTGTGCTGTTTTTAGTCTGGATGGTTTCATGGCTGGTTGTACCGGCATCCGCGTGGGCTGCTGGCAAGCTGGTTGCGACGGTCAATCATGATCGGATCGCAAAGGATCATACCCTGATCCTTTCCGTTCGCCTGAATGGCAGTGACGCCGACTTCTCGCTCGATCTCTCCCCTCTGAAGCAGGATTTCTATGTCATCCCGAAGGGAAGCGGGCACCAAGCCGAGAAATGGCTGGAGAAGCGTTTCCAGCTCGGCCCGAAACACACCGGCGTATTGCAGGTGCCGGCCCTGCGAGCCACCTCGCGGGGGGAGGTGTATTCTAGCCAGCCCTTCACGGTGAAGGTGTTGAACAAGACGGGGGATGTCGATGATGCTCGGCTTTGGATCGATACGGATGTCGACAGGAGCTCGGTCTGGAACCATCAGCAGATCACCTACCGTTTTAGCGTGTTCAGCACGGACGAGGAACTCTCTCCGAAGCTATCGCTCCCCGCCTTTGATGGCTTCCGCGTCGAAGCGGTCAAAAAGAGCGTGCATGAAGAGCGGGTGATGAATGGACGCCGGGTCCAAGTTTCCAGCTTCAAGTACCTTCTTTTTCCGAAGCAGGCGGGTGATCTTGTGATCTCCGGACCGGTGATGCATGCCACGCTGGTCCAGACGGCAAAGGGCCGGCGAGTGGCTGCGGGCCATGCCAGCTTGGGTGACCAGCGCCGTATTTTGCGCCAGAAGGTGGCCAGAGGGGCGGCCCGGCGTATCCATGTGCGCCCCCTGCCGGCTGATGCCAGAGGATTGCCCGTTGGTCAGATCGAGATTCACTCTGGCGTATCGGAGTCGCGCGGCGTGGCCGGCGAGCCGTTGACGTGGACCGTCACCATGCAGGGGAGCGGGATGCTGGCGGTCTCCCTGCCCGATATCAAACAGCAGATGCGGATTGACGGAACGTTCAAGGCCTATCCGGAAACACCGGATATCTCAATGAAGAAGAGTGATGCCACGGCATTGGCAAGTGGAATCTGGCGGGTTGTTCTGCTTCCCCAGACATCGGGGAAGATGTCGCTACCGTCGATCCGTGTTCCCTATTTCGATCCGCAGCATGGGCGTGTTGAGAACGCCGTCGCCAAGACTGTGGTTTTGCAAGTCGCACCGCCTCGGCAGTCGCAGGATTCGGTGGTATTCCGGGCTGATCCGTCCCACAGAGGAGCTCGGACGGGGCCGGTTCGCGGGATAGCCGGCTGGTGGAAGTGGCTTGCCGTGACGTTCTTCCTGCTCTGGATGGGTACGCTGCTGACATGGTGGTTGTCGCCAAGACGGTTTGTCGCGCTCTTGAAGTGGCGTCCCGGAAGGCGGCTTGGGGTGCGCTGGGTGCTTTCGGCATCGGATGATCATGAACAGTTCGAACGGCTCAAGCGTTATCTCTCTGTGCCGGCAAGTCTCTCGCCGCTTGGCCTGCTCGATTTTTTCCCCGATCTTCAGGGGTCGGAGAGCGGTAAGTGGCTGGAGGCGCTGGAGAAGAGTCGCTATGCCTCCAGTGGACAGCCGCCTGCATTGAGTGCTCGGTTGGTGCGTCAGATGCGCGACACCATCAATCGGGCCGCGCGCAAGCCGGTCGATCGGGTTGCACCGGAGGAGTTCGGACGAATCGGTCGGAGGCGCGACGCGGTGGCAGGCGCGGACTAGCCCTTTTCCTGGTCCTCTTTGTCAGGGGATGAACTCTCGGTGATCAGGATCTGTTCGATCTGTACCCGGTTGCCGAGCACATCGGCCAGCGTGTAGCCATCGAGCGTGTCGATGAACGCCTTCCTGGCCCGGTAGAGGACGTTCTTTAGGGCGCAGGCGGCGGCAATGGGGCAGGTATTGGTCTCTTCCTCGAAACACTCCAGCAGGTTCATGTGCGGCTCTGTCTGACGCACCACCTGACCGATGACGATCTCCTCGACAGCTTTTCCCAACCGCATACCACCGGCTTTCCCGCGTGTGGTGTGAACATATCCCGTCTGTCCCAGATGGTGGACCACCTTCACCAGATGGTTGCGTGATATGCCGTAGGCTTCCGCCATTTCGCTGATCGTAACCTGTTTATCCGGTCGCATGCCGAGATAGATCAGGACGCGCAATGAGTAGTCCGTGTAGAGGGTCAGCTGCATTTTCATAAGATATATTCTGTTGACAACTTTGTCCAGCGAATCTAATGTTGCATCCAGTATGCATCATTGAAGATGATCGCATACAGCTACCTAAAACCGAGGAGGAACAAGATGAGCACAGTCTATGAACAGTTGGGCGGCGAGGCCGCGATCAATGCAGCGGTCGATGTCTTCTATCGCCGGGTATTGGCCGACAAGTATATCAGCCGCTTCTTTGACGGCGTGGATATGGAGATGCAGGCCAACAAGCAGAAGGCCTTTCTGACCATGGTGACCGGCGGTCCGAACAGTTATACCGGCAAGGACATGCGTGAGGGGCACAAGCGGATGGTACACGAGATGGGATTGAACGATTCGCATTTCGACCACGTTCTGGCGCACCTTCGCTCCACGCTGGCCGAGCTCGGCGTCAAGCAGGAACTGATCAAGACTGTGATCGATGTGGCCGAGTCGACCCGCAACGACGTACTGGATAAATAAGGGGGACCAGCCATGAATTTCTTCACGATCATTCTGCCCCTGATCCTGCTTGCCGTGCTCCTTGTACTGTTGGCCCAGATCGGCCTTCAGGCGATTGCCCATCCGCCCGCGAAGAGCAGTGCATCCGGCGGGGGCGGTCAGTCTGCCGGGGAGAAGACGCTATACGAGATCCTTGGCGGCGATGCCGCCATCGATGCGGCAGTGGATATCTTCTATCGCCGTGTACTGGCTGATGCCTATATCAGCACCTTCTTCGAGGGAGTGGATATGGATAGACAGGCTGCCAAGCAGAAGTCCTTTCTAACCATGGTATTCGGTGGTCCGAACAACTATACCGGCAAGGATATGCGGGAAGGCCATAAGCATCTGGTTCAGCGGGGCCTGGATGGTTCGCACTTCGACCATGTGCTGGCCCACCTGCGTTCGACGCTGGCCGAGCTCGGGGTCGGCGAAGATCTGATCCAGACAGTGATCGATACGGCTGAGTCCACACGGGCCGATGTGCTGAATCGCTGATGGCATTGGTGTAAACCATGGGCGGGATTTTGCATGGGGATCGTGCAAAATCCCGCTTTCATATCAAATAGAAAACGTGGAAGGAGGCGCCGAGTTGTCGATTCTCACCTTTGAAGGAAAAACATATGAGTGCAAGGCGGGGGAGCGCGTTCTCGACTGCCTGATGCGCCATAATGTCATGTTGCCATCCTCTTGCCGGAGTGGAGTTTGCCATACATGCATGGTGCGGGCGACGACCGGTACAGTCCCCGAAGCTGCCCAAAAGGGGATTAAGGATACCCTTCGTGCGCAGAACTATTTTCTGGCCTGCGTCTGCGAGCCCGAGGATGATCTCGAGATCTCCATGGTCGACAGTGCGGCGGTGCGGCAGCGCGCCACCCTGGTATCCAAGAACCTGCTGAACGAGAGCGTGATGCGGCTCCGGTTTTCCTGCGAGACGCCTTTCGAATATCGGGCCGGTCAGTTCATCAATCTGGTTCGTCCGACGGATGAACTGATCCGGAGCTATTCGCTGGCTAGCCTGCCGGACGAGTCGGAGCTGGAGTTTCATATAAAGCGTGTGCCCGAAGGTCGCATGAGCAACTGGGTATTCGATGATCTGGAGGAGGGGAAGGATCTTGAGTTTTTCGGCCCTTCCGGGGACTGTTTCTACCTGCCTGCCGATCCCGACGCCGGACTGCTGCTGGTGGGTACCGGCACGGGGCTGGCGCCGCTGTACGGCATCGTTCGGGATGCCCTTGCACAGGGGCACCGCGGGCCCATTCGATTCTTCCACGCCAGTCTGGCCACGCCGGGACTTTATATGATCGATGTCATGCGGGAGATGGCTTCGGAAAACGACAATATGGATTACACCCCCTGCGTGTTGCATGGCGATCCGCCGGAGGGCGGGAAGCAGGGTAACGTGATTGATGTGGTGCGCGACGAAATGCCGGATATGGCGGGATGGCGCATCTATCTGTGCGGGGATCCACCCATTGTGGATGGCCTGAAGCGCATGTGCTTTATGTCGGGTGCCAAGATGCAGGATATCCACAGCGACCCGTTCGTTTTCGCCCCACAGGAAGGCTGATCGTTGTAAAGGGAGTGGAAGGGAGGGCCTTCCACTCCCGTGCCGGGACAACGCCCGCTTGGAAGTTGGTCGGCTTTGTGTAGGATCGCGGCGCATCATGACAACCGTTGAATCAGAGCGTGCGAATATGTTTTATTCAGCCACTCCTGTTCCCGGAACTGTGAAAGATCGGCTTGTACGATGAGTTCCGGTGACTATGCATCGCTATGCCATCACTTTGAGGGTCGCAGACCCGCACTGCTGATTGTCATGGATGGATGGGGTATGGGCTCCGGCGGCCCCGAGGATGCCATCGCGCAGGCCCATACGCCC
>DATFLK010000009.1:0-4719 GCA_035267815.1 Mariprofundaceae bacterium | reverse complement strand
GATCGTCGTGGAGCCGAAGGGGGCCTTTTATATCTATGCCAATGTCCGTAACCTGACGGATGATTCGCGCACCTTCTGTCACGAGATGCTGGAGCAGGCCGGCGTGGCCGTCACACCCGGCGAGGATTTCGGCGCCTACCGCGCAGCCGAGCATGTGCGTTTCTCCTACGCCACCGGCTTGGATGACATCCGGGAAGGTGTTGCTAGAATGGCTTATTTTCTGAAAAGAGAAACTTAAGGATCGTCCGGAGAATTTCCCCATGTTGAACCTATTGACCAAGATGATCGGCAGTCGCAATGACCGGTTTCTGAAGCAGTTGTATCCGATGGTGGACCGAATCAACGCACTTGAGCCGGAGATGCAGGCGCTCTCGGACGATCAGCTTGTGGGCAAGACCGATGAGTTCAGGCAGCGGCTGGAAGCGGGCGAATTACTGGACGATCTTCTGCCCGAGGCCTTTGCCGTGACGCGCGAGGCTAGCACCCGCGTCTTCGGCATGCGCCATTTCGACGTGCAGCTGATCGGCGGCATGATTTTGCATCAGGGCAAGATCGCCGAGATGAAAACGGGTGAGGGTAAGACGCTGATGGCCACGCTGCCGGTCTACCTGAACGCGCTGACCGGGCGCGGTGTGCATGTGGTGACGGTCAACGACTATCTGGCCAGTCGCGATGCTGAGTGGATGGGAAATCTCTACAATTTCCTCGGGCTCTCGGTAGGTACCATCGTCAACAATATGCCCAGCGAGGAGCGCCAGCAATCTTACGCCGCCGACATCACTTATGGCACCAACAACGAATTCGGTTTCGACTACCTGCGCGACAATATGGCCTTCTCGAAGGACGAACTGGTCCAGCGCGATCTGCACTTTGCGATCGTCGACGAGGTCGACTCGATCCTGATCGACGAGGCCAGGACGCCATTGATCATCTCCGGTCCGGCCGAGCAGGCGGGCGATCTCTACGAGAAGGCCGATGCGATCATCAAGAAGCTGGATGAGGACGACTACGAGAAGGACGAGAAGGAGCGCGCCGTCTCCTACACCGAGAAGGGCATGGAGCGGGTCGAGGAGCTCTTCGCCGAGGCCGGTCTTCTCAAGTCCGGCAACCTGTTCGATCCGGAGAACGTCAATCTGATGCATGCGGCCACGCAGTGCCTGCGCGCCAACACGCTCTTCACCCGCGAGGTGGACTACATCGTCCGCAACGACGAGGTGATCATCATCGACGAGTTCACCGGTCGCATGATGCCGGGACGCCGCTACTCCGACGGTCAGCATCAGGCGCTGGAGGCCAAGGAGGGCGTGAAGGTACAGCCGGAGAACCAGACGCTGGCCTCGGTGACCTTCCAGAACTACTTCCGCATGTACGACAAGCTGGCCGGCATGACCGGTACGGCCGATACCGAGGCCGAGGAGTTCCAGAAGATCTACGAGTTGGAGGTGGTCATCGTACCGCCCAACCGGCCGATGGTTCGCAAAGATATGCCCGACCTGATCTACCGAGACCAGGAGGACAAGTACGATGCGATCATCGAGGACATCAAGGCGCGGTATGCCAAGCATCAGCCGATCCTCGTTGGCACCACCTCGATCGAGAAGTCCGAGCTGCTCTCGGGGATGCTGACCAAGCTCGGCATCAAGCACGAAGTGCTCAACGCCAAGCATCACGAGCGCGAGGCGGAGATCGTCTCGCAGGCCGGTCGCAAGGCGGCGGTGACCATCGCCACCAACATGGCGGGCCGTGGTACCGATATCGTGCTAGGCGGCAATGTCGATATGCTGGTCAAGCAGCTTTCGCCGAAGCTTGGCGAGGAGGATCGCCAGAAGCAGGAAGAGGAGATCCGTGCCCGTTGCACGGCCGAGCAGAAGGATGTGCTGGAAGCGGGCGGCCTGCACATTATCGGCACCGAGCGCCACGAATCCCGTCGTATCGACAACCAGCTTCGCGGCCGTGCCGGCCGTCAGGGCGATCCCGGCTCGACGCGCTTCTACCTGTCGTTGGAGGACGATCTGATGCGCATCTTCGGTGGAGAGAAGATGCAGGGGATGCTCGAGAAGATGGGCTTCCAGAAGGGCGAGGCGATCGAACACCCGTGGGTCACCAAGGCGATCGAGAACTCTCAGAAGAAGGTCGAAGGGCGCAACTTCGATATCCGTAAACAGCTGCTGGAGTACGACGATGTTATGAACAAGCAACGCGACGTGATCTATTCGCAGCGTCGCGAGCTGCTCGATGCCGAGACCGTGACCGACGTGATCGAGGATATGCGCCGCGATTTCGTGATGCAGCTGGTAGAGCAGTACATGCCGGCCCAGTCGTATGCCGACAACTGGGATATGGAAGGGCTGCGCGAGGCCGTCAAGGAGCAGTTGGCGTTCGATGCGCCGGTGGACCAGTGGGTCGAGGGCGACGAGGTTGATAACACCGGCGCGATGATCGAGCATCTTTGCAAGGCGCTCGCCGATGCGATGGCCGAGAAGGAGGCCGTGGTCGGCGAGGAGTCGATGCGCAACTTCGAGAAGCTTCTCGTGTTGCAGATGCTGGACCACCACTGGAAGGAGCACCTGCTGGCGATGGATCACCTGCGCCAGAGCGTCGGGCTTAGGGGTTACGCCCAGAAGCAGCCGCTGCAGGAGTACAAGCACGAGTCCTTCGAGCTGTTCGCGGCCATGCTGGGGAGGATTCGCTCGGAGGCGATCCAGGCGTTGCACCATGTGCAGATCGAGCAGCCGGAGCTTCCCGTCGAGGAGCCGCGTCAGTCCGCGCCGATGCATTTCAGCCACGGCGAGGAGGAGTTCGACGAAGCGCCGATGACCTACCAGCGGGAGCATCCCAAGGTCGGGCGCAACGATCCCTGTCCCTGCGGCTCCGGCAAGAAGTACAAGCACTGCCACGGCAAGCGCTAGGTTTTGTCCCGGCTTGCCGAACCGGCCGCTGATGTGGCCGGTTTTGATGCGCGGCATCGTGCCGTGTCCCTTACGGCGGCCCGTGCGGAAGCACCGCTTTCTTTAATAACAGGAGAGTTCTAGATGAGTGTGGAACAGGAGCTGCGTGCACGCAGCGAGTCCAAATGCGAGCTGTGCGGCGCCACCGAGGGGCTCGGTGTTTATGAGGTCGCGCCGTCGGACGGCAGTGCCGAGAAGTGCGTGTTGATCTGCGAGACCTGCCGCAAACAGATCGAGAACCCCGAAAAGACGGATGCCAACCACTGGCGCTGCCTGAACGACAGTATGTGGAGCCAGGTGCCGGCCGTGCAGGTGATGGCGTGGCGCATGCTCACCCGTCTGTGCGGTGAGGGCTGGCCGCAGGATTTGCTCGACATGCTCTATATGGACGACGAGACTCTGGCTTGGGCCCGGGCCGAGGAGGCCGCGGCGGCCGATGCCGTCGTCCATCGCGACAGCAACGGTGCGGTGCTGGAAGCGGGCGACACGGTTACCCTGATCAAGGATCTCGACGTGAAGGGCAGCAGCATTACGGCCAAGCGCGGTACCGCCGTGCGCAACATCCGCCTAGTGGCCGACAATCCCGAACAGATCGAGGGGCGTGTCGACGGCCAGCAGATTGTCATCCTGACAAAATTCGTCAAGAAATCGGGCTGATCCGTTCGCGCTCCGGCCCCATCGTCTGATGCGGTGCTGCGGGCCTTCCATCCTCCATCTTTCCGATCAGTAGTTCGGCCTTGTCGAGCGACGAGACGGCCTGCCCGATCACCGCTTCCGTCCCCTCACTTGCGGCCGTCACGATGTTGCGCGCCCCGATGCAGAGCCGCAGCGCGCCGACCGGGATGCCGCGGCGTTTGCCGCAGGCGATCGGCTGGCCCAGTTGAAAACGGCGCGCCGCGATGCCGGATGCCTCCCCGGCGAAGGGGGATTCACCGGAGAGATCGGTTAGTAGCCGCCGATGGAGCCGTCGGGCCTCCTCGAGGTTCAGCGGACGGCCGTCGGGATGGTGTGGTACGAAGGGGAAGATGGTCGGCATGGCGTCCCAACCGTGGTGACCGGCGATCGGTCGCCGGTCGGGGGCCGGGGTTGGCAGGGGCTCCAGAAGCTCTGAGCGAAGCAGGCGATGGCGGATGGCCCCGGCAAGGTCTTTCAGGATTATTTTGACCCTCTTTCCGTCGATATCATGAAAGGCGCGCATCTCCGTTAGCGCCGCCTCCCAGCGCAACAGCAGTCCGAAATTGGTGCCATCCCCGAGTGAATCGGCGCCGCTCCATCTGATCGGCCAGTCGGCCCGGACGGAGCAGGAGCGTAACGCTTCGGGAAGCGGCCTGTGCCGCAGTCGTTCGCCGAGTGCGGCCGGCACCAGCATGGCGCCGGAGAAGGTCGGCCCGGTCATGAATTTTGAGCCGGTCAGGGCGACGGTGAATCCCTGCTTCAGATAGGCGTGCAGCACCTCCGGCCCGATGCGGGCCTGACAGGCATCGACAAGGATCTCGATGGCATCGCCGTGACGCCTCTTCAGTCTCGCGGCACAACCCGGCGAGGGAGCCACCAGCCCGCTTTTGGAGAGGTCGGCCATGACCAGCAGCACGGGCCGGCCGGCCGCCACGGCTTGCTCCGCCATGTGTTTGACCTCGGTATCGATCGCTGCCGCCGGGCGGAGTGTGCCGTTGGCCCGGCGGAGGGCGACAGGGGCGATCTCGCCGCACAGGGCATCGGGGACGCCGCTGCCGGTTTCGGCGGCGGCGACGGTGACGGCCATTAGCGGCGC
>DATFLK010000008.1:0-8401 GCA_035267815.1 Mariprofundaceae bacterium | reverse complement strand
GGTTCAGGGGCAAGATTTCCACCGATCCCGACAATCCGCTGGCCGGTAGTATCCACGGCTTCGGCCTGCTCACGCTGCTCGGCATGGGTGCCACCGGTCTGATCGTCTTTCTCGGCATGGACGAATCGGGTCATATGGGCGATTTTACCCACGCCGTACTGGAGTTGCACCACGACGTACTCTCCAACCTAATGTGGGCCTACGTCATCGGCCATGTCGGTATGGCCATCCTGCACAAGCTCCTAGGCCACGATCTCGTGCGCGAGATGTTCTCCCTGAAGCAGTAGGCTGGTGGCCGATTCAAAAGCCGTTACCATCCTCAAGGCGCTCGCGGACCCTGTCCGCCTGCGCCTTTTTTATCTTCTCTCGCTCGGGAATGAGATCTGCGTCTGCCATCTCACCGAGGCGCTGGAGCTCCCCCAGAGTACGATCTCGCGCCATCTCGCCGTGCTGCGCCATGCAGGCCTCGTCTCCACCCGCCGGGACGGCAAATGGATTCACTACCGCATGACCGACGAGACGTCCGAATCGCTTGCCACCTTCGTCGAGTCCAATCTCGACGACACACAACAAGCCGATGCCCGGCGCCTCTCAAACACCCTCAAAAGCTGCCAATAGCGAACGATCATGATCAGACAGAACGAGATCGTTTCCGGCGAAATCAGGGAGTTCATCATGGAGGGCGTATGCGACCTCAATGAGATCACGAAAGCAATCGAGAAGCACTATCATGGAGGCTTAAAAGGCGTGCTGTGGAACGCCTCGGATGCGCAAATCAGCCACTTTACCGCCAGCGAGATGAGAACCATCGCGTATGTTGCAAAACAGCATACCAGCCATAGAAAGACGGCCTATTGTAGCCCGAACGATTCGCAGTTCGGCATACTGCGCATGTATGAGGCCTATGCGGAAATAGGCGAGGTCGCTCCTCTGATGATGGTTTTCAGAGAGAGGGACGAGGCCATCGAATGGCTCAAGGAATAACTGCCCCGCTCGACTGAGTCTCCGACCTCTATCCATACTTCGGATCAGCAGCCCTCACTGAACCTGCAACAATACATTTACATATCCGCATTAACAGATATGATTTCTCCGACACGGGAGGTGCACATGTCCGAAGAGAGCAAGAGCATGGGATTCTTTGCCCGTTACCTGACGGTGTGGGTCTTCCTCGCCATCGTCACGGGAATCGGGCTCGGGGAGCTCTTTCCCACCCCCTTCCACACCCTTGGCGGCATGGAGGTGGCGCACATCAACCTGCCGGTGGCACTGCTGATCTGGGCGATGATCCTGCCAATGCTCCTCAAAATCGACTACTCGGCGCTGCACGAAGTGTGGGCGCACCGGCGTGGCATCGGTGTGACGCTGGCGGTCAACTGGCTGGTCAAACCCTTCTCGATGGCATTGCTCGGCTACATCTTCCTGAGGCTACTCTTTGCCCCTTGGCTTGATGCAACGAAGATCGATTCCTATATCGCAGGATTGATCCTGCTCGCCGCCGCGCCATGCACGGCGATGGTCTTCGTCTGGTCGCGGCTGGTGAACGGCCACCCACAGTTCACGCTTTCGCAGGTGGCGCTCAACGACGTCATCATGATCTTCGCCTTCGTCCCCACCGTCGGCTTGCTGCTCGGGATCACCTCGATCACCGTACCGTGGAACACCCTCTTCCTCTCCGTACTGCTCTACATCGTCATCCCGGTGCTGCTGGCCTACACGGGGCGCAAAATCCTGCTGGCCAAGGATAAGCTGGATGAGGTGCTGCACATGATGGACCCGCTCTCCATGGGCGCGCTAGTGCTGACCGTCGTACTGCTCTTCGGATTCCAGGGAAAACAGATCGTCGCCCAGCCGCTGGTGATCCTGCTGCTCGCCGTGCCGATCACCGTGCAGGTCTACTTCAACTCGATGCTCGCTTATTGGCTCAACCGCAGGCTGGGCGTAGCCCACAACGTGGCCGGCCCCTCGGCGCTGATCGGCGCCTCGAACTTCTTCGAACTGGCCGTGGCCGCCGCCATCGCGCTCTTCGGGTTCGATTCGGGAGCGGCGCTTGCCACCGTCGTTGGCGTGCTGGTCGAGGTGCCGGTCATGCTCTCGGTCGTCGGCATCGTCAATCGCAGCAAGGGGTGGTACGAGGCAGGCCGGACGTAACACATCTGCACACCAGAATACGTTAAAGCCAGCTTACAGGGAGGTGACGATGTCGATCAGGGTTCTGTTCCCCTGCACAGGTAACTCGACCCGCTCGCAGATGGCCGAACATATCCTCCGCCACCTGGCAGGAGAACGTTTCGATGCGTTCAGCGCGGGGACAACACCACGCCGCATCCATCCGATGACCATCCGGGCACTCAACGAGATCGGCATCGACGCCGACCATGCACAGAGCAAAGGTCTCGAAAGCTTTGACGGGCAGCATTTCGATTACATCATCACGGTCTGCGACCGGGTACGGGACAATTGCCCCACCTTCCCCGGCGACAGCAAGAGGTACCACTGGGGATTTACCGATCCGGCGGCATTCGAGGGCAGTGAAGAGGCGGTGCACAACACCTTCTGCCGAGTGCGTGACGAAATAACCCGACGTACCCGTGTCTGGATCGCAGTCGTCGACAAGCCTTCCGGAAGATGATGACGCCGGCGATATCGTGACAACGGACCTTCGCAACTATCTGACCGTCACGGGAGGCTACTGGGCCTTCACCATCACTGACGGCGCCATCCGCATGCTGGTGGTGCTCTATTTCTACCAGCTCGGCTACAGCCCGCTCGAAATCGCCATGCTGTTCCTCTTCTACGAGTTCTTCGGCGTGGTCACCAATCTTGTCGGCGGCTGGCTGGGCACCCGCATCGGCCTGAACCGGACTATGCATATCGGCATGATCATCCAGATCTCGGCGCTGTTGATGCTGACGGTGCCGGAGACTTGGCTTTCGGTGGCCTACGTAATGACGGCGCAAGCGCTCTCCGGCATCGCCAAGGACCTGAACAAGATGAGCGCCAAGGCCGGCGTCAAGCTGTTCGTTCCAGAAGACGGAAGTGCCACACTGTTCCGCTGGGTGGCCATGCTCACCGGCTCGAAAAACGCGCTCAAGGGGGCTGGCTTCTTCGTCGGCGCCGCTCTGTTGGCCTGGCTCGGCTTCCGCGGTGCGCTTTTGGTGCTGGCGGACATATTACTGCTCGCCCTGCTCATCACTTGGCTGCTGCTACCGGCCGATCTGGGCCGGGTGAAGGGGGGCACGAAATTCGCGCACGTCTTCTCCAGAAATCCGGCGATCAACCGACTCTCGGCGGCGCGCTTCTTCCTCTTCGGCGCACGCGACGTCTGGTTCGTCGTCGGTCTGCCGGTCTTCCTCTACAACCAGCTCAGTTGGAGCTTCATGCAGGTGGGCGGCTTTCTCGCCCTGTGGGTGATCGGTTACGGTATCGTGCAGGCTGCGGTCCCGGACCTGCTCCGGCACGCCTCCTCCGCTCTGCCGCACGGCCGGATAGCGGCGTTGTCGGCCTTCATCCTCTGTCTGCTTCCGGCGGCCATGGCACTGATGCTGAATTTCAGCTGGCACGCCGGGGTCGTGGTGGTCGCGGGTCTGGCCCTGTTCGGCATCGTCTTCGCCGTCAACTCGGCGTTGCACTCCTTTCTGATCGTCTCCTGGTCGGACCGTGACAAGGTGTCGATGAACGTCGGCTTCTACTACATGGCCAACGCCGGCGGCCGGTTGGTCGGCACCGTACTCTCCGGCTGGATCTACCAGACAGCGGGCATCACCGGCTGCCTCTGGTGGTCCGCCGCCTTCGTGCTGACGGCGGCGTTCATCTCGATGCGCCTTCCCGGCAGAAAGCCGGTCATCGCCTGATCAACCGCCACGCCCGCATCAGCACCACACTTGACGAAGCCACACTCGCCACGCTTTACTGAACAGCAAGAGGGGGAGGAGACGTTGAGCACGAAACCATTGCCGGACCGCATCGAACTACTGAACAGCATCGGGGTCGCCCTTTCGGCCGAGAAGGAGCCCCATCATCTACTCGAACGCGTATTGCGCGGTGCCAAAGAGCTAACCGACGCAGATGCCGGCACGCTCTACGTCATGACCGAGGCGCAGTCGCTCAAACTCGAGATCGTCCTGAACGACTCGCTGGGTTTCTTCATGGGCGGCACCAGCGGTACCGAGGTGCCCTTCGACCCCATCCCGCTCTATGACGCCAAAGGCCAACCCAACAACAGCACGGTCGTGGTGGCCAGCGTATTGAGCCAGAAAACCATCCGCATCCCGGACGCCTACGAAGCGACCGATTTCGACTTTACTGGCACCCGCGCCTTCGACAAGAAAACCGGCTACCGTTCGAAATCCTTCCTGACCGTACCGATGACCAACCACAAGGGGCGGGTGATCGGTGTACTGCAGCTGCTCAACGCCATTGATCCCCGCACGGGAGAGGTGCGTGAATTCGCTCCCGAAGATCAGCATCTGGCGGAATCGCTGGCCTCCCAAGCCGCGGTCATCATGACCCAGAAGCAGTTGATCGACGACCTGGAAAAGCTGTTCGAATCCTTCATCTTTCTGATCGCCGATGCCATTGACGAAAAATCCCCACATACGGGCGGCCACTGCCGCAGGGTACCGGAACTGACACTGATGATCGCCGATGCCGCGACCGAGACGGACAGGGGGCCGTTGCAGATGTTCACAATGCAACCCGAAGAGCGGTATGAGTTGCAGATCGCATCGTGGTTGCACGATTGCGGCAAGATCACGACACCGATCCATGTCGTCGACAAGGCCACCAAGCTGGAGACCATCTGTGACCGCATCCACACGATCGACACGCGCCTGGCGGTGATGCGGCAGGAAGCCGAGATCCGCATGCTCAAGGCGAAACTGGCGGGGGAGGATGAGGCGCAGGCCGAACAGCAATATGCCGCCGAACTGGAACGCCTGCAGGAGGTACGCGACTTTCTGCACGATGCAAATATCGGTGGCGAATATATGGACGAGGTCAAACGGGCGAAGGTTCGCGAACTAGCGAAACTGACGTGGCACGACTGCGAAGGAGAGCAACAGCCGCTGCTCAATGACGATGAGCTGAAAAACCTGTGCATCACAAAGGGAACGCTGAACGACGAAGAACGGCGGGTGATCAACCATCACATCGATACGACAATCAAGATGCTCGAGGCGCTGCCTTTCCCGGAACACCTGAAACAGGTGCCTGAATTCGCCGGCGGTCACCACGAGCGCATGGACGGCAAGGGCTACCCCCGTGGCCTGACGCGCAAAGAGCTGTCGCTGCAGGCGAGGATGATGGGTATCGCCGATATCTTCGAGGCACTCACCGCTCCGGATCGCCCGTACAAAAAGGCGATGTCGCTCTCCCAAGCACTGGGTATTCTCGGTGCGATGCGTCTGGATGGTCATATCGATCCGGACATCTTCGATCTCTTTATCCGGAAGAAAGTCTATCTCGACTACGCCAGAGCCTTCCTGTCGCCCGAGCAAATAGATGAGATCGATCATGCCACCATCCCGGGCTACCGCCCGGCCTGAACACCCTGTTCCGGAAAACCGCCAGAGACACATCCTTTCAACTGCTCGAATACTCACCGAAACGGTCCTCGGTTGAGGGGGCCCACCATGCATGGCATGATTATTGGCTGCGGGGTGTTGAGAGTAGATTCTGGGAGGGGCTTTTGTGGGCAGGACCGCAATCCGGTTACTGGTGTTTCTCATCTTCATATGCAATGCACTGATCTTTCCGGCAGACGCGGAAACCATCTCCGATGCAGACATAAAAACCCTCTCCCGGGCCAGCCGCCTGCTGATGCAGGAGCACAAGCCCGACGAGGCTTACAGGCTGCTTGCCCCGCTGGAGGAGCGGCTGGCCGGCGAACGGCGATACGACTACCTACTCGGCCTGTCCGCACTGGACAGCGGCAGGCCCGAGCTCGCCACCATCGCGCTCGAACGGGTACTGGTGATCGACCCCGGGTTCGCGGGGGCACGCATGGCGCTGGCACGGGCCTACTTCGACATGGGCAGCTATGAAAATGCCAAAATGGAGTTTGAAAAGCTGCGGCACTACCACCCGCCACCACAGGCGCGCGCCGTCATCCAGCACTACCTCACCGCGATCGAACAACGCGAAAGAGCCAGCCGGACCCATGTCAAAGGCTATCTCGCCATCGGCATCGGCCACGACAGCAACGTCAACAACGGACCGATTTCTGCCACTATCTCCGTCCCGGCCTTGAACAACCAGAAATTCATTCTGTCGACCACAAACCAGAAAACCGAGGACACCTATGGCCTTATGGAAGGCGCCGTATCCGTTACGCACCGAATCAGAAAGGGATTGAGTCTTTATGGCACAGTAAATGCCAACCAGCGCGCGCTATCCCGCCACCGGAACTTCAATCGAAGCGGCGTCAACAGCAGCGTTGGTCTGGTCATGGGCAACGGACGAGATACATTCCGTATCGGAGGACTGGCAGGTCAGTCATATTTCGGTGGGACTCGCCTCTATCATAACCTCGGCTTCAATGGCTCCTGGCAACATGCATCGGACAGACACCATATCTGGACGCTGTTCGGCCAGGCCAACAGCATCCGCTATAATCACCTCTCCCTGATCAACAACGCCTTCGACCAGGCTCTCGTGGGGCTCTCTTCCACGATTACGCTTGATAATCAGGGAAGCAATGCGCTGGTCAGCAGCCTCTATACAGGCTACCAGCGCGCGCCTCATCAGCGAGCAGACGGCAATAAAAGCCTCTTGGGCGGCAACCTTGGCGCTCAGATAGGGCTTGCAGAAAAACTCTCTTTCTACAGCATGTTCGGTATCCAGCTGGGCGACTACAAGAAGAAGAATACTGCATTTCTCAAATTTCGCAGGGATCAACTCTATACTGCTGTTGCAGGCCTCTCCTGGGCCCCGGCGAAAAACCTGACCCTCAAGACAGAGATTGACCTCACCAGGAATGATTCCAACATCGCCCTGTATCGTTATCATCGCACCGATGTCTCATTCACCATGCGACAGGATTTCAACTAAACTTATGATCATGCCCAGAACAATATCGAATCTCCCTCGAAACAAGGGCCTGCTCGGGCTTGTGCTACTGATGCTCTCGCTACCAAGCCTTGCGCATGCCGCAGTCGGTCACTTTCTCTTCGTACACGGCCACGTACTGGTCACTTCGCACGGCGGCAAACAACATCAGGCATCGAAGGGCATGGAGGTACACGAAGGGGAGTCAATCAGCAGCGGCATACACGGTGCCGCCCAACTGCGCATGAAGGATGGGGCCTTTCTGGCCGTCCGACCCAATACCGTGCTGAAGATCGATGCATACGCCTACCGCGACAAGGGGCGCAGGGCGGAGAGCACCATTTCACTGCTCAAAGGCACCTTCCGCGCCATCTCGGGAAAGATCGGCAAACGGCACCCGGAGCGGGATCTGGTCAAGACACCGGTGGCCACCATCGGCATCCGTGGCACCGATCACGAGCCGGCCTATATCCCGCCACCTCCGCCGGGGCGGCGGGCTACCACACCGCCCGGCACCTACGACAAGGTCAACAAAGGGGTGATCTTCATCAAGACCTCTGCCGGCAGCATCGATCTTAATGCCAATCAGGTCGGCCATGCCGTCGCCGCGAACCGTCCCCCCGTCCTTCTCCCCTCGATGCCGGGCTTCTACCGGACGCCCGGCACTCCCGCAGTCAGCCCAAACAGCGGCGACCAGGCCAGCAGCAGACATGGCAACACGACAGCCACTGACGTGGTCACCAGCAACAACGGCAGCGATACGAATAGTCCCACTCCGCCGTCGGACACCTCCCCCGACAGCGATACCCCCCCGGGTGGACCCAACGCGGAACCGGTGGCCTATTCGGCGAGCGCTGGTTCGGGACAGACGGTCAATCTGACCGATCAGACGACCACCACTGGCAACACGACAACGCCTATCGGGACACCAACGAACACCACGCCACCGGTTACGTATGCGATCCCCGCCACCAAGCGGGCCGCAATGATGAGCTGGGTCGGCGTGCCCTCCGGTCAGGCCTACCCCAATCCCCAGACGAAGTTTGTCGATACGCAGTGGGGCGACACCTACACCACCAACGGCAGCGGCAACGTCACCGGCTGGAACGTGGGGTACTACAACGCCACGGCCAACCCCTCCCAGCAGGTGCAGGGGAGCGTCAGCGGCATCAGCAGCTCCCCCCAGTCCATCCAGATGGCCTCCGGAATCAGACTCGGTTCCTACAGCGCCAGCGCCGTCAACCTGACCCTGGCCGACAGCACGACCAGCACCGACTCCCTGACGGTCAATACCGTGAACCAGCCCTTCAACTGGATCACAGGACCCGGCATCTCGGCCAGTTACATGCCCATG
>DATFLK010000007.1:0-2688 GCA_035267815.1 Mariprofundaceae bacterium | reverse complement strand
GGCGCCAAGTTTCGGCCTCGGGATCGTCAAGGCGGCGATCACTGCCAGCTTGCCATCCGGGGTCCATCGCTGGCGGATATCTTCCAGCCGCCCGTACAGACGGACCCTGTTCTGTTCAGGCTTCGGCATCTCCCCCGGCCGACTTCTCTTCACTCTTTTCCGGGGCGGATGTCTCTGCCTCAGCTGCAGGCTTCTCTTCACTCTTTTCCGGGGTGGGTGTCTCTGCCTCAGCTGCAGGCTTCTCTTCACTCTTTTCCGGGGTGGATGCCTCGGCAGCAGCCTTGCGGCGCAGCAGCGGAGAGGGTTCGTCCGACAGCTCCTGCAGGCGAGTCGTCAGGAAACGCAGAACTCTCTCTTCCAAGCGAAGTGCCTGCTCAAGGGCGTTGATGGCAGCAGGCTCACCATCAGTGACCAGCAGTGCGTAGTGACCGCGCTTGCGCTTGGAAATCTGGTATGCCAAGGGTCGCGAGCCCCAGTATTCGCGCTTGACGATGCGACCGCCGGATTTCTCCACGCGTTCCACGAGCGAATCTGTCAGAAGGTGGGTGTTTTCCTGAGATACATCAGGATTGACGATAAAAACTGTTTCGTAGTACACGGCGCTCCTCTCGGTATGGGCCCCGGAACTGTATGTGCGCGGTCCGGAGCAAGGTTATTTCCTGCCCATATTCAGGGGGTGAATATCGGCAAGGCGCGGGAGGATACGAAGATCGCCCCTGTTTTGCAAGGGCCGGAAGATTTAGGATGTGCAGCGATTGATGGCCGCCTGTCGCCGGCTAAACCAGAACGAGGCCAGATGGCATGGAGATGCAATGATGGGTAACGAACGCAGTTTTCGCTCGATTACAGGGATCGTGTTCTGTCTGATGGGACTGATCCCCTATCTGTTGAGTGTCTATCTGGTGATGCAGGCCAATATCAGCGTTACCCACAGCGTATCAATTCTGGCCGTACTGACTTTGGCCATTATGCTGCTGAGTTTTCTTCTTGTGAAAAGGATCGGCAACCAGCTTCAGACGTTGTCAATGCGGACCGGTTCGATTGTACAGGGTGGTCAGCCCGAGCCAGTCCGGATTGCCAAGTCAGCCCCGAAGGAGCTGAAGGATCTGGCGCTCCACTTCAATGCCATGGTCGAGGAGATGGAGAAAAACAAGCGCAGTTTCGCGGACGTAACCGATCGCATGCTTGCATATACCCGTGATCTTGATGAGTACCGGAACAAACTGAAGGAGGAGGCGATCCTGCGCAGTTATCTTGCCCGCTATGTCGGGGACGATGTGGTGGAGCAGATGGTGCGTTCGAGAAAGGAGACGGATCCGCTCAGGAACGAACGGTGCGAAGCGACACTCCTGTTTTCCGACATCCGCTCCTTTACTACGCTCTCGGAGCGCATGAAGCCCGAGGAGATTATCGCTATGCTGAACGAGTACTTCACGGCCATGGTCGATATCATCTTTGAGAATGGCGGTATTGTGGACAAATTCGTCGGGGACGAGTTGATGGCCGTATTCCGGTCGGAACCGGATGCCCAAAGAGGTGCCATGCGCGCTGTGCGTGCCGCTGTCGGTATGCAGAAGAAGTTGCGCGATATGATGCGGGAACGGAACGAGCGGGGGCAGTCGATATTCGAGATCGGTATCGGGATCAATACCGGGCGCGTGGTGATGGGCAACGTCGGTGCAAGGAACCGGATGGACTATACGGTGATCGGCGATGCGGTGAATGTGGCTGCCAGGCTCGAGCAGATGGCGGAGGGGCATGAGATCATCATGGCCGAAAGCACCTACGGTTACTGCAAGAGCCATATCCGCATGCGACGGAAGGGCGAGATCTCTGTCAAAAACCGGGATGAACCGGTTCAGTGTTACGAGGTGGTGCTGTAACCGCCCGGGGCGATGCCTATGGGGTGCTTTCCTCGACGATGCGATGGCCGGCGATATACATCTTCTTGTCGCCGGGCGGCTGGTAGATCGTGATGCTGTCCCGGGTTTTGCCATTTTTGAAGACGACATTGTAACCGAGGATATAGACGTCCGAGCTGTAGTATTTGTCGTGGCGCTGTATGAAGGTGCGGGAGAAACTCTCGATCGGTCCCAGCTTTTTCTGAAGCGATTGCAGATGATGCTGCCATGCCTGGCGCGAGGTCCCCTTGTAGAAGTCCTTGCCATACATATTAAGAGCTGTCTCCCACTTTTGGTGCTGCAGGGCCGTATAGAGCCGGTCCGCCATCTTCTCGACCTGATCGTGCCGATCCGGCGGGGAGGGGCAGCCCGTCAGTATCAGGACCAGCAGGAACGTCCATATCATCTGTCTCTTCATATGCGCATGGTTATGCAATCCGTTCTGTAATGCAATCGCCAGCCATTGGGTCCGGATGGAAGATGGGTACAGACCAGCCGGGTAAAGTGCTTGCCTCCCCAACAGGCCTGCATATACCATCATTTTATCCGGGAGGGCTTTTCGTCAGATCTGCTTTTGGTGACGGGCCTTTTCAGGCCTCGGACAGGGTGTGCCGAGTTGGAGTGGAACAAGATGCAGGAGAACAATGTATTTCTGGGCCGTCAGCCGATCTTCGATCGGCATGGCGAGGTGGAGGCGTATGAGCTTCTCTTTCGTTCTGGCGCATCGTCGGGAAGCTCTGCCGGCATGTTCGACGGAGAGCATGCGACGGCCACGGTACTGGTCAAC
>DATFLK010000006.1:0-2775 GCA_035267815.1 Mariprofundaceae bacterium | reverse complement strand
ATCCGACCTTGACGCATGGGAGCAATTGCAAAAGGCTCGCGGCAGGCTATTCGATACAATCTTTGGGCAGGCCCCAAAGGCAGCATGAATCAAACTTCACGCCGCCACGTTTCACCCTCATTTATGGATTGGAAAATACTAACCGTGCCGGTCCTACATGAGGATGCAACTTCGCTGCTCTTTTCCGGTTTCGGTGCTTACCACGACCACCGCGGAGGACTGTCCGTGTTAATGCACCTTGTTATGTCTGTGGTTGTTCGGGCAAGTTCCCGCTAGTCGCGCCCTAGAGCCGCCTTGATGTCTTGGATTGGGATAAACAGGTGAAGAGGGTCATCATTACAATGCACGAAACCATAGTGCTCGTAGAATCCGGCAGCCTTTTCGCTTATTGCATCTACAAATAAGCCAATCATTCCGACTTTCTCGGCTGCATCGAGAAAACTCGACATGGCATCCATCAACAACAATTCACCCAAGCCTTTTTTCTGGAATTCCGTTGCGACTGCTAGCCTTCCCAGTTTGCATGCTGGAATCGGATGCTCTGGTAGCTTTCTCGCCCTAGAATCGTCCAATATCGATCCCTTCACTTCACATGGAGCCAGAGTATAAAAGCCAACAATGACTGTTTTGTTTTCATCGCAAACTAGGACGTGTGTTCTTGAAATACCCGCGGATTCAACTTCCAAGTGCAACTCCAGTGAGTTGAGTTTTGGTGTTGAAGAACACTTCGTGGGGTGTTCTGTATCCCAGTGACTTTCTGGGTCGATGATTGAGCCGGTGCATGATGAAGTCAATCTCGTCATCGGTGAACGTATCGAAGCATCGATTCTTGTGGATGTACTGTCGTACGAGGCCATTGGTGTTTTCGTTTAGCCCTCGTTCCCATGAAGCGTATGGGTGTGCGAAGTAGATTTCGGCCTTGAGCGCATCCGCCCACCTTCTGATGTTCAGCGAACTCCAGACCATTGTCTATGGTGATAGTATGCACTCTGTTCTTGAGCGCTGATAACAGTCGTATCTCGGCATCCGCGACCAAGGTGGCCTTTTTACGTTCGACCTTGCCCAGCAGCACGTAGGCAGATTTTCGCTCCACTAGCGAGACGATCGCGCCTTTGTGGCCCTTGCCGATGATCGTGTCTCCCTCCCAGTCTCCGATGCGCTCTTTCCGATCAACGATGTCGGGGCGCTGTTCAATACCTACACACGTTCCGGGATCTTGCCGCGACGATCATAGGAACCGTAGCGCTTCTTGCGTTGCTTCTGACAGCGCAGGAAGGTATGCAGATCGCCTCCTCGCTTCTTGTCGGCATAGATGTGCCGATAAATCCATTCATGACTGACGAAGCGCCTGCCCTCCATCTGGAGCCGTTCTCCGATCTCCTCAGGAGACCACTCTTGCCGCAGCAGAGCTTCGATGCGAAGCCAATCATCAGAGCCAATGGAGCGTCTGATCTTTTGTTGTCTTCGCATAAGTACTAGGCGATGCGCCTGCTTCGGCCGGTAGCCTCGCTGCCCCTTGTTGCGCGACAACTCCCGACTGATGGTGGATTTATGGACGCCCAACAATCGGGCTATACCTGCTTGCATATGTCCGGCTTTCTTGAGCACGGCAATCTGTCTGACCGGTGTTTTCACACAGTCTGGGCCGAACCTCGCCGGTCGCTATAGTGCTGCAGGGTGCCGCATTCCATTGCAACGGGGTGCCGAATTCAGCTGTAATCTGCAGGTGAATTCATTGGCGTCCTGCTAACGGGAAATGACGCAGGTCCTATACCGATCCGGTTTCAAAGAAGAAAAATCGTGGAGAGGCCGAGGAAGGCGAAGAAGCCGACGATATCGGTCACCGTCGTCAGGATGGTGCCGGAGGCGAGCGCCGGGTCGATATGGAGGCGCTGCAGCGTGATCGGGATCAGGGCGCCGGAGAGCCCCGCCGCCATCAGGTTGATCATCATTGCCACGGCGATTACGGCACCAAGCGGCAGCCCCAGCGCCGGAAACCAGAGCGAGGCGACGGAACCGACGATCACGGCGAAGCTGATCCCCGTCACCAGGCTCACCGTTACCTCCTTGATCAGCGCATGCCGAGCCGTGGCGAAGGTCACACGGCCGAGCGCGATACCGCGCACAATCACCGTCAGCGTCTGCGTGCCGGCGATGCCGCCCATACTAGCGACGATCGGCATCAGCACAGCCAGCGCTACGATCTGGGACAGCGTCGCCTCGAACTGCGCAATCACCAGCGAGGCGAGGATCGCCGTACCGAGATTGACCGCCAGCCAGATACCACGCCGCCAAGCCGTGATACCGACCGGTTCGGCAAGGTCGTCCTGATCGGAGAGGGCGGCCAAGCGATACATATCCTCGGTCGCCTCGTCCTGCATGACGTCGAGGATGTCGTCAGCGGTGATGCGGCCGACCAGCCGCTGGTTCTCGTCCACGACCGGCAGCGCCAGGATATCGTAGTGCTTGAAGATATCGGCCACCTCCTCCTGGTCTTGGCCAGCGATGGCATGCGGAAACTCGCGGTTGGAAACCTCGGCGATCGACTGCTCCGGCTCGCAGAAGAAGAGCTCGTAGAGCGGCACCGCCCCGACCAGGATATCCTCGTCGTTGACCACGTAGATATAGTTGAGGTTCTCGATGTCGCGGCCCCAGCGGCGCAGCACCTCCATGACGCGCGCCACCGTCCAGTTGGCGCGCACCTTGAAGAGCTCCGTCTGCATCAGGCCGCCGGCCGACTCCTCGCTGTGCTCCAGCAGCGGCTCGATCTCGCGC
>DATFLK010000005.1:0-6595 GCA_035267815.1 Mariprofundaceae bacterium | reverse complement strand
CGTGATCGGCATGCTTTCGCCCTTCAATAACGAATTGCTCGAGGAGTACGGCAAGTCCGGCCTGACCTGTTTCTCGCTTGAGCTGGTGCCGCGCATCTCTCGCGCACAGAACATGGACGTGCTCTCCAGTCAGGCGAACATTGCCGGTTACAAGGCTGTGCTGCTGGCGGCCGAGCATTACAAGCGTTTCTTCCCCATGCTGATGACTGCAGCTGGTACGGTGCAGCCGGCCAGGACGCTGGTGCTGGGGGCTGGTGTGGCCGGTTTGCAGGCGATCGCCACGGCGCGGCGTCTGGGCGCGATGGTGGAGGCTTTCGATGTGCGTGCCGCAGCCAAGGAGCAGGTGGAGAGCTTGGGCGCCAAGTTCGTCGAGGTGTCGGGCGAGGAAGATGCCGAGGATGCCGGTGGCTACGCCAGGGAGATGTCTGAGGAGTACAGGCGCAAGCAGTCTGAACTGCTTGAGAAGCATGTGATGGCGGCGGATATCGTTATTACCACGGCCCTGATTCCCGGCAAGCCCGCTCCCGTTCTGGTGACCGAGGCGATGGTGGAACAGATGAAACCCGGTTCGGTGGTGGTTGATATGGCCGTTGAGATGGGGGGAAACTGCGAGGCCTCTGAGCTCGACAAGGTGGTGGAGAAGCACGGCGTGACGCTGGTCGGTATCAGCAACATTCCCGCTCTGATGTCCGCCGATGCGAGCAGCCTGTACGCCCGCAACGTGTTCAATTTTGTGCAGCCGATGCTGGCTGACAAGGGAGCTGCGCTTGGTGTCGATACCGAGGACGAGGTGGTGGAGGCGACCCTGTTGTGCCGCGACGGTGAATTTCTGAAACCCCGACTTCTTGGCAAGGAGGAAGCATGAATCATGCGCAGGTAGCGGATGCCGCGCAGGCCGCACACAGTGCGCACGCGGCTGCTTCGGTCGACC
Organism: Mariprofundaceae bacterium; assembly: GCA_035267815.1. Lineage (GTDB taxonomy): Bacteria > Pseudomonadota > Zetaproteobacteria > Mariprofundales > Mariprofundaceae > DATFLK01. Next base: position 5,664 of record DATFLK010000005.1, on the reverse strand, counting down.
CTTTTATCTTTGCGTTTACCGTTTTCGTGCTGGCGGTGTTCGTGGGGTATCACGTCGTTTGGAATGTGACCCCCGCGCTGCATACGCCGCTAATGAGTCTGACCAATGCGATTTCCAGCATCATTATCGTCGGGGCGATTCTCGCCTCCGGTCCGTCCGAGATGAATCTTGCCACGGTGCTCGGTCTGATCGCCGTGACTCTGGTGAGCGTCAATATCTTCGGTGGCTTCATGGTCACCCAGCGCATGCTCGGCATGTACAAGAAGCGAAAGTAAGGAGCTTCAGATGAGTGCGAATATGGTGGCCTTGGCCTATCTGGCGGCGGCTGTCCTGATCATCCTGGGCCTGAAGGGGCTCTCGAACCCCGAGACGGCGCGGCGCGGCAACCTCTACGGTATGGTGGGCATGCTGATCGCCATCGTTGTGACGTTGCAGATGAGCGGTGTGCACAACTATGCATGGATCTTCGGCGCCATGTTCGTCGGTGGCTCCATCGGCATGGTGGTGGCGCGGAAGATTCCCATGACCGATATGCCGCAGCTGGTGGCGGCCATGCACTCGCTGGTCGGTCTGGCGGCGGTGATGATCGCCTTCTCCGCCTTCTACAACCCGGTGGCCTACGGGATTGCCATGCCGGGCGGTGGTCTGGAGCCGGCCAGTCGTATCGAGATGTTCCTCGGTACCTTCATCGGCGCCATCACCTTCTCGGCCTCCATTATCGCGTTTGCCAAGCTGCAGGGGTTGATGACGGGCAAGCCACTGACCTTTTCCGGTCAGCATGTTCTGAATCTACTTCTGGGTGTCACCATGCTGGCCGCCGGTGTTGTCTTCTGTTTCACGCAGGGGTGGGCGCCGTTCCTGATCATGACGGCGATCGCGCTCGTGCTGGGTGTGTTGCTGATCGCGCCGATCGGCGGGGCGGACATGCCGGTGATCGTCTCTATGCTCAACTCATATTCGGGCTGGGCGGCAGCCGGAATCGGCTTCACGCTCGGCAACAACATGCTGATCGTGGCCGGTGCGCTGGTCGGTTCCTCCGGTGCGATCCTCAGTTACATCATGTGTAAGGCGATGAACCGCTCGCTGTTCAATGTGTTGCTGGGCGGTTTCGGCGGCGAGGTGGCCGCCGGTGCTGGGACGACTGCCGCGGCAGAGCGACCGGTCAAGAGTGGCGCGGCCGAGGATGCCGCTTTCCTGCTTAAGAATGCCCGCAGTGTCATCATTGTGCCGGGGTACGGCTTGGCTGTGGCGCGGGCCCAGCATGCCCTCAAGGATATGGTGGATGAGCTGATCAGTCGTGACGTGCAGGTGCGCTTTGCCATCCATCCGGTGGCGGGACGCATGCCTGGTCATATGAATGTGTTGCTGGCCGAGGCCGATGTGCCCTACGACATCGTCAGCGAGATGGACGAGATCAATTCGGAGTTCGCCGATACCGACGTGTCACTGGTGATCGGCGCCAACGACGTGACCAATCCGGCGGCTAAGACCGACCCGAGCAGTCCGATCTATGGTATGCCGGTGCTCGATGTTGCCAAGGCGCGACATGTGGTGTTCATCAAGCGCTCGCTGTCGCCCGGCTACGCGGGGCTGGACAACGATTTATTCTATATGGACAAGACTATGATGCTCTTTTCCGACGCCAAGAAGGCGTGTGAGGCGATTCTGCAGGCGCTGGATTAGACTTTGATGGTCAGGGTGGCGTGCCCGTCTGACGGGCGCTACCGCGCCGTTTTCCGGCGCACTCCCTTCCGGATGGTTTGCGTGTTTTGCGAGGAGATTCCGGCGGGTGTGAAAACACCCTTCCCGAGCGGTTGACATGGCATGGGTCCGCCACTATGGTTCGCGACCCTTCGCCACCGGTGAGGGCGATGGTTTTTTACAAATCTGGAGATGAGGTAACGATGCCAACGATCAATCAGTTGATTCGCAAAGGGCGGAAAGACAAGCGCAAGATCAACAAGGTCCCTGCGCTGGACGCCTGCCCGCAGCGCCGCGGTGTATGTACCCGCGTATACACCACGACCCCGAAGAAGCCGAACTCGGCGCTTCGTAAAGTGGCACGTGTGCGGTTGACGAACGGTGCGGAAGTAACTGCCTACATCCCGGGTGAAGGTCATAAGTTGCAGGAGCATTCGGTGGTCTTGATCCGTGGCGGTCGTGTAAAGGATTTGCCGGGTGTTCGTTACCATATTCTGCGTGGCGTATTGGATACGACGGGCGTGGAAGGCCGCAGGCAGGCCCGCTCCAAGTACGGCGCCAAGCGTCCGAAGTAAGGGAGTTCAGGTATGCCCCGTAAAGGTCCACCAAGCCGCCGCCCCGTGACCCCCGACGCCAAGTATGGCGACGTGCTGGTCTCTAGGGTGGTCAACAAATTGATGTGGGATGGCAAGAAGACGACAGCCGAATCGATCGTCTACGGCGCCATGGATATCGCCTCCAAGCGTCTCGGTGGCGAGCCGCTTGCAGCGCTGCATCGCGCCCTTGATGCGGTTCAGCCGATGGTCGAGGTGAAGTCCCGCCGTGTCGGTGGCGCCACCTATCAGGTGCCGATGGAAGTGAGTGAGCGTCGGCAGCTTTCGCTGGCTGTGCGCTGGCTGGTCGAGTTTGCGCGTAACCGTTCCGAGCACACGATGCAGGAGCGGCTGGGAAACGAGATCATTGATGCGATTGAGGAGCGCGGTGGCGCCTTCAAGAAGCGTGAGGATACGCATCGCATGGCTGAGGCGAACAAGGCGTTTGCACACTACCGCTGGTAGTGGTGGTTTGAAGTAACAGAAGTTTTTGAGTTTTTAGTTCTTTTATATTTGTGGTTTGAAGGAGTTTGGGATAGTGGCCCGGAAGACACCGTTAGAGCGCGTTAGAAATATTGGTATCATGGCGCACATCGACGCCGGCAAGACGACGACTACGGAGCGTATCCTGTTCTACACGGGCGTTTCGCATAAGATCGGCGAAGTGCACGACGGCGCTGCTGTCATGGACTGGATGGAGCAGGAGCAGGAGCGTGGTATCACCATCACCTCCGCTGCGACCACCTGTTCGTGGGATGATCACCAGATCAACATTATCGATACTCCCGGCCACGTGGACTTCACCATCGAGGTGGAGCGCTCCCTTCGCGTGCTTGACGGGGCCGTTGGTGTCTTCTGCGCCGTCGGCGGTGTCCAGCCGCAGTCCGAGACCGTGTGGCGTCAGGCTGACAAGTACACGGTTCCCCGTCTCGCATTTGTCAACAAAATGGATCGTACCGGCGCCCGTTTCTTCGAGGTGGTCGATGAGATCAAGGAGCGTCTCGGTCATAATGCCGTGGCGCTGAATATCCCGATCGGGGCCGAAGAGAACTTCAAGGGTGTTGTTGACTTGGTTGGGATGAAGGCCATTGTCTGGAACGACGAGACGATGGGTGCCGAGTACTCCGTTGAGGATATTCCGGCCGAGCTGGCCGACCAGGCCGACGAGTACCGCGAAAAGCTGCTTGATGCCGTGCTGGTGCACGACGAGGAGCTGATGGAGTCCTACCTCGAGGGCAACGAGATTCCCGAGGATGCGCTGAATGCCTGTATCCGAAAGGCCGTGCTCGATATCGAGGTGATTCCGGTGCTGTGCGGCACCGCCTTCAAGAACAAGGGTGTGCAGACACTTCTCGATGCCGTGGTTCGCTATATGCCGGCGCCGACCGACGTGCCGAATATCCGCGGTGTCGACCCTTCCGATGATGAGAAGGAGGATTCGCGTCCCTCCACCGACGATGCGCCGTTCGCAGCACTCGCCTTCAAGGTGATGTCCGATCCCTTCGTCGGTACGTTGACCTTTTTCCGCGTCTATTCGGGCGTGCTGGAGTCCGGCTCCTATGTCATGAACTCCACCAAGGGTAAGAAGGAGCGTGTCGGGCGTATCCTGCAGATGCACTCCAACGAGCGTAAGGAGATCAAGGAGGTCCGCGCCGGCGATATCGCTGCTGCCGTGGGCCTGAAGTCGACGACGACCGGTGACACGCTTTGTGTCGAGAATGATCCGATCGTGCTGGAGCGCATGGAGTTCCCCGAGCCGGTGATCTCCGTGGCCATCGAGCCGAAGACCAAGGCCGACCAGGAGAAGATGGGTGTGGCGCTGGGCAGGCTCGCTGCCGAGGACCCCTCCTTCCGTGTGCGTACCGACGAAGAGACCGGCCAGACCATTATCTCCGGTATGGGCGAGTTGCATCTGGATATCATCGTTGACCGTCTGAAGCGCGAGTTCAAGGTGGAGGCCAATGTCGGCAAACCGCAGGTGGCCTACCGTGAAACGATTCGCCAGCCGGCCAAGGCCGAAGGTAAGTTCGTCCGCCAGTCGGGTGGCCGTGGTCAGTATGGTCACTGCTGGCTCGAGGTTGAACCGCTGGAGGCGGGTTCCGGTTTCGAGTTCGTCGACAAGATTGTCGGTGGCGTCATTCCCCGCGAGTACATTCCGGCCGTCGGCAAGGGTGCCGAAGAGGCGATGCAGAACGGTATCGTGGCCGGCTATCCGATGGTGGATATCAAGGTGACCGTGGTGGACGGCTCCTACCATGACGTCGACTCCAACGAGATGGCGTTTAAGATCGCCGGTTCCATGGGTTTCCGCAATGCCACCGAGCAGGCCAAGCCGGTGCTGCTGGAGCCGATGATGGAGGTCGAGGTGATTACGCCGGAAGAGTACATGGGCGATATCGTCGGCGATCTGAACCGTCGTCGCGGCAAGGTACTCGGTATGAGTGACCGCGGTACTGCCAAGGTGGTGGATGCCGAGGTGCCGCTTTCGGAAATGTTTGGCTATTCGACCAATCTGCGCTCCATGTCGCAGGGTCGCGCCGTCTACAACATGCAGTTCAAGCACTATGAAGAGGTGCCGAACAATATCGCGCAGGAAATTGTCGCGAGTGTGAAGGGCTAAGGAGAAAGAGCGATGTCCAAGTCTAAGTTTGAGCGTACGAAACCGCACGTAAACATTGGTACGATTGGTCACGTTGACCATGGTAAGACGACGTTGACGGCGGCGATCACGAAGGTTTTGTCTGAGGGCGGCAGCGCCGAGTTCAAGGACTACGGCGACATTGACGGTGCGCCCGAGGAGCGCGAGCGCGGCATTACGATTGCGACGGCGCATGTGGAGTATGAGACGGAATCACGTCACTACGCCCACGTGGACTGCCCGGGCCATGCCGACTACGTGAAGAACATGATCACGGGTGCGGCGCAGATGGACGGCGCGATTCTGGTGGTGAGTGCTGCTGACGGCCCGATGCCGCAGACGCGCGAGCACGTTCTTCTGGCCCGCCAGGTGAACGTTCCGCACATTGTGGTTTTCCTGAACAAGGCTGACATGGTGGACGACGAGGAGCTTCTGGAGCTGGTCGAGATGGAAGTTCGCGAGCTTCTCTCCTCTTATGATTTCCCGGGCGACGATATTCCGATCATCAAGGGTTCGGCGCTGAAGGCTCTTGAGGGCGACACCAGCCCGATCGGTGCACCTGCCATTCTGGAGCTGATGAAGGCTGTGGACGATTACATTCCGACGCCCGAGCGTCCTGTGGACAAGACGTTCCTGATGCCGATCGAGGACGTGTTCTCGATCTCCGGCCGCGGCACGGTGGTGACGGGTCGTGTGGAGCAGGGCGTGATCAACGTCGGTGACGAGGTTGAG
>DATFLK010000004.1:0-18722 GCA_035267815.1 Mariprofundaceae bacterium | reverse complement strand
TGAGGCACCACCTTGAAACACGCCAGAAGGTCCGTGTCCAGCGGAACATAATCAGGTGTCCAATAGGTCAGCTGGTAGTCCTGAACCCCAGCATCAAACTTCTTATTTGCCATAATAGTTCCCCTCTATGGAAGGTTTTTTGGAACTGTGGAGCCAGATTAACGGGGGGCATCCATAATGACTAATTGGAAAATGTGATGTGATTTATTGATATGGATCTATGAAATGTCGGGGGACATAAAACAGAAAATCGGGACAAACGGCGGCCATACAATACGACAGCACCGATGGCAACCACTAACCCGGAATACCGGACAGTCGCTCGATCGCCATGGTGGCCGCATCACAGGCAACGGCGATATCGGCCTCCCTGCCCGCCATAATCAAACGACCGTAGGCGCCGACCGCACGCGCCTCGATCAATGTCACATTGGCGGCCTTCTCCGCCTCGTTTGCCGCATAGACGATATATCCAGCCGGCTCCGTTTCAAGAATATACATGCTTTGGCCGGACAGGATCATCGAACCGCGCCTGTTATCACGGTTGATCAGTACGGCATGATCGGCCGTGATACTTCGAATAATCTCGTTCCACATGATCTGGCATTTTTGCCGATCCCGTTCTGCGGAGCCGAGGTAATCCAGAACGCGATGACCGGCCTCCTGCACATCGGCCTGATCCTTGTGGTGAATCACCATCGAGCCGTAGGCACGCTCGACGACCTGCTGGCTCAGGCGCGCATTCGAACCCTTCAGTGCAATATCGGTCACGCGGTGCACAGCCATGCCCGGAGCCACCTCCAGCCACAGGCATGCATCGCCCTCCACCGGCAAAAAACCCTGCGAAGAGGTCGCGATATAGGAGGCCAGTTGCGGCTGAAGCTTATCAATGAAGATATAGGTCCTCAGCCGGACAGGTGAATGAGCCGAAATCAATGCCATACGAGACTCACCCGAAATGATCCAGCATCTTCTTTACTGCCAATGCACGGCTTCCCATATTCAGCTTCGACTCCTCTGAAAGCTCCCCCATACTGCACTCCGCCCGGGGAAGATAGAAAATGGCATCATAGCCGTATCCCGAAACACCCCGAGGCTCCTCCAGAATCTCCCCATGCAGATCAGCCGTTGCAAAGACAGGTGTGGGATCATAGGCATGACGAACAAATGCAACGGCACAGAAATACCGAGCCTGCCGCTGCCCCCTCGGAACCCCTCTCAACACGTACAACAGCTTCTCCATATTCGCCCGATCATCGCCCCCCTCTCCGGCGTAACGTCCGGAATATATGCCGGGTGCACCTCGCAGCGCCGACACCATGAGGCCGGAGTCGTCTCCCACGGCGGGCAAACCCGTCTTCTCTGCCGCAAACCGCGCCTTCACCAGGGCATTCTCGAGAAAGGAGAAGCCAGGCTCATGCACCTCCTCGAAAAAAAACTCCGCTTGCGCATGCACATGACAGATACCCGAAAGCAGGGCGCCAAACTCACGAATCTTGTTCGTATTACCGGATGCCAATACCACCCGGTCCGGAAAGCCAAGCGTCGATTGTGCAGTATAATCGGCCATGCTACCTAAACACTCCCAAGCGATCGCGATCATGCGAGTTCACGCTTCTTTTCATTGCTCAAAAACATCTTGAATCGAGCTGCCAACACGACACCCGACAGCATCGGTTCCGAGGGTAGTTATGACATTATGAAGGATCGATCATTTAGGCTAATTGAAATAACCGATGTGATATATAGATCATTGGACATGAATGATCCGGTGTCATGAAGAGCGAGGCGTGCCCTGCTCATCGATATGCCGCAAGCGGCACCGAAGTACGGGAAGCAGGCGCCTCAACGGCCCACAACAGGGAATGTTCAGTCCATATCCACAGCCGTTAGCGTTGCAGTATACGGGAAGAAGTGATTTAATTCGATTATAAAGTATAAAAAATATCGTTAAATGATCGTTTATGTATACCCGTCATGCCACACTACATCAGCTGCGCGTATTTGATGCCCTTGCCCGGCATCGCAGCGTCACACGCGCTGCAGCCGAGCTTCATCTCAGCCCGTCGGCCATCTCCATTCAGTGCCGCAAGCTGGCGGAAACGCTTGGTCACCCTCTCTACGAACAGGTAGGCAAACAGCTGCACCTGACTGCTGCCGGCAACATCATCAGCCGGGCTTGCCATGACATACTGGAACGCCTAGAGCAGACCTCGCTCGAGCTGGCCTCCATGCAGGGACTCGAGTATGGCAGCCTCCGACTCGCGATCCTCACCACCGCCAAGTATTTCGGTCCGCGCCTTCTGGGCGCGTTCAGCCGACAACATCCGAACATCGAAGTTGCCCTCTTCGTCGGCAATCGCGAGCAGATGCTGGAGCGACTGTCGGCCAACCGGGATGACCTCTATATTCTCGGGCGTCCGCCGGAGCAGTCGAACCTGATTGCCGAACCGTTTGCGGAGAACCGTCTTCTTCTGGTTTCCGCGGCCGGTCACCCGCTGGCCGGAAAAACGGCCATCGCACCCCATCGTTTGAACGGCCTTCCCTTTATCCTGCGAGAAGCGGGATCGGGCACCCGGCTCGCCGCCGAGGCCTTTTTTGAGAAATACGATATCACACCGAAAACACGTATGGAGATCGCCAGCAACGAGGCCATCAAGCAGACCGTCGCCGGTGGCCTGGGCGTAGCGTTGCTGTCGGAGATGGCCATGCAAAACGAACTGGCCACCGGGGAACTTGTACCGCTGAATATACGCGGCTTCCCTCTGCGCCGTCACTGGTACATCGCCCACCCCGCCGGCAAACAGCTCAGCCCGGCAGCCACGGCATTCCGCGAATTCCTGTTTGCCACGGCGGGCCAGTGGAACACGGAGGCCATCAAAAACACCGCAAACGATGAGAGGTGAGAGCGGACAGCGATCCTGCTAGCCCTGATAGCGCAGGGCATCGATCGGCCGCATCCGCGCCGCCTTGCGTGCCGGATAGAGGCCAAAGAAGAGCCCCACCGCCACCGACACGCCGAAGGCCAGCACCACAGGCGTGGCACTGATCAGAGTCCAAACATCGAACAGTCGTGTGGCCAGCATCGCCAGACCGATCCCGACGAGGATGCCGACCACGCCGCCGGAGACGGTGATGATCACCGACTCCATCAGGAACTGCAGCATGATATCCGAACGCCTGGCACCGATCGCCATACGTATACCGATTTCGCGCGTCCGCTCGGTCACCGACACCATCATGATATTCATGATGCCGATGCCTCCGACGAAGAGCGAGATCGAGGCGATCGCACCGAGCAGGATCGACAGCATGCCGGTGACCTCCGAGGCCGTTTCGCTGACCTCCGTCATGTTGGTGATCCGGAAATCATCCTCTGCACGCGTTCTGAGATGGTGGCGCTGGCGCAACAGCTCGCGGATATTCCCCTCCAGCGGCGTCATCTCAGCCGCCGTTCGCGCCTGAACCATGACCATGGCAACAGTGCCCTGAAACTGGGTCCCGAACAGCTGCCGCTGCGCCATCGACAACGGCACGATAATCGTATCATCCTGATTGTGGCCACCGAGGCTCTGTCCCTTCTCCTCGAGCAGGCCTATCACCCGAAACGGCGAACGCTGTATCCGAATCGATTTACCGACCGGGTCCTCCTCACCGAACAGCTGACGCGCCACCTCACTCCCCACCAGCGCCACACGTACGCCGCTCATCGCTTCCGATTCGGAGAAAGGGCGCCCCTCCACCACCCGCCAGTCGCGGATACCCAGATAATCAGGCGTGGTACCGATCACGGAGGTGTTCCAGTTATTGGGTCCGTACACCACCTGAACGGAGCCGCTCACCATGGGTGCCACCAGCGCCGCACGCGATAACTGGCCGATCGCTTCGGCATCCATGACCGTCAGCGTCGGCAGACTGCCCGCTCCACCGCGTACACCGCCATGGCTGGGCGCCCCGGAACGTACGATCAGCAGGTTGGATCCCATCGAGGCGATCGATTCGCTCACCCGACTCTGAGTGCCCTGGCCAATAGCCACCATCAACACCACGGCCGCCACGCCGATCAGAATACCGAGTGCCGTCAGGAAGGTTCGGAGACGATTGGCCGCCATGGCGGCAAGCGCCTCGCCCAGAAGCGAGGCGATCATGCCACCTCCTCCTCGCGGAAACCGCCGACCGGCCCGTCGTAGTGGATGCGACCATCGAGCAGATAGATCAGACGCGAGGCGTAGCGGGCAACATTGTGATCGTGTGTCACCACCACCAGCGTCATACCGCTGTCGCGGTTGATCTGCTGCAACAGATGCATGATATCGCGACCGGTGCGGGTATCGAGGTTGCCGGTGGGTTCATCCGCCAAAATAAGGCGTGGCTCGGTCACAAGGGCACGAGCGATCGCCACGCGCTGCTGCTGTCCGCCGGAGATGCGCGGCGGCAGGGAGTCGAGCCACTCCTTCAATCCGACCCGCTCCAGCATCCTAGTGGCACATGACTGACGTTCGGCGCGCCCCATACGCTGGTAGACCAGTGGCAGTGCCACATTCCCGACCAGAGAAACACGCGACAACAGATTGAATCCCTGAAAGACGAAGCCGATCACCTCACTGCGCACTTTGGCCAGTTCATCGTCGCTCAGCCCACCGACGTCACGCCCATCCAGCAGATAGTGGCCGGAGCTCGGCACGTCGAGACAACCGAGGATATTCATCAATGTCGACTTTCCAGAGCCGGAGGGGCCCATCACAGCCACAAACTCCCCCTCCCCGACGGCGACCTCCAGATGTCTGAGCACAGGAACGGGGCCCGCATCGGTATCGTACTCTTTGTTGAGACCGCTCAGGGAGAGGATATCGCTCATACAGATGTCATCAGTGGATCCGTACTCGGGCGGAACGTCCGGAAGGAGCATTGTTGCTGGCCACATCGGTCACCACCATCTCCCCCGACCGGATATCGCCCGCCAACACCTGGGTGCGATTGCCATCGCTCGCCCCGAGGAGCAGCGGTACCGGAATCAGTCCCGTATCCCCCAGTATATAGACGGCGCCATGCATGCCCTCCCCCTTGGGACGGGATCTGTCGGAAGCCTGTTTCTGGATGAACATATCCTTGGCGGGACGAAAACGGAGCGCCGCATTGGGCACGCTGACCACATCCTTCAACTCGGCGGTGGTCACGTTGACATAGGCAGTCATGCCTGGAAGCAGGTCGCCCTTGGAGTTATCGACGTCGATGACCACGTTGTAGGTCACGACGTTGGATTCGGTCGTGGGATCAAGCCTGATCTGGCGTACCCTTCCAGTGAAGGTCCGGCCGGGATAGGCATCGACGGTAAACCGGGCATTCTGCCCGACCCGAATCCCGCCGATGTCGGCCTCGGCAAAGCTGGAGTCGATCTGCATATGGGTCAGGTCCTGGGCGATCTTGAACAAGGTGGGCGTCTGGAACGAGGCCGCGACGGTCTGCCCGGCATCCACCTCACGCGACACCACGACACCAGCGACCGGCGAGCGGATGACGGTATAATTCAGGTTGATCGCATCCGAACGCACCTGCGCCTCGGCCTGATCGAGCTGCGCCTCGGCCGAACGCATGGCCTGGATCGCCGTATCCAGCGACTGGCGTGACACATACCGTTTGTCGTACAACTCCTGCGACCGCTTCTCGTTGGCACGCGCCAGATCAAGGGATGCTCGCGCATTGGCCGCATTGGCACGGGACTGATTCAGCTGGGCTTGCAGCAGGGACGGATTCAGTCGCAGCAGTACCTGCCCCTTCTTCACCTTGTCGTTGAAGTCGGCATAAATGGTCTGGACCACGCCCGAGACCCGTGAACCAACATTCACCAGTACGACAGGGTTGAGCGTGCCGTTGGCCGCCACGGTCTGGGTAAGCGAACCACGTGTGACCGGCACGGTGATGAACCGCTGATTCAGCGGCTTGGACCGGGGTGAAAATCCATAGTAGGCGCCCGCAGCTGCCAGGGAAGCGATCGCCACGCCAATGACCAGTTTTCGGTTAAAAAGAGTCGATATGTCCATTGGTTACTTCCCCATGAGGTCCCTGCGTTCCAGTGCCGACAGATTCAGCATGCCGATCGTCTGCGCCAGCGAGAAGCGGGCGATATTCCAGTTGTAGAGAGCACTGACATGCTGCTGCCGGGCACTGGCCAGTGCACTCTGCGATGAAAGGACATCTAGGATGGTGCCGACACCTGCCTTGTAGCGACCGAGATTGAGATCATTCGACAGATTGGCCGATTCCAGCAGGGCATCCGCCGAGCGCAGTGCCTGACTCTGCGTCCGAAGGTTCTGATAGGCCTGCCACACTTCCAGCGTCACCTGGTTGGCCAGCTGTCGCCGTGTCGCCGTGCTGTTCTCCAGCTGCGCCTCTGCCGCGCGCACCTTGTATGTCGTATCGAATCCGGTGAAGAGCGGAAAGGTCAGGTTGATGGAGACCTGTGCATTCCGGCTAGGAATATAGCTGCTGCCCGCCGCGGCCGAATCGGAGGCGGTCAATGCGCCATCCAGGGTCACGCTTGGCAGGCCGGATGCCCGGTTCGACGCGATACTCGCCTTGGCCGCCTTGATCCGCGCATTGGCTGCCTCCAGATCGGGGCGCTGTTCAAGCGCCAGATTAATCAGATGGTTGATATCCTTTTCCATGGCGACATTCGGCCTCTGACCGGACAGCGGCAACAGCGGCGGCGCCTCGGTCGGTTTGAGCCCCATGACATTGGCCAGTGTGCCTCGGGCACTGCGCGCGTTCCCCTGGGCCTGGATACGGTTGAATACGGCTTGGGCATGTGCCGTTCTGGCCTGCAGTGCGTCGGCAGGTGTCGCCGTACCGACGGCTACCTGGGTTTCGGCAGCCACCATGCTCTCCTGCGCCGACGCCTCGCTCGCCAGGTTCGCCCTGACACTGGCTTCGGCCGACAGGGCACCAAAATAAGCCTTCACGGCGCTCAGGAAGAGGCTCTGCAGCGTCGAGTCCGCCGAGGCATTGGCCGCGATCAGGAGTTCGCGAGCATTCTCGATACCGGCGCCGCGTCCGCCGAAGTTGTAGAGCAGATAGCTTGCGGAGAGTGAGGCACTGCGCCGATTACTGACCGTCGTGACGGAAGCGGTACGGGAGGTGTCGTGACGCCCCGATCCCTGCACGGTCAGGGACGGAAGCAGGGCCGACTCGCTGGCCCCAAGCTGTGCCGCCTGGGCCCGGGCCGTCGCCCAGGCCGCCCGGGTCTGCGGGTTGTGACACAGGGCGGCCTCGACCACATCAACCAGGGCCAATGGCTTCCCCGCCGGCAGTTCCCGACAGATCTGGCGCCCGGCCGGATCCGGCGCCACCCCCTCACGTGTTGAAAAGGGGTCATCCAGACCGGCCGCAAACGTCACCCGGACCGCTTGCGTCAAGGCAAACAGCAGAATCAGGCCAGAGCGCAGGCTCCTATGCATGGGTGACAACCACCTGATATCGGCAGCAATATGAAGGACACCCTGTTTCACGCATCTCTCAATGTTCTTTCCCGTTTAATAAACCACTACCTACAAGAATGGTGGAAGCCGATGCGCGATGCAATTCAATTTACACTCCTTTACACGATATCCAGCCGCCGAAAGCAGCTTCTTCTTGCAACTCCGACATAACCCTGTAACGCTTCTTCCGTTTCGATGAACTGGCGCAGGCTGCGAATGGGGAGGCGAATGCATGCGTAACGGACTTTTTCTGCGGGTCTATCTGACCGAATCCGACCGAATGGATGGCGTACCGGCTATGGAGGCGGTGCTCGACATCTGCAAGGAGGCGGGCCTTCGGGGTGTGACCGTGATACGCGGCATCGAGGGTATGGGCCTGCACGGCGTCCACAGCAGCTCCTTTCTCTCGCTCTCCAGCGAGCTCCCCCTGGTGGTGGAGGCGCTGGATAATCAGGAAAAAATCGACCGGGCCGTCGAACTGCTGCGCCCCCGTATCGGCCAGCGCCTGCTGGCCACATGGCCTGTATCGATCATGCGTACCGAAGAGGAGTAACACCCATGCGCGAGATTCTGCGTAAGATTCCGCTCTTTGCCGAGCTGAATGAGGAAGAGATCGATGCGATCGCATCCCTGAGCACCGTCCGCACCTTCCCCAAGAAGAAGATCGTCGTACAGGAGGGGGAAACAGGCGATGCGATGTTCATCATCCTCAAGGGATCAGTAAAGATCTCCTACTACACGATAGAGGGGCGCGAGGTGGTGCTGAGCCTGCTCGAGCCCGGCACCTTCTTCGGAGAGATGGCCCTGCTGGACGAGGAGCCCCGCTCCGCCACCGCCATGACCATGGAGGCCTCGGAGCTGGCGCAGATACGCCGGGCCGATTTCCATCGTCTGATGCAGCAGTATCCAAAACTGATGCAGAAAGTGCTCTCCGAGATCGTCGCCAGGCTGCGGCGCACCAGTTCGGTGCTGGAACGCATAAGCACCATGGACGTGCCACATCGACTATATGACTACGTACGCGACTACTGCCATCGCTTCGGCACTGCCAACCCGGACGGCAGTTACGACGTCAAACTACCCACCCACCAGTTGCTGGCTGACCAGCTCTCGACCAGCCGCGAGACCATCTCCCGCGCCATCAGCACGCTGAAGAAGGAGAAAATCATCGCGCCGCTGCAGGGGCGTGGCAGGGTGCGTGTGGACATGCAGGCGCTCGATACCCTGCTGCTCGCACTGCAGTAAGTCCTCGCCTCAACGCGACGGGTAACCCAGCGAACCGGACGCCTCTACATTGCGTTCCGGCCGGAACGGCGTCATATCAAGCGATGGCGCCTCTCCCAGTATCCAGCGACTAATCAGTTCGGCGGTCACGGGGGCCAGCACCACGCCATTACGATAATGACCGCTGGCCACCCACAACCCCGGCAGACTCTCCACGGGCCCCAGAAACGGCAGACCATCCGGACTTCCGGGACGGAATCCCATCCACTGGCGTTCGATCTCCAGATCACGCAGATGCGGTGCGATGCGCAGCGTCGCCTGTAGAAGCCGATGGACCTCCGCCACCGTATTGCCGCCACGGAAACCGACATTCTCCATACTGGCACCGACCAGAATCCGCCCATCCCGCCGCGGCACGAAATAGGCCGCGTCGTGTTTGACGATATGGCGCAACACACCGGACTCTCCCCTGAGCAGCACGATTTGTCCCTTGACGGGTTCGACGGGGAGTCGAAATCCCGACTGTGTTGCCAGATCACCACTCCAGCTGCCAGCGGCCAGAAGCACCGCATCGGCCGCAATCTCCCGGCCGTCTACCATTCGCACTCCTGTCGCGCGCCCATCCTTCCTGATGAGCTCATCCACCACCGCCTGCTCGACCATCTCCACCCCGGCATCCGACAGGGCCCGATGCAGCGCCTTGAGAAGGCGCGGATTCCTGACCTGGCCCACCTGTGGCCACAGCAACGCGCCGGCGACATCATCGGAGAGTGCCGGTTCGGCAGCCAGCGCTGCAGCCGTATCCAGTTCCTCGACCTGCCAGCCGAAACGGGCCGACCACGCCAACGCCGGTTCGCGATGATCCACTGTATCGTCGTTAAAAAGGGGGACGAGTAGCCCGCTGCGGAACCACTCGGAAGAGATACCGGTCAATGTCTCCAGTTCACGCTGAAGGGACGGATAGAGTGTCAGACTGGCCTCCACCAGACGGGTAAAGGCGTCGGGATAAAGCCACGGATTGATGGGACTGAGGATGCCGGCACCGGCCCACGAGGACTCGTGACCGATACGCCCACGCTCCAGGATCACCGGCTCTGCGCCCTGCTGCTTCAGGCGCCAGGCCGTCATGCAGCCGACGATACCCCCGCCGATCACCACCACCTTCGATCCGCCTTTCGACACGTCACCTCCCGATCGTCTGGAAACGAAAAAACCGTGCAACCGTGCCGAACTTGCCGGTATGCACCTTTGCCGCCTACCATGCGTCATGCTCAAACAAGCGATGTCCCTGACTGAAGCCTATCAGTACTGCATGGAACTGGCACGGCAACACTACGAGAACTTCCCCACGGCCTCGCGCCTGATCCGGTCCGATCTTAGGCCGGCTGTCGCGGCAATCTACGCCTATGCCCGCCATGCCGACGACATCGCCGACGAGGGGGACGCCTCACCCGAGAACCGTCTCAAGCGTCTGGAGGCCTGGGAACTGCTGCTGGATCGCTGTCAGCACAAGGAGGTGGACCACCCCGTCTTCATGGCGCTGGCAGACAGCGTCAAGCGCCATCACCTGCCGGTCAACGTCCTGCATGACCTGATCACGGCCTTCCGCATGGATGTCAGTATCCACTCCTACGCCACAGTCGACGAACTGCTGTTTTATTGCCGCCACTCGGCCAATCCTGTCGGACGGCTGATGCTGGCACTCCACGGCATCGAAAGACCGGCCGCGCTCGGCGCCTCCGATGCCATTTGCACAGCCCTGCAGCTGACCAACTTCTGGCAAGACCTGAGCATCGACCTCCCCCGCGGCCGTTGCTATCTGCCGGAGGAGTGGCTCCGGGATGCCGGCCTCGACAGCCAACAGCTGCTGGATGGCCGGACCGACGCGCCTATCGACCCCGTCCTCGAACAGGCTATCGCCTACACGACCGGCCTGTTCAGGGAGGGACGGGCTCTGCTTCCCTATCTGCCCATGCGCATGCGCCTGCAGATCGCCGCCACCATCCGGGGCGGCATGGCGATCCTCAAGGCGGTCGGACGTGCAGAAAACCCGCTACACCAACGCCCGGTGCTGGGGCGCCTCACATGGTTCCGCCTGCTGACACCCATCCTGTTCGATGCCCTGACACCGCCCTACCGCCCGCGACGGGAGGCGTCATGACGCCCGCCGAGTATTGTGAAAACAGAACCCGCGGTGCCGGTTCATCGTTTTTCTACGCCTTCCTCTTCCTACCCGACGATCAGCGCCGTGCCATGATGGCCCTGTATGCCTTCTGCCGCGAAGTCGACGATATCGCGGACGAGGTGAGCGACAGCCAAGTTGCCATGCAGAAGCTACAGTTCTGGTATGAAGAGATCGCCCGCACGTTCTCCGGCCACCCGAACCATCCGGTCGGCAAGGAGCTGCTCTGGGCTAATGACCGTTTCAACCTGACCGAAGAGCTGTTTACCGAGATCATGGACGGTATGCGGATGGATATCACCCGCACACCGATCCTGAAGGCCTCCGAACTGAGCCTCTACTGCTATCGCGTGGCCGGCGCCGTCGGCCTGCTCTCGATCGATATATTCGGCTGCCATTCGAACCAGGCCCGCAACTTTGCCACCACGCTCGGCGAGGCCCTGCAGTTAACCAATATCCTGCGCGACATCCGAGAGGACGCCGGGCGGGATCGCATCTACATCCCGCAGGAAGATCGCATCCGTTTCGGTGTGGCCGACCAAGCATTCAAGCAGGACGAGGCCTCCGATCGCATGCAGGCCCTACTGGCCCACTACGGCGACAGGGCCGAGGCCTGCTACACCCGGGCCATGGATCTGATCCCGGATGATGAGAGATCAGCCCTGCGTCCCTCTCTCGTCATGGGCGCCATCTACCACCGCTACCTGAGCCTACTCAAAAAGCGCCGGTTCGATGTCTGGCAGCAGCCGCCGCGCCTGCTGCCACTGACCAAAATCTGGATTGCCTGGCGGGCCTGGCGTTACGAGAAGAGAGCCGCGAATCGGGGCATGCCGGTGAGATTCGATTTCTGATGCGCATCGCCGTCATCGGCGGTGGCCTGACCGGACTGAGCTGCACCATTCGCCTGGCGCAGCGCGATCACGCCGTCACCCTCTTCGAATCCGCACCGGACCTAGGCGGCAGAACGCGCTCCTTCTACGACCGGACGACCCATGTGTGGGTCGATAACGGCCCCCACCTGCTGATCGGCGCCTACAGCGCCACACGGGCGCTTCTGCAGGAGGCAGGCGCTGCTGACCACATCCATTGGCAATCGAGTCTAAAACTGCCCCTGTGGGACAACACGCGGGGCCTGTTCACCTTCTCGCCCAAACGCGCCCTGCCATTTCCCCTAGCCATGCTACTGGCCGCCAGCCGCCTGCCCGGCCACGGCATCGCCGATATCCCGGCCATGGTCCGGCTGGCCCGAGCCGGTCGCCTTCCGGTCGACGTGACCCAATCAGTCGCATCGTGGCTCGATCACCACGACATCCCCACCGCACTGAGGCGGGACATCCTCGACCCGCTCTGTCTGGGCGCCATGAACGAATCGCCCGACAGTGCCAATGCCGCCAGTTTCGCCAGCGTGCTCCGGGAGGCCTTTTCCGGCCATCACGCAGCCCGCCTAGGCTGGTTTCGCATGCCGCTGTCGCAAGCGCTGATCGAACCGCTCGAGAAACGGGCAAGCCGGCTGGGAGTGGAGATCTGTACGGGCAAACGCATACGCCGGATCAGGACAGATACGGAGCATGTCGACGTGGAGACCTCCCACGGCAGCCACCGGCGCTTCGATATGGCGGTGCTCGCCGTGTCGGCCCGGGCACGCAACAGCCTGTTGGGATGGCCACAGCGCCACGAGACGGGTGCGATTACCAACATCCACCTCTGGTTTAAACAGCCGCTGAGCCTACCATCCCCACTGGTCGGGGGGGTCGGCACGTACGGGCATTGGTTCTTTGACATCGGCCGGCAGATGGACCATGACGACACCGAACAGGGTCACATATGCGCCGTCATCAGTGCCGATCCGGATCGGTCTCCGGCGGCGACATGCATCCCCCGGATCTGTCGCGAACTCGGGGAGCTCCTCGATATGCCTCCCCCAACCCCCTTCCATCACCGGCTGGTCCGGGAGCACCGTGCCACGACACTGGTGCGCCCTGCACCGACACAACCCGTCCTTCCCGATCGCCTAATCGATGCCTCGGAACAACCGCTTCCGGGAGAGTTTCCGGCCACCATCGAATGGGCCGTCCGGCGCGGCGAACAGGCGGCGGAAACGGCCTCAAACACCTGTCTCACCTGAAGTTATCCACTTCCGGAGCGGGCCGTCCGATTTTATTACAGATTCATGACATGCCGCAAGCTAAAGATTCACGTGGCGTTGTAACTATTTGTTTTCATAAGCAAATTATATGTGCATAAATATTAATCATCGATCATGCCGGTGTCGTCAGGGGCGGAGAACAGGGCAAGGCACCGATGTTATCCACGGCGTTATCCACAGGTTCTGTGGATATGGCCATTAAGCCCTTACAGCTAAGGCACTTAGCCTCATCGTGCACAAATATCAGATGACGGCATGCGCTCGACCGCCACTTGCGACGGCCCGCGCCAGACGTATATTTGCATCCATGGATTCATCATCGTTCCGCCGTCATTCACTGCTCGATCATGCGCTTGTCCACATCGACCAGGCTCTCAACAACATGTTCTGCAAACAGTCCAGCAGCCGTGAGTATCCGGCCGACTCGGCTGTCGATCCGGACACGGCATCCACCTCCGAAAGACGACAGGCGGCGGGTCTGATGCGCGTCAACCACGCCGGCGAGATGGCGGCCCAGGCGCTCTATCAGGGTCAGAGCCTAACCGCACGCGATCCCACCCTGCGTCAGAAGCTTCATCAGGCCTCGATCGAGGAGGCGGACCATCTGAACTGGTGCCGTCGCCGGCTCGATGAGCTCGACGCCTCCCCCTCCCGGCTCGATCCGTTGTGGTATATGGGCTCGCTAATGATCGGCATCACCGCCGGCGTCGCCGGTGACCGCTGGAATCTGGGCTTCCTGGCCGAAACCGAGCATCAGGTGGTCCGGCATCTGGAGGGTCATCTGGAACGCCTGCCGGCCCACGACCAACGCAGCCGCCATATCGTCACGCAGATGCGCGAGGACGAGCTCGGCCACGCCACGCTAGCGGAGGATCTCGGCGCCGCCGAACTACCCGCTCCGGTCCGGGGCATGATGCGTCTGACCGCCAAGGTCATGACCACGCTGGCGGAGCGCATCTAAGTAAACAACGGGGCCCGACACCGGGCCCCGCCCCACTGCAGGGATCATGGCAACATGGCTGTTCAGTACAAACCGCAGACCGGTTTTCCGGCCCGGCGTACGAAGCGTGCCATGACCCACGCCTCCGTTCCGTGACAGGCGTCATACCCGGCACGGGGCTCATGACGTCCCGGGGGTGACATGCTAGCCTTGGATCAAATCTTTTTCAGAGGTATTCGTTCGTATGGCAGGACACTCAAAATGGTCCAGCATCAAGCACAAGAAGGCCGCGGTCGACGCCAAGCGGGGTAAGATCTTCACCCGCTATATCCGCGAGATCACCGTGGCGGCGCGCATGGGCGGCGCCGATCAGGAAGCCAACCCGCGCCTGCGGGCTGCGGTCAGCGCGGCCAAGGGCGTCAACATGCCCAAGGACAACATCGAACGCGCCATCGAGCGCGGTGCGGGCGGCGGCGACGACGCCAACATCGAGGAGATCCGCTACGAAGGGTATGGCCAGGGCGGCGTCGCCATCCTCGTCGACTGCATGACCGACAACCGCAACCGTACCGTCTCCGACGTGCGCTCCGCCTTCAGCAAGGGCGGCGGCAATCTGGGCGAGTCGGGCTGCGTAGCCTGGATGTTCCAGCAGAAGGGGCTGTTCGTCTTCGACCGCGACACGGTGGAGGAAGAGGCCCTGATGGAAGCGGCGATGGAAGCCGGCGCCGACGATATTCAGGACAAGCCCGAGGAGGGCTGCTTCGAGATCACCTGCGATCCGACTGCATTCTCCGATGTCCAGGAGGCCTTCGAACAGGCCGGGCTGGCACCGCAGGTGGCCGAGGTCACCTGGATTCCGGAGAACAACGTGCAGGTCGAGGGAGAGGATGCCGAGAAGCTGCTTCGCCTGATCGAACGACTGGAGGATCTGGACGACGTGCAGAACGTCCATGCCAACTACGACATTTCCGATGCGGAAATGGAGAGAATCACCGGCTGATGGGGCAGCGTCGGGCAGTAGCCGTCCCCCGGTCCGCCCCCGAAGGCCGACGCTGATGCGCATCCTCGGCGTCGATCCCGGCTCCCAGCGCACCGGCTACGGCATCATCGAGGTGCAGGGACAACGGCATGCCTGTGTTGCGCACGGCATCATCAAGACGGGGCGCGGCGAGTTCGCTGACCGGATCTGCATCCTGTTCCGTGAATTAAGCGAGGTCATCGCCGAATTCCGGCCGGATGAGGCGGCCATGGAAGATGTCTTCATGTCCAAGAACGCCGCCTCGGCCCTGAAGCTGGGGCAGGCCCGCGGCGCCTTGATCGCAGCCTGCGGCCACGCCGAGCTCTCCGTCCACCCCTACAGCCCCACCGCGGTCAAACAGTCGGTGGTCGGCTTCGGTCGCGCCGAGAAGGATCAGGTACAACACATGATCAGCCTACTTCTCAAACCGGCGGCACCGCTTCAGGAGGATGCGGCCGATGCCCTGGCCGTGGCGATGTGCCATGCGCATCATCGGAACAGCCCCGTCGTCCGGCGGGCAACTACGGGCACGAACGCATGATCGCCTGGCTCTCCGGCCATGTGCGGGAACTCGATCCGAGCGGCATCGCCATCCTCGATGTCAACGGCGTCGGCTACGAGGTCTTCGTCAGCATGCAGACACTGTGCAAGTTGCAACAGGGCGAGAAGGCCGCCTTCCATATCCATACCCACGTGCGCGAGGACCAGATCACCCTCTTCGGCTTCGACAGCCAGCGGGAGCGCAGCATCTTCCGCAAGCTGACCTCCGTCTCCGGCATCGGTGCCCGCATGGCCATCAACCTGCTCTCCGGCATGAGCGTGGACGAGCTCCTTACGGCCATCGACAGTTCGGACGACACCGCCATCGCCCGCACGCCGGGCATCGGCAAGAAGACGGCACAGCGCCTGATCCTCGAACTGCGCGGCAAGCTGGTCGACGAGGAGGAGACCGCGGTCAGTCCCGCCGCCACCCTGAACGCCGACGTCCGCTCGGCCCTCGCGAATCTCGGCTACAAGCCGGCCCAGATCGACATGGTACTGAAACAGGTCAATGACCAGAACGGCAGCTTCGAAGAAATGTTCAAGGCCGCCCTGAAGGCACTGGCATGAGCGAAGATGAGAGAATCGTCGATCCGGCGGCCGCGCCGGACGAGTGGGATGCCGCCCTGCGGCCGAAAAAACTGGACGAGTACATTGGTCAGGAGAAGGTGCGCGACAACCTCTCCGTCTTCGTCAAGGCCGCCACGGCACGCGGCGAATCGCTCGACCACGTGCTGCTCTACGGCCCGCCGGGGCTCGGCAAAACCACGCTGGCCAACATCGTCGCCCACGAACTCGGGGTCAACCTGCGCGGCACCTCCGGCCCGGTCATCGAGCGCGCCGGCGATCTGGCCGCCATGCTGACCAACCTCGAGGAGGGGGATGTCCTCTTCATCGACGAAATCCACCGCCTCAACCCGCAGATCGAGGAGATCCTCTATCCGGCCATGGAGGACTTCAAACTGGACATCGTCATCGGCCAAGGACCGGCGGCCCGCTCCATCAAGATGGACATGCCGCGATTCACGCTGATCGGCGCCACCACCCGTGCCGGACTGCTCACCTCGCCGCTGCGCGACCGATTCGGTGTCATCCTGCGTCTGGAGTTCTACAAGCACGAGGAGCTGGCACAGATCGTCACGCGCTCGGCCAGCCTACTGGGCATCGCCATCGAGCCAGAGGGAGCCTTGGAGATCGCCAAGCGCTCCCGTGGCACGCCGCGCATCGCCAACCGACTGCTGCGGCGCGTGCGCGATTTCGCCGAGGTGGAGCACGACGGCACCATCTCCCGGGATGTGGCCCACAAGGCGCTGGCAAGGCTCGAGGTAGACGAGCTCGGGCTCGACTACATGGACCGCAAACTTCTGACCACGCTGATCGACAAATACAGCGGCGGCCCGGCCGGGCTGGATACGCTGGCCGCCGCCATCTCAGAGGAGCGGGATACGGTCGAGGACGTGCTGGAGCCTTATCTTCTGCAGGAGGGCTTCATCGCCCGCACACCGCGTGGCCGCATGGCCACGCCGCTGGCCTACAGCCACCTCGACCGCGAACTACCCGGCGGCCAGGGGTCGCTTCTGTGACCGCCTTCAGCCACACCTTTCCGGTACGGATCTACTACGAGGACACCGACCACGGCGGTGTGGTCTACTACGCCAACTATCTGAAGTTCATGGAGCGCGCCCGCACCGAGCTTTTGCGCGACCGGGGCATCGAGCTGGACGAACTGGAGGACACGGAGAGCGTCATGTTCGCCGTCACCGAGGCGCATGTCTTCTACCGGGCTCCTGCCCTCTTCAACGATGCCATCGACGTCGAGACCCGCTTGACCGAACTGAAGGGGGTGCGGCTCGCCTTCCGTCAGCGCATCCTCCGCAACGATGAGATATTGGTGGAGGGAGAGATTCGGCTCGCCTGCATCGACCGCGACGGCAAACCGAAGCGCATTCCCTCCTCCGTATCGGAGATCATGGAGCGGGAGCTCTCCTGATCCGGAAAACGACAAGAAGAATTCATGCAGTAATCAAGGGAAAATAGTCTGACGCCCTCGGTTTCGCTTTAGTCGGCGGCCTTTGATGCCCTGCTGCCGGCCTCCTCCGGCATGCTTTTGATATGCAGATCGCGCTGCGGAAACGGGATCGTATAGCCGTTGGAGTTCAGAATGCGATGGACGGCGAAGGTGTATTCGCTGAGCGTGGAACGGTAGTTGACGATGGCATCGCCCTGCACCCAGACCAGCAACTCGAAATCGAGCGACGAATCACCCATGCCGGTGAACCATAGTTTGGGACGATGCCGGTCCTCCCCGCTGACCACGCCTGGAAGCTCCGCGGCCATCTTCAGCATGATGTCGCGCAACCTCTCCACATCGCTGCCATAGGCCACGCCAAACGGAACGTGCAGCCGCAACACCTTGCTGGACAGCGTCCAGTTGATCACCTGATCGGTCAGGAACTGGCTGTTGGGCACGATCACATCGAGATCGTCGTTGGTCCGCACGATGGTCGAGCGGACCCGAATCTGCTCCACCGTGCCACGCAACCCGCCATTGGCGAGCTCGATATAGTCGCCCACCTTGATACTGCGGTCGAACAGCAGAAGCAGTCCGGAGATGAAATTCTTAGCGATATCCTGAAGTCCGAAGCCGACACCCACCGACAAGGCGCCGGCAATGATGGCGAGATTGGTAAAATCGAAACCGAGCAGCGAAAAGGCGATAACCAGTGTGAGGGCTGTGATCGCATAGAAGACCAGTGTAGAGAGGGTAAATGTCGTACTCTTGTCGAGCCCGATGGCCGGACCGAGATGCTCCTGCAGGTAACGCCGTATCCGCCGTGCGATCCCTAGCCCGATCAGCAGCACCAATGTCGAGAGCAGCAATCCCTTGGCGTTCAGCTGCACGCTGCCGATGGCGATCAACGGCTGGTTGATCCAGTCCGGATAGTTCATGCCTTATTGTAGTTGCAGGAAGAAGCACTGTCTTGGATGCCCGTTTTCGGCCTGATCTCAAGGGGTCGGGGCACCAGCACCGCTGTGCGGTAGACCACAGCCCTCTACCCTGTTACACATCAGGTTTGTTCACCCCATGAAACAGGGTAAGGTTGCGTCTCACCCAAGGAAGCACTGATCCAACCCAAAGGAGACCTTAATGAGCGGCGAGCTTTCGATCTGGAATCTGGTGATGCACGCGAGTCTGG
>DATFLK010000003.1:0-12810 GCA_035267815.1 Mariprofundaceae bacterium | reverse complement strand
TGGTGGCACCCTGCGGTTCCGGGTAAGGAAGTGGATTGAGTCCATGCATGCACGCCGGTTCCGGAACCGGATCATCGTGTCCGAGCCCATGGGGGGATTTGTTGATTCGGAGTATGGAGAGGCGGCCGGAGAGCAGCTTGTCTTGCCCTGCCTAGTCGATCTGGAGAAATTCCCATCTGTCGCGGATCGTCAAGCGTTGCGCCGGTCGCTGGGCCTGGATGATCGTCTGATTGTGGCTTATGTGGGGACGGCGGCACCGTGGCAGTGCGCTGCCGAGACAGTTGCCCTGTTCGAACAGCTGATAGAGCTTGTACCGGATGCCTTTTTCTGGGTTTTTACGCCTGATCAGGATCGTTTCAGGGCGTTGTTGACCCATATCCCGGAAGAGAATTGGCGACTCGAGTTTTGTCCGCATCATGAACTGGCGGCATATCTTTCCGCAGCGGATGTCGGCTGCCTTCTACGCCACCGTACCATCGTGAACCGGGTGGCTTCCCCGCTCAAGTTTCCCGAGTATCTGGCGTGCGGGTTACCGGTGTTGATTGGGCCGGAAGTCGGTCATTATTCGGATATGGTGCGTCAGGAGAGATTGGGGGTTGTGATCGATCCGGATCAACCGGAGACTTGGTCCCGTTCTATCGAGGAGATGCAGACGGTCCTGGCGACGTCGGGTGTTCGTGAAAGGTGCCGCCATCGGGCACAGCAGCTCTCCTGGCAGGCCTTTTTGCCACAGTTGCAGTGCTCTTTCAGTCGGACCTCCCGAACGGCAGCGGAGTGAGTGGCGATGCGGGAACAGACATGACAAAGATAATGGTGGTGATAGGCACACGTCCGGAGGCCATCAAGATGTGGCCGGTGATTCAGGCACTGAAGGCAGTGCCGAAGTGTCATATACATGTATGTCTGACAGCGCAGCATCGAGAGATGCTGGATATGTTTGTGGCAGAACTGGGGATCGAACCGGATTCCGATCTCGATCTGATGAGTAAGGGGCAGACATTGGCGGAATTGAGCGCGCGCCTGATTCCGGCATTTTCCGATCTGCTACAACAGCAGAAGCCGGACTTGGTCTTGGTGCAGGGGGATACGACAAGTGCCGCATTGGCGGCACTGACCGCCTTTTATGGCGAGGTCTATGTCGGACATGTGGAGGCCGGTTTGCGTTCAGGCAACCGGCGTAGTCCTTTTCCAGAAGAGGTGAACCGGCGTATGGCGGCCGTATTGGCGGATCTCCATTTTGCACCGACCGAGCAGGCAAAGCGGAACCTGCTTGCTGAAGGAGTCGAGGCGGGGTCGATACTGGTGACCGGTAACACGGTTATCGATGCTGTCAGGATCATGGCGGGTAAGGCGGAACCGTCAACAACCCCCAGAGTGCTGATCACGGCGCATCGCCGGGAGAATTTCGGTGAGCCGCTCCGGCAGATCTTCGCCGGTATCCGGGAGGTTGCCAGCACCCATCCGGAGGTCGATCTAATTTATCCCGTTCATCCGAACCCGAACGTGCAGGGTCCCGCCTATGACATGCTCGGAGGGATATCCAATGTGCATTTATGCCCTCCGATGGGGTATCGCGAGTTCATCAATGAGATGCAGAAGGCTTGGTTTATCGTCAGCGATTCCGGTGGTGTTCAGGAGGAGGCCACGGCACTGGGCAAGCCGGTATTGCTGCTGCGGCGGGAGACCGAACGGCCGGAGGGGGTCGCGGCAGGCAACGTGCTTCCGGTATCGCTTGATCGTCAGGCGGTGAGCAAGGAAATGGAGACGATGCTCTTCGACAACAGGCAGCGGGAATCGATGATGAGAGTGTCCACTGTGTTTGGCGATGGGCATGCTGCCCGACGCATCGCCGAGCATTGCCTCGCTTTCTTGAAAGAAAGAAGCTGAATCAGTGGTGAAAGCGTCCCATAAGCCGGACTTTATCTGTATCGGCCCGGAGAAGACGGCGACGACATGGCTGTTTTCGATACTGCACGACCATCCGGAGGTATGGCTGCCTCCCTACAAAGAGCTGCGTTTTCTGACCGAGGGGAACTTTGTTCCTGCCTATTCCCTGAAAAACCTGTTCTTCAATCCGCACTGGCATTATCGTGAACTGAGACGAATCCTTCTGCACAGTGCGGCCAAGATGTTGTTGTGGCGGAAGACGGAGTGTTTCGGTCCTTTTGAGTCTTTCGCGTGGGTAATGCGATATATGTTCTCCCGGCATACGTTCGAGTGGTATGCCTCGTTGTTTGACAAGGGGAAAGGGCGTTTGTGTGGCGATATCACGCCTAACTACTATCATATTCCCGAAAGCAGGATTGCCGAATTGCATCGTCACAATCCGGATGCAAAAATCCTGCTATTCGTGCGCAATCCGATCGAGCGGGCGTGGTCGGGGGCCTTGATGAACTATTGCGACCATGCAGGAAGGGATTTTGACAGCGTGACCGAGGCTGAGTGGATCGCCATGTTGGACGACTTTTACGGATACTGGCGACCCTATCCCCAGATAATCAGAACATGGCAGGCCTATTTCCCGGACATATGTGTCGCCTTCTTTGATCGTCTTCAGGATGATCCGGAAGGGTTCTATCGAGAGATCACGGGCTTTCTTGGTGTTGACCCGGGATTGTGCGATAACCCTGTCGGGAAAGTGATTGGACGGGGCGTGGGCAGGCAGATGCCGCACCGTATCCATGAGCATCTGAAAAGCCAGTATGAAGCGGAGATAAGAGATTTAGCCTCCACAGGCCTTTCTCCATATCCGGAACAGTGGCTGCGGGTGTTGTGAGTTCCACGGTGACCGGGGGAGGGAAAATGATTGGTCATTCATCGACTCTCGTGGCAGATGAAAAGCCCATGAGAGATATCGAAGGCTTGTTCGACGAGGCCGATTGGCAATCGGCATCCGCAGTGCAACGTCCGTGGGTGCGCTTTTACAATGATGAGCCTTCTGACGGGGTCATATGGCATGTGCCGGCGATGACTGAGGGCCCGCGGCTCTCGCTGATTGTGCCCACCGCCGACGCCGATCGCGGCGGTTACTTCCGCAAGCTCCTTCGCCAGCTTGGACGGCAGACCATGCAGGACTTTGAATTGCTGGTCATCAAAGGGGACCGCCGCCAGGGGCGGGCCATTAATGTCGGCGCAGCCCTTGCCAGGGGGGAGTACCTGTTGACGCTGGATGACGACTCCTCACTGCCGGAGAACGATACCCTGCAGCAGTTGGTGTCGGCCATGGATGAGAACCCGGATATCGGCATGGCCGGAGGCAGCAATACGGTACCGGAGTGGGCGACGCCGTTTGTCAAAAGGGTGATGCGGCAGGTGCCGCGCCGCAGCTGGGAACCGGTGACGGAGATCGTCGACTCTGATCTGGCTGAGCACCCGTGCCTGATCATGCGTGCGGCGCTGTTTCGGCAGGTGGGTGGAGAGAACGAGTGCATTCCGAGGGGGCTTGACCCTTATCTTCGGAAACAGTTTCGTGATGCCGACGCACGCGTGGTCCTGATTCCCGGAGTTCTCTACCATCACTTGCCACCGGATGGCTGGGGAAAGCTTTTGAGGCAGTTCTTTCGCAATGGTTACCAGGCGGCATATGCCAATCTCCATCATCCCGAATGGGTGATCGAAACGCCGTCCGATCATGGTACATTCACCGAAAAAGTGCCGCTATGGAAACGGGTGCTTCGGTTCCCTTGGCGAATGTTGGCGAGTCTCTTTTCAGGGAGGTGGGTGTGGCTTGTCTGCCAGTTTTGCTATGCCTCCGGATTCCTCGTAGGTTGGTGGAAGGAGTCCGGGAAGGGGTAAGAAGGTTTTGAGTATTCAATCATGTTGAAAGGGAATCGTGTGCCTTGCTGTGGCTCGATATTGTCCGGACATCTGTCGGTTCCGGTCTGTCGCTCTCGTGAGAGGTGGAGGTAGTGTATGCAGATCTGTGTCGTTGGTAGCGGCTATGTAGGTTTGGTGACGGCGGCCTGTCTGGCTGAGGTGGGTCACCATGTGACCGGTATCGATGTGGACGCCGGTAAGGTGGAGATGCTCAATGAGGGCGGGATCCCGATCTATGAGCCGGGTCTGGAGTCCCTAGTGGCGCGTAATCGTCAGCAAGGGCGACTCAGGTTTACGACAGATTATACGGTTTGCGAAGAGGCCGAGGCGGTCTTCATCGCTGTCGGCACACCACCGGGCGAGGATGGTTCAGCCGACCTGCAGTATGTCATGGCAGCCTCCGAGAGCGCTGCCGCGTATGCCCCGAACGGTTGCCTGCTCGTGGTCAAGTCCACCGTGCCGGTCGGTACGACCGACCGGGTGGCGGATGCGGTGTTGCCCATCGCTGAGAAACGCGGTGTACGGATCGATGTGGCCTTCAACCCGGAGTTCCTTCGCGAAGGTAATGCAGTGGATGATTTCCTGAAGCCGGATCGCATCATCATCGGCGTGGCAGACGATGATGCGGAGGCGCTTCTTAGGCGGATGTACGGCCCTTTCAATCGCAATCGCGACCGCATGCAGGTGATGAACCGCCGCTCTGCCGAACTGAGTAAGTATGCGGCCAACTGCATGTTGGCGACGCGCATCTCCTTCATGAATGAGCTGGCGCGGCTTTGCGAACGGGTTGACGCCGATATCGAGCAGGTGCGGCAAGGCATCGGCTCCGACCCGCGCATCGGGCCGCACTTCCTCTACGCCGGCATCGGTTACGGCGGTTCCTGTTTTCCCAAGGATGTCAGTGCGCTGATTGCCACGGCCAAGGCCAACGATACGCGCCTCCCGGTGGTGGAGGCAGTGTATGAGGTCAACGCCACCCAGCGCCAGTGGTTCATCGACCGGGTGATGTCCGCCGTCGCAACGATCACCGAGAAACCAGTGCGGGCGGCCGTATGGGGGCTGGCCTTCAAACCGGGTACCGACGATATGCGCGAGGCGCCCAGTATCGACATGATCCATGCTCTGCTGGAGGCCGGTGTGGATGTGGTGGCGCACGATCCGGTGGCGATGGAGGTCGCGAACGGTATTTGGGGCGATCGCATCCGTTACGTGGGTGATCCGGTGGCGGCATGCCAGGGCGCAGATATTCTGATCGTACTGACCGAATGGCTGGCGTTCCGCGAGCCCGAGTGGCGGAAGCTGGCTGGTTCGATGCGTGGGCGCTGGGTCTTCGATGCGCGCAATATCTATGAGCGGTCCGAGCTGCAGGCACATGGTCTCAGCTATGCGGGTATCGGTCGCGGCAGAGCCGTTTAGGCCTTCGCCGTTCGTGACGATCTGACGCGATGTGCGGTTTCGTTGCGATAGCTGGACGCTCTTCGTCCGAAGAGCTGACCCGCATGGGCGATGCCGTGGCGGGGCGTGGGCCCGACGACGACGGGCGGATGCAGACGGATGGCTTTTCGGCTGTGCATCACCGCCTCTCCATCATTGGTCCGGACGAACGCGGTCGTCAACCGATGGTTGTGGATGATGTCGTGGTGGTATTCAACGGCTGCATCTACAACTACAAGGCATTGCGGGCACAGCTCGAAGCCGACGGCATTACCTTCTCTTCGGATACGGATACCGAGGTTCTGCCGCATCTCTACCGTCGCTTCGGTATGGGGATGTTCTCCCTGCTCAACGGCATGTTTGCCATCGTGTTGTGGGATTGTCGTACACGTACGCTGATTACGGCACGCGACCCTCTGGGCGAGAAGCCGCTGTTCGTCTGCGAGCAGGGTGGGCGGATTGGACTGGCCTCGACGCTTTCGGCCTTTGAACATGGCGAATGGTCGCTGACACCAGATATCCATGCAGTACACGATGTGCTCTGTCGTATGCGTACCGAGGCGCCACGCACCATGTACCGCGAGGTCCGGCAACTTCCACCCGGTTGTTATGCCGTGTCGATCGATGGTGCGCCGCTGACACTGCGCCGCTATTTTTTCCTTCCCGATCCAGATGAAGAGCATGAGACGGATGGGGTCCGGGCGACGCTGGAGAAGCTGCTGGATGATGTCTTTCTTCTTCGGGCCGTATCGGACAAGCCACTCGGTGTCTTCCTCTCCGGTGGTATTGATTCATCGCTGGTGGCTGAGTCGCTGGCCCGGCAGCTTCCCGGTCGGCTGCATACCTTCTCGGTACGTTTCTCGGATGCCGGTGCCGATTACGACGAGAGCGGTTATGCCCGACAGGTGGCGGAGCATATCGGCAGCGAGCATGCGGTGCTGGAGGTGGAGGCCGATGCACATGCCTCACTGCACGGGCTTGCCGCCGGTTTCGATCTTCCGGTTACGAATGCCGCTGCCCTCCCGACCTATCTGATCGCCAAGGAGGCGAAGCCATATGTCGATGTGGCGCTTTCGGGCGTGGGTGGCGACGAGCTGTTCGGCGGGTATCCGCGTTATCTGGGTATGGCCTGGCATGGCCGTATGCAGCGCATGCCCGGCCGGCATGCGCTGCTATCCCTGATGCGGTTGTGTGGCGAGGGGGCGGGGCACCGCAACCTCAGGGGACGGGCGCGGCGTTTTTTGGAGGGGCTCGATGTTCCGGCTCACGAGGCCTATATGGCGTGGACCGCGTCGGCGCAGTCGGATTGGGATGAGATGTTCACCCGGCCCTTTGTGGCGCAGCCGGAGGGAAGTTGGAGCTCGGCATCGGAGATGTATGGCGGCCTTGCGGGGCTTCTGGACAATTATGGTCCGGTGAATGGCGCCATGGCCTACGATATGCTCACCTATCTTCCGGATGACCTGCTGGTGGTGGGGGACCGTATGAGTATGGCCCATGCGCTGGAGCTTAGGTCGCCCTTTCTGGATACGCGCCTGCTGTCGTTCGCTCTGAGCCTCGATCCTGGCAGGAAAGTCTCAGGACCGCCTTGGCGAGAGGGGCTGAAGATACTGCTCAAGGAGGTCGCTAGGAAACGGCTTCCCGTCTCCGCTGTCGATCGACCGAAACAGGGCTTCATGGCGCCGATGAAACACTGGCTGCGCGGTCCGCTGGCCGGCGAGATAGCGCGGTTGGCGTCGGGCAATCCTCTGGGTGGACTGGTGCGAAGAGAGTACGTCGAGAAGGTATGGCATAGGCATCGGGCGGGAGAGGACTGTTCGGACCTTCTGTGGGGGTTGCTACTTCTGGATACATGGATGCAGCAACGTGATTGGCACTTCTCATGAGGGTATTGCTGGTGGCGGATGTCTCCGCTGAGACGGTGCACGGTGGTGCCGAGCGGATGCTGGTGAATCATGTGCGCGCCATCCGCGCGGCCGGATATGAGCTGACCCTGCTGACGCGTCAGCCGCATCCGGACGCGGCAGAGCGGTACGATCTCGGGGATGGTGTGGTCGAACACCGTCTGTCGTTTGACGGGACACGCGGCATGGCGGGACTGCGCCAGCTGGCACGCGGTGCCAAAGCGTGGTGGCGGCATTACCGTGATCGATTCGATGTGGTCGTGGCCGAACAGCCTTTTACGATTTGGGCCCTGCAACGGGCCGGTTGCGGGCTTCCTAGGCTTCAGGTCTGCCACTCGTTTGCTCATGAGGAGTATGCCACGCGGCACGGGCTGGATTGGAGCATGCGGCACCGGTTGACGGCAACGGCTATGCGGCGTCTTGAGCGTCGTGTCTATCGCACCGCCTCCTCCATGCTGGTGTTAAGCCGTTATATGCAGCAACGACTGGAGTCGACCTTCGATATCGATCGTGGACGGGTGGCGATTGCACCCGGCGCTGTGCAAATGCCGTCCCCGATGCATGCCGAAGCGCGCCGGGATGCGCGCATGGCGCTGGGCTGGGAGGGCCCGGTGGTGATCACGTTGCGCAATCTAGTGCCGCGAACGGGCGTGGACATGCTGGTTCAGTCGGCGGCCATGCTTCGCTACGACTTTCCGGGTCTGCGCTGGTGCATTGTTGGCACTGGCCCGCTGATGCCGTCCCTGCAGGTGTTGGCGACTGATCTCGGCGTGGCCAACCGGATCGAATTTGCAGGCTATCTCGAGGAGGAAGAGGTGGTCTGGCGCATGCAGGCGGCGGATCTCTTCATGCTTCCCACGCGCTCACTGGAGGGATTTGGTCTGGTGACGCCGGAAGCTAATGCCTGCGGGTTGCCGGTCGTGGCTACGCCGGTGGGCGCCAATCCGGAGGTGGTGGCATCCAGTCCGTATAACCGTTTGGCCGCCGATATCTCTCCAGAAGCGATGGCAGAGGCTACGACCGATCTGCTATGCAACGAAGTGCAGCATGCTGCGCGTCAGGAAGGGCTTCGCCGCCATGTCGCTGAACATTTTGGCTGGGCATCCCATGACGAGGCGCTGATTCGCCAGCTGAAGAGCGTATTGAGATGAGGGTACTGCATCTGATTACCCGCATGGATGGCGGTGGGTCGGCGGTCAACACGCTTCTCTGTGCCACTCACCAAGCCGAAGCAGGGTATCAGGTCTGCCTTGCCTACGGTCCTGATGTCAGCAGCGATATGTCCGAAGATGAACGGACACGGGTGATGCAGAACCTCGACCACTTTCGTGCCGCCGGAGGCAAGACATATGTGCTCGATGCGCTGCATCGGCAGCCGGGTCTGTCCGACTGGCGGGCTTGCCGTCAGATCGCCGGATTGATCGGGCAACGAGGCTTCGATCTGGTGCATACCCACACCTCCAAGGCGGGGGCATTGGGCCGATGGGTCGCGTTTGGGCGCGTGAAGGCCGTGGTGCATACCCCGCACGGCCATATCTTCCACGGCTATTTCGGCTCTCTGAAAACTCGACTCTTTGCCGGCATCGAACGCTGGCTGGCCAGGCGGACGCATGCCCTCGTGGCATTGACCGGAGCCGAGCGCGATGACCATCTTCGCCTTCGCATCGGGGAGCTCTCCCAGTGGCATGTGATTCCGAGTGGTGTCGATGTGGCAGCCATCGCCGCGCAATCGGCGTCGTGGCGGCAGCAGCATGGCGAAGACGAGCCCGAATGGACTGCGGTCAGCGTGGGACGGCTGGTGGAGGTCAAGGGCATGGACCGGCTAATTCGTGCCTGGAAGCGGGTGGTGGCGATCGAACCCGAGGCCCGTCTGGCGATTGTCGGTGACGGCCCGGAGCGGGTGCGGCTGGGGGAGCTCTGTCATGAGCATGGTGTGGAGAGGCAGGTTCATTTCGCCGGTTGGCAGAACCCGGTCCCTTTTCTTGTGAACAGCCGCTGCTTTGTTCTGTTGTCGCGCAACGAGGGGATGGGCAGGGTGGTTGTGGAAGCGATGGCGGTAGGCTTGCCCTGTGTGGTTTCGGGTGTGTGCGGTCTTGGCGAACTGGTGGATCCGTCTGTGGGCAGGATCGTGGATGCGGAAGATTCCGACATGGTAGCCGACGCGGTGATGTCGCGTTGGCCCGAATCGGTGCAGGTAGCGGCCCGGAAAAGGGCTGAATGCTATTCGCTGGAGGTGATGACGGAGAAACTGTCGGAACTTTACGAGGAGGTGATGCACGGTGCATAGATGGCTGGTCATCGGGTTGCTGTTCGCCTGTGTGTCCGTTTCGGCGCAGGCCGCGGAAGCGGACGGTCCGATTCGTACGCTGATCGATGTGCGCACCACTCACTCCGATGGCGCGCATGATATGGACGCGTTGGTGGGCATGGCGAAGGCGCGTGGTATCCAAGCTATGGCGTTCACCGACCATGGCAGGAAGGGGATCCGTTTCGGGATCGAACCAGTGCCGAATATTCTTGGATATACGAAGGACTACCGCTCGTTGTATACGACCGGTCTTACCTCTTTCTTTGCTGACCTGGAACGGATACGTCAGGCTCACCCCGAGATGGTACTTTTTGCCGGCACCGAGTCGATCGCCGGCTATGAGTGGACCGGCATTCCGTTCAGAAACCTGACTCTGCATCACGCCGAGCGCATGTTCATCACGCTGGGGGAGGAGCGCCCCGACCAGATCGAGTCGCTTCCCAGCTATACGCTGAAGCATGCCCGTGGCGACTTGTCCCTGTCGGTCGTCTTCTGGACCCTTCTCGTCTTTGCCGTGACGGTATTCTTGTTCAGGCGCCGCAAGCGCGGGGTGGCTCTACTGTTGATCGTCTCCTTCATTGCTTTTCTGGCGACACTTCTGCTCCGTCCTGCGGTGGATGCTAATGCCGATTTTATCAAGGCGGCGCATCAACAGGGGCTGTTTGCAATTTGGGCCTACCCGGGGACGCGCTCCGGGGTCCGTTCGGGTCCCATGGGGGTGCAGCTCGATACGCCGCCCTATAGTCGACGGGTCTTTACAGATCCCACAGCGGATGCTTTTGCCGCCGTCTATGGCGATACCGACAGCAATACCGTTCCTGGCGGGCTGTGGGACGGTTATCTGGCCGATTACATGATCGGCATTCATGCCCGTCCGATATGGGCGGTATCGGCGGGCGATTTCCACAAGCAGGGTCAGGCGAAGGAGTATCTGGGCAACTTCCCGATGGATGTATGGGCCGCCAAGCGGAGCCCGGCTGCGATATTGGCCGCGATGCGGGCCGGACATACGGTGAACTGGGGGCTCCCCAAGGATCGCAATCTTCACGTCACGGAGCTCTATCTCGGCGATATGCAAGGCAAGCACCTGCTGCCCGGCGACGAGGCTAGGGTGACATCTCAAGTGACGCTTCATGTCGGCATCGATGAGATGAGGAAGCCTGAAACGCCGTCTCGTGTGCGGCCGCTGATGACGGAGATTATCATGGACGGAAAGGTGGCAGCGCGGTTGCAGCTTCGCCCCGGCATGCCACGGCAGGAGGTTTTGCAGCTGGCGCCGGGCCCTCATGTCATTCGTCTCCGCATTCCGGCACAGGGCGGGGTGCGGATGGTCGCCAACCCCTTTCTGGTGCAGGTGGCGGGCTGATGCTGGTGACCATCCATCAACCCAACTACATGCCCTGGCCGGGCTTTTTCCATAAATGGATGACGAGCGACGCTTTCGTGATCCTCGATACGGTGCAGTATCATAAGAACGAGTGGCAGAACCGTAACCGGATCAAGACCGTACAGGGGGCATGCTGGCTGACGGTGCCGGTGCATTACCGTTTCCCCCAGCGGATCGTCGAGGTGACCATTGCCGATACCTCATGGGCGCGCAAGCACTGCGGCACGATTGAGCAGGCCTATGCGAAGGCCCCCTATTTCGATGCCTATTGGCCGGAAATCCTGCGCTTGCTGCAGCAGACATGGTCCAACCTAGCCGATATGAATACAGCGCTGATCAGATTGCTGGGAGGCTTCGTGGGTTGCCGGGCGCCGCTCTACAGGTCGTCCGAGATGGATGTGGATGAAGAGGATCCGAGCATGCGACTCGTGCGTCTGACCCGTGCACTGGACGGGGATGGCTACCTTTCCGGTCAGGAGGGAAGGCACTATCTCGATACGGGCTGTTTCCCCGAACATGGCGTGGATCTCTGGTTCCAGAGGGTGGAGCCTCCCGTCTACCCGCAGTTGCATGGTGAGTTTATCCCTTATCTGAGCGTGCTAGATTTGCTATTCAATGTGGGGCCTGAGGCCGCACGGGTGATTTGGAGTATGGGAGGAGTGAGTCGATGAAAAGAATTCTGGCTCTGGCGGCGCATCCGGACGACGTCGAGATCGGCTGCGGTGGCACGCTGGCATCCTATGTGGATCGCGGCGCCGAGGTGCACCTTTTTGTCGCCACCGATGGCGGACGCGGCGGGGATATGGCCGTCCGGCGTGCCGAGCAGGAGGAGGCTGCGCGGATCCTCGGTATCAAGCAGGTGCACTGGGGCGATTTCGACGATACTCATCTTCCCTCCGTTGCCGACAAACTGATCCAGAGCATCGACGGGTTTGTGGAGATGCTCCAGCCCCTGATCGTCCTCGTGAACCATCACGAGGATACGCACCAGGATCATCGTGCGCTGGCCCGGGCGGCCCACTCCGCCACCCGTTATGTACCCAGCGTGCTGGCCTATGAGACACCGACCAGCACCAACTTTGATCCGAAGGTGTTTATGGATATCAGTGACATGATGGAACGCAAGACGGAGGCACTCAAGGCGCATGCCTCGCAGGTGGAACGCACGAATATCCAGGGTCTCGATATTCTCGAGATAGCAATGGCAACGGCGCATTTTCGCGGCATTCAGGGGAGGCTTAACAGCGCGGAGGCCTTCATGCCGGTCCGTGTCCAGTTGTAAGATGACGAAGGCGGATCAGGGTATGATGGGCGGCGTTCTGTGGCGCCTGCCGGATATAGTTTGCGCATGATCCCGCACTCCCGTCCCGTCTTCGGAGAAGCGTTCCAACATGCCGTCGGTGCCGTTTTGGAGAGCGGTCATCCAGCCTCGGGCAAACAGGTCGAGGCATTGGAGTTGGAGGTTGCCGGGTGCTTCTCCATGGATGCAGCCGCAGCCGTGGATAGCGGCACCAGCGCTCTGATGTTGGCGTTGCAGGCCCTGAAGACAAGGCAGGCGGTCAGCCGGGTCGGCATTCCGGCCTATGCCTGCAGGGCGCTAGCGCATGCGGTTTTTAGTGTGGGCGCCGAGCCGGTCAGCATGGATTGCGGCGAGAACCTTCGGCTGGATGCGGAGAAGGCGATGGCCTTGGCCCCGTCTCTGGATGTTGTGATACTGGTGCATCCGTTCGGACTGATCGAACCCATGGTGTCGGCCGAATGGCCCTGCACTGTCATCGAGGATGTGGCCCAAGCGGTCGGTGGTTCCTATGACGGCAGGACAGTGGGTGGCTATGGCGACATGGCGGTCACCTCGTTCTATGCCAACAAGCCTTGGGGCGGCGCATATGGCGGAATGGTGCTCGGTTCCAACGATTTTTCTCCACTCTGCGACGTGGTACGTCAGATGCGATTTGCCGATG
>DATFLK010000002.1:0-17135 GCA_035267815.1 Mariprofundaceae bacterium | reverse complement strand
CGAGGCCTACATTCTGACGAAGGAAGAGGGTGGGCGTCATACGCCGTTCTTTAACGGTTACCGTCCGCAGTTTTACTTCCGCACGACGGATGTGACGGGTTCGGTTGAGTTGCCGGAGGGCACTGAGATGGTGATGCCTGGTGACAACGTATCGATGGAAGTGACGCTGATTACGCCGATCGCGATGGATAAGGAGCTCCGCTTCGCCATCCGTGAGGGCGGCCGTACAGTCGGTGCCGGCGTCGTTACCGAGATCATTAAGTAAGGGGGCGTTGTGGCTACCGAAACCATTCGTATTCGCCTGAAGGCATTTGACCATCGTATTCTGGACAAGAGCACCCGGGATATCGTGGCCACTGCCAAACGTACTGGCGCCAATGTGCGCGGACCGATTCCGCTGCCGACACGGATCCGCAAGTTCTGTGTGATCAAGGGACCGCACGTCAACAAGGATTCCCGTGAGCAGTTCGAGATGCGTACGCACAAGCGCCTGTTGGATATTGACAGCCCGACACCGCAGACGGTGGACGCGCTGATGAAGCTTGATCTTCCGTCCGGTGTGGACGTCGAGATCAAGCTGTAACTGGGGGAAGTCATGGGTGCTGGACTCATAGCCCGCAAGGCGGGAATGACGCAGATATTTACCGAGGATGGCGTGGCCGTTCCAGTGACTGTCTTGAACGTCGAGGTCTGCCGCGTGATTTCCCGGCGGACGGCTGAGAAGAGCGGTTACGACGCCATTCAGATCGGCTTTGGCAAGGCCAAGCGCGGGATCTCCCGTGCCGAGCAGGGGCACTATGCCAAGCAGGGTCAGGAGGCGATGGGCGGTCTCAAGGAGTTCCGTGTGAACGGCGACGATGCCTACGAGATCGGCCAGGAGCTGACTGCCGAAATGTTCGAGGCTGGGCAGAAGATCGATGTCGCCGGCACCTCGATCGGTCGTGGCTTTGCGGGTGTCATGAAGCGTTACAACTTCGGCGGCGGGCGTGCCTCGCATGGTGCCGAGAAGACGCATCGCCAGATGGGTTCGACCGGTCAGTGTCAGTGGCCGGGGCGCGTGTTCCCGGGCAAGAAGATGCCGGGTCATTACGGTTCGGCGCGCGTGACCACGCAGAACCTCGAGGTGGTCCGCGTGGATGCGGACGAGAACCGCATTCTGGTCAAGGGTGCGGTTCCCGGGCCGAAGTATGCTCTGGTCGAACTGCGTCCGGCGATAAAGGGAGCGTAAGATGCCTGAGATTGCTGTGGTGGATCAAAAGAACAAGAAGGTCGGCAAGTGCGTGCTCAACGATGCCGTATTCGGTCTCGATTCGGATGCTGGCTTCGTGCATCGCGTCTATGCGGCGCTGGCTGCAGCACAGCGTGCCGGTACGCATAGCACGAAGACACGTACCGATGTTTCGGGCGGCGGCAAGAAGCCGTGGCGCCAGAAGGGTACGGGCCGTGCCCGGCAGGGTTCGACGCGTGCCGCGCAGTGGCGTCATGGCGGGACCGCACATGGCCCCCAGCCGCGTTCGTATGCCACGCGCATCAACAAGAAGGAGCGCCGTCGGGCATTCTGCCTCGTGCTCTCCGATGCGGTGCGTGATGGCAAGGTGACCGTGCTCGACAAGATCGAGCTGTCGCAGATCAAGACCAAGGAGTTTGTCCAGGTGCTGGGCAACCTGAAGGTCGAGAGTGGTTTGCTGGTTCTCGGTGATGAGAACAGGGAGGTCGCACTGTCTGGGCGCAATGTGCCGAATGCAAAGGTGGTGCAGGACGGTCAGCTGAACCTGCACGATCTGCTCAAGTACGATCACCTGATCCTTACCCAGGATGCGGTGAGTAAGCTAGAGGAGCGTCTGGCATGAGTGCGACATATCAGGATTTCAACACGCTGCGCCAGCCGGTAGTGACGGAAAAGAGCTATTCGGCGACGGGTGCGTCCAATCAGTACACCTTCCGCGTCGATCGTGTGGCCACCAAGGTGCAGATCAAGCGCGCCGTCGAGGAGATCTTCGAGGTCAAGGTGGACAAGGTTCAGGTGATCAACATGCCCGGCAAGGAGAAGCGTCGCGGCATGCATGTGGGTCGCCGCGCCGGATATCGCAAGGCAGTCGTGCGTCTGGCCGAAGGCCATTCGCTGGAAGTGACGGAAGAGGGTTAAGGCAATGGCACTGAAGGTATATAAAGCGATGACGAACGGCGCCCGCGGCAGGGTCGCCGTGATCAATCCCGACCTGCACAAGGGCAAGCCGGAACGCAGTCTGACCTCCGGTATCTCCAAGAAGTCGGGGCGCAACAATCACGGCCGCATTACGGCCCGCCATCATGGTGGCGGTCACAAGCGCCTCTACCGCGCCGTTGATTTCAAGCGTAACAATATCGGTGTGTCGGGTCGTGTGGACCGTATCGAGTATGATCCGAATCGGACCGCCCATATCGCATTGGTTGTTTTCGCCAATGGTGAAAAGCGCTATATTCTCGCGCCCCAGGGACTGCGGCCCGGCGATACTGTGATGGCCGGTCCTGATGCCGAGGTTCGTCCCGGCAATGCACTGCCGCTGGCCAGCATCCGTGTCGGCACCATGCTGCACAACATCGAATTGAAGCCCGGCAAGGGTGGGCAGCTTGCCCGCAGTGCGGGAGTCGGCGTTCAGCTGATGGGTAAGGAGGGTGATCGCGCCGTGATCAAGCTTCCTTCCGGCGAGTTCCGCCGTGTGGATATCCGCTGCATGGCGAGCATCGGTGTGATGGGGAACGGTGACCATGCCAACCGGAAGGTGGGCAAGGCCGGACGTTCGCGCTGGCTGGGTGTTCGCCCGACCGTGCGCGGCGTGGTGATGAACCCGGTCGACCATCCGCATGGCGGTGGTGAGGGGCGCACCTCAGGCGGCCGCCATCCGGTGACCCCGTGGGGTGTGCCGACCAAGGGCCACAAGACACGTAAGAAGAACAAGGCGTCGAATCGTGACATTATTCGCCGCCGCCGGAAGTGAGGTAAGAGATGACGCGTTCATTGAAGAAAGGACCGTACATTGAGGACTCCTTGCAGAATAAGGTGGATGCCGCCCGCGAGGGTTCCCAGAAGGGTGTGATCAAGACTTGGTCACGGCGCTCCACGATTGCTCCGGATTTCGTCGGTCTCAATTTTGCGGTGCATAACGGCAACAAGTTTGTTCCGGTCTTCGTGACGGAGAACATGGTGGGACACAAGCTGGGCGAGTTCGCCCCGACCCGTACCTACTATGGTCATGGTGCCGATAAGAAGTCGAAGAGGTGATGACGATGTCGGCTGAAGTACGAGCAATGGCAAAAGATAGCCCCATCAGCCCGCAGAAGGCTCGCCTGATGGTGGATGAGATTCGCGGCCTGCCGGCCGAGCGTGCGCTGGCCGTACTGGCGCTCTCGCCGAAAAAGGGTGCCCGCCTTCTGGAGAAGGTGCTGAAGTCGGCGATTGCCAATGCCGAGCAGAATCAGGGGCTAGACGTGGATAATCTGGTCGTCTCCACGGCGCAGGTGAACGAGGGGGCCACCCTCAAGCGCTACCGTCCCAAGGGAATGGGCCGGATGCGTCAGCGTTTCAGGCGTCGCAGCCACCTTGTCGTGGCCGTGCGCGAGCGTAGTTAAAGGAGTTGATGGATGGGACAGAAGGTTAATCCGGTCGGTTTCCGCGTTGGTGGCATTCGTGGCTGGGAGTCGCTCTGGTATGCAGATAAGAATTTCGGCGAACAGCTGCGCGAGGACATCAAGTTGCGCGAGTTCGTCAAGAAGCGCCTGAAGCACGCCGGCGTATCCCGCATCATCATCGAGCGCCCTGCCGATACGATCAAGGTGTCGGTGCATACTGCCCGTCCTGGTGTGGTGATCGGCAAGAAGGGTGCTGATATCGATGCCCTGCGTGCCGAGCTGAAGGGGCTCACCGGTCACGATGTTCAGGTCTACATCGTCGAGGTTCGGCGTGCCGAGGCCGAGGCGCAGCTGGTGGCCGAGAACATCGCCTTCCAGCTCGTTCGCCGCGTGGCTTTCCGTCGTGCCATGAAGCGCTCGATGCAGGGCGCGTTGCGAATGGGAGCCCAGGGCGTGAAGGTCCAGTGTTCCGGTCGTCTCGGCGGTGCCGAGATCGCCCGTACCGAGGGCTATCGTGAGGGTCGCGTGCCGCTGCACACGCTGCGCGCGGACATCGATTACGGTTATGCCGAGGCGCATACCACGTATGGCGTGATCGGCGTGAAAGTCTGGGTCTTCAAGGGCGAGAAGCTCGGCGAGTCCGGCGAAGAAAACGACGGCTAAACGAAGAGGTCCGTAAGTCATGTTGCAACCGAAGAAGATTCGTTGGCGCAAGCACCACAAGGAACTGCAGCGTATTCGCGGCAAGTCTCCGCGCGGTGCCAGCCTGAACTTTGGCCAGTATGGTCTGAAGGCGATGGAGCCGGGGCGTATTACGGCGCGCCAGATTGAGGCTGCCCGTATTGCCATGACGCGTCATATCAAGCGTCAGGGTCGTATCTGGATCCGTATGTTTCCGGACCTTCCGGTTAGCGGTAAGCCTGCCGAGGTCCGTATGGGTTCCGGTAAGGGTTCGCCCGAGTACTGGGTCGCCGCCGTACGTGCCGGACGAATCCTGTACGAGATGGACGGTATCGATGAGGAGCTGGCGCGCGAGGCGTTGCGTCTGGCTTCCACCAAGCTGCCGATCCGGACGAAGATTGTGAGTCGCGGGGTGGGACGATGAAGGCTTCTGAGCTTCGGGAACTTTCCGATAACGACCTGAACGAGCAGCTCAATGAGCTGGCGGCGGAAGGCATGAAACTGCGCTTCCAGAAGGCCACCATGCAGCTGTCCAATACAGCGCGGGTGAAGCAGGTCCGGGGCGATATCGCCCGCATCAAAACGATTTTGGCCGAACGCGCCGGGTCAGGGAGTGAATGATGTCTGAGACGAATAGCACCAAGCGGGTCTTGGAAGGCGTCGTGGTGAGCAACAAGGCTGACAAGACGATCGTGGTTGAGGTGGAGCGTAAGTACAAGCACACCCGCTACCACAAGACCGTCCGTTCGCATAAGAAGTACATGGCGCATGATGTCGAGAACACCAGCAACATCGGTGATCGCGTCCGGATCGTGGAGTCGCGTCCGCTGTCGCGTCGCAAGCGCTGGACGCTGCAGTCGGTTCTGACCCGCGCCGAGCAGTTGTAGGAGATCTGTCATGATTCAGA
The DNA here is from genome assembly GCA_035267815.1 of Mariprofundaceae bacterium. Classification (GTDB taxonomy): domain Bacteria; phylum Pseudomonadota; class Zetaproteobacteria; order Mariprofundales; family Mariprofundaceae; genus DATFLK01. The sequence continues at coordinate 11,938 of DATFLK010000002.1, read as the reverse complement.
ACGAGACGATTCTTGAAGTAGCAGACAACTCCGGCGCCAAGCGTGTCGCCTGTATCAAGGTGCTGGGCGGCTCCAAGCGCCGCTATGCCCGCGTCGGCGATGTGATCGTGGTGGCCGTCAAGGACGCCATGCCGGCCGGCAAGGTGAAGAAGGGCGAGGTGACGCAGGCAGTCGTGGTGCGTACAGCCAAGGAGTTCCGGCGCGCCGACGGCAGTTCGATCCGGTTCGACGAGAACGCCGCCGTGCTGCTGACGAAGCAGGGCGAGCCGGTCGGAACCCGTATCTTCGGGCCTGTGACACGTGAACTGCGGGGCAAGGGATATATGAAGATTATCTCCCTGGCGCCGGAAGTGTTGTGAGGTTGATGACAATGGCAACGAATATGAAAACCCGCATTCGCAGGGATGATGAAGTGGTGGTGACCACCGGTCGCGACAAGGGTGTGCGCGGCAAAGTGATCCGCGTGATGCCGGCAGATGGCAAGGCCCTAGTCGCCAAGGTGAACATGGTCAAACGCCACACCCGGCCGACGCAGAACAGTGCCGGTGGTATCGTGGAGAAAGAGGCGCCGCTGGCGCTCTCCAACATCCAGTTCTACTGCCCCAGTTGCAAGGCTGGCGTCCGCTTGGGTGTGAAGAGTCTGGAAGATGGTCGTAAGGTTCGCACTTGTCGCAAGTGCGACGAAGTGCTGGATCGCTAGGAGTGCATGAATGGCTCGTTTGAGAGAGAAATATAAAACCGATGTGCTGCCTGCCCTGAAGAAGGAGCTCGGTTTCGAGAACTCCATGCGTGTTCCGGGGATCAGCAAGATCGTGGTGAACATGGGTGTCGGCGAAGCGGCCCAGAATGCCAAATTGCTTGAGGGCGCCATTGCCGACATGACGGCGATCACGGGGCAGAAGCCCGTGACGACACGCGCCCGCAAGTCCGTTGCGAACTTCAAGCTGCGTGAGGGGATGCCGGTCGGTTGCCGCGTGACCCTGCGCGGCAGTGTCATGTGGGAGTTCCTGGATCGTCTGGTCAATGTGGCGCTGCCGCGTATCCGCGACTTTAAGGGCGTGAACCCCAAGTCGTTTGACGGCCGTGGCAACTACACGCTGGGCATCAAGGAGCAGATCATCTTCCCCGAGGTCGAGTACGACAAGGTCGATCGGATTCGCGGTATGGATGTGACGATCTGTACGACAGCCCGCACCAATGAAGAGGGCATTGCACTGCTCCGGCATTTCAGCATGCCGTTCCGTAATTAAGAGGAGTACGAATAGATGGCTACCAAGGCAATGATTGCCAAAAGCAATCGCAAACCGAAATTCAAAGTACGCAGCTATACGCGTTGCCAGATTTGTGGGCGGCCTCACTCCGTCTACCGGAAACTGGGCATGTGCAGAATCTGCCTGCGCAAGCGCGCCTTGGCCGGAGAGATTCCGGGCATGGTTAAGTCGAGCTGGTAGAAGGAAGATAGCGCTATGATGACAGATCGAATTGCCGACATGTTGACCCGTATCCGCAACGCCCAGATGGCGGGTTTGGAGAAGATTGAATTCCCTGCCAGTAACCAGTTGCTGGCCATTGCCGACCTTCTCAAGGAAGAGGGCTATGTGGCGGGTGCGAAGGCCTATAACCACAAGGGGCGCCGTTATCTCCGTATGACGCTGCGTTACGACGACGATGGCAAGCCCGTTATCCAGGAGATTCAGCGTGTATCCAAGCCCGGACGCCGCGTTTACAAGGGTGCGGACGAGCTGCCGCGTGTGAAGTCCGGTTTTGGCGTGGCCATTATCAGCACCTCCCAGGGTGTAATGACAGACCAGAAGGCCCGTGCTGCCCATATGGGTGGTGAGGTCCTTTGTACAGTCTTTTAAAGAGGTAGTCCGATGTCTCGAGTTGGAAATCATCCGATTACGGTGCCGAGCGGTGTGGAGATTAAGATCCAGTCCGATTCGGTGGTCGCCAAGGGTCCCAAGGGCGAGCTTTCGGCGCCGCTGTTCGACGGGATCAAGGTGTCGCACGAAGGCGAACGCCTGACCGTGGCCTGCGATAATCTGGGCGACAAGCGGACCAAGTCCTATTTCGGCCTTGTCCGTGCCCTGATCGCCAACAATATCACCGGCGTCAGCAAGGGGTTCGAGCGTACGCTGGAGCTGCGTGGCGTCGGCTACCGCGCCCAGGCCCAAGGCAGCAAGCTCACCCTGTCGCTCGGTTTCTCCCATCCGGTCGAGTACCAGGTGCCGGAAGGGGTCGAGGTCAAGGTGGATCAGAGTCGCATCATCGTCAGCGGTCGCGACAAGCAGCAGGTCGGGCAGGTCGCTTCCGAGATTCGCGCCTACCGTCCGCCGGAGCCATATAAGGGCAAGGGCGTGCGCTATCTCGACGAGCGTGTGGTCATGAAAGAAGGCAAGAAGGCCTAAGGCATACAGGAGAAACAGATGTCTGCAAAACGTTATGAGTCCGATCCGGCAGTACGTCGCGCCCGTCGCGTGCGCTCCCGCATCAAGGCGGGTGGCCGTCCGCGTCTGAGCGTGTTCCGTTCGTCGCGTCATATCTATGCTCAGGTGATCGATGATGCCGAGGGCAAGACCCTCGTGGCCGCTTCGAGCCTCGATGCGGACATCGGCGGCGGCAGCAATGCCACGGCCGCCGAGGCGGTGGGCAAGTTGATTGGCGAGCGTGCCGTCAAGGCAGGCGTGAAAGAAGTGGCCTTTGATCGCGGGCGCTATCCCTATCATGGTCGAGTCAAGGCTCTGGCCGAGGGTGCCCGGACAGCCGGACTGAAGTTTTAGGAGTTAGTTGATGATCAATCCTGAAGAACTCGATCTTACTGAGAAGCTGGTTCACATTAATCGCGTGGCGAAAGTGGTTGCCGGTGGCCGCCGTTTCGGTTTCAGCGCCCTGATGGTGGTGGGCGACGGCAACGGTCACGTCGGATTTGGCCATGCCAAGGCCAAAGAGGTGCCGGAAGCGATCCGCAAGGCCAACGAGATTGCGCGCAAGTCGCTGATCTACGTGCCTCGCAAGGGCGGCACCATCCACTATGAGGTGGTAGGGCGGCAGGACTCTTCCCGGGTCATGCTCAAGCCGGCCAGCGAAGGTACCGGCGTGATCGCCGGCAGTACCGTGCGTGCCGTGCTCGATGCGGTCGGCATCAATGACGTATTGACCAAGGCGCTGGGTTCGCGCAATCCGCTCAACCTGGTTCGCGCCACCTTCAACGGCCTGATGTCGCTGGAGAGCCCGGAGCAGGTCATGGAACGTCGCGGAAAAGCAAAGGCGTAGGGGATTCACGATGGCGAAGAAGAAAACGGTTCGTATCCGTCAGGTCAAGAGCGGTATCGGATATTCTAGGGCTCAGGTCGCGACGCTGCGCGGGCTCGGTCTGCGTCGTATGCATCAGGTCGTCGAACTTGAGGATACGCCGTCCGTCCGCGGTATGGTCAACAGGGTCACTCATCTTGTGCGCATTGAGGCAGAGGAGTAAACGATGAAGTTGAATGAGCTGAAGGCGACTACCGGCTCCCGCCGCGACAGGAAGCGCCTGGGTTGCGGTGTCGGTTCCGGTCAGGGCAAGACGGGCGGCCGGGGACACAAGGGTCAGAAGTCCCGCACCGGCGGCAAGGTTGCGCGCGGTTTCGAGGGCGGCCAGATGCCGCTGATCCGTCGCGTGCCCAAGCGCGGCTTTACCTCCAGGGCGCGTCCCCGTCAGGTGATCAACGTGTCCCAGCTGGAGTGCTTCGAGGCCGGTTCGAAGGTCGATGCCGCTGCGCTGTATGAGGCGGGGCTGGTACGCAATGCCGTCGAGCCGGTGAAGCTGCTCGGTCAGGGCGAGCTCTCCAAGAAGCTCGATGTTGTGGTGGCGGCGGTTTCGGCCTCCGCGATCAAGAAGGTGGAGGCTGCAGGCGGCAGTGTGAAGCTGGCTGAGGCGGCCTAAGTTATGATGGAGCGCGCGAACCAAATGGCCGGCTTGGCCAACATGGGCAAGATTCCGGAGCTCAAGAGCCGGATCCTGTTCACGCTGGGTATGCTGGTGGTCTACCGGATCGGCGCGCATATCCCCGTTCCGGGTATCGATGCCCAGGTGCTGGCGCAGTTCTTCAGTCAGGCCAAGGGAACGATGCTCGGCATGTTCGACATGTTCTCCGGCGGTGCGCTCTCCCGGTTGACGATCTTCGCGCTCGGCATCATGCCCTACATCTCGGCAGCGATTATCCTGCAGCTGATGACCGTGGTCTCGCCGACGCTGGAACAGCTGAAGAAAGAGGGTGAGGCCGGGCGTCGCAAAATTACCCAGTATACCCGCTACGGTACGGTGGTGTTGGCGCTCTTCCAGTCCCTGGGTATTGCCATCGGGCTGGAATCCTTCTCCGTTAACGGCATGCCGGCGGTCATCGACCCCGACTGGTCCTTCCGTTTGATGACGGTGCTGACACTGACGGCCGGCACGGTCTTCCTGATGTGGGTCGGCGAGCAGATCACCGAGCGGGGTATCGGAAACGGCATCTCTCTGATCATCTTTTCCGGTATTGCGGCCGGACTGCCGCGCGCGGTGGGCAGTACGCTGGAACTTGCGCGTACCGGCGAATACACGGCCTTTACCGTACTAGGACTGTTCGCGCTGGCGGTTATCGTGACCGGCGTGGTGGTCTGGGTGGAGCGTGCCCAGCGCCGTATTCCCGTGCAGTACGCCAAACGACAGGTCGGTAGCCGTATGTATGGCGGCAAGGCCTCATTCCTTCCGTTGAAGGTCAATACGGCGGGTGTGATTCCTCCGATCTTTGCCTCCAGTCTGATCCTGCTGCCGGCGACCTTTGCGCAGTTTACCAGTGGTGTGAAGGGCTTCAGTTGGCTGGGTGACGTGTCGGCCTTGCTGAACCCTGGAAGCTGGCTCTATATGCTGATGTTCTCCGTACTGGTTGTCTTTTTCTGTTTCTTCTATACGGCGATCGTGTTCAACCCCAAGGAGACTGCCGACAACCTCAAGAAGTACGGCGGCTTCATTCCGGGCATTCGTCCGGGGCAGAAGACGGCGGAGTATATCGACACCGTGCTGACCCGTTTGACGGTGACAGGTGCGGTCTACGTCACGCTGGTCTGCCTGCTGCCGCAGTATCTGATCTCCGAGCTCTCCGTGCCCTTCTATTTTGGAGGCACGAGTCTTCTGATCGTTGTGGTCGTCACCATGGACACCATGGCCCAGATTCAGTCCCATCTGCTTTCGCATCAGTATGAAGGCTTGATGAAGCAGGCCCGCCTGAAGACGGGACGCTGATGTATCTTGTCCTGTTTGGACCACCGGGTGTCGGCAAGGGAACGCAGGGAGTCCGTCTGTCCAAGGAGCTGGGCATCGCCCAGTTCGCCACCGGCGATATCCTTCGCTCCGCCGTGCGTGAAGGGACCTCTCTGGGGCAGAAGGCGAAGCAGTATATGGATGCCGGCGAACTGGTGCCGGACGAGGTAGTGATCGGCATGATCGAAGAGCGTATCGCCGGTGACGATGCCGCCAACGGTTTCCTGCTCGACGGTTTTCCCCGTAACGTGCCGCAGGCGAAGGCGCTGGATGAGATGCTGGCCAGGAACCGGATCGAGATCGATCGCGTGCTGTTCATGGATGCGCCGCGGGAGCAGCTTCTGGAACGGCTGAGCGGGCGGCTGACATGCAGGGCTTGCGGTTTCGGATTTCATCGGCATTATTCGCCCCCCCGTCATGAGGGACGTTGCGACCGGTGTGGCGGCGAGTTGTATCAGCGCGACGATGATCGCGAAGAGGTAATCGCGCAGCGGCTGGATGTATATCAGAAGCAGACCGAGCCGTTGCTGGAGTATTATGCCGGCCGTTCTGGGTTCCGCAGGGTCGATGCAGGCGGAGATGTCGAGCAGGTCTACCTGCTATTGAAAGAGGCGGTAGCGAAGTAGAGATATGGCAAAAGAAGATATTATAGAGATGACCGGTGAGGTGGTTGAGAAGCTTCCCAACGCTATGTTCAAGGTGAAGCTTGAGAACGGGCACGAATTGCTCGCCACCATCTCGGGCAAGATGCGCAAGTACTATATCCGCATTCTGCCCGGTGACCGCGTGACAGTGGAGATCTCTCCCTATGATCTGTCCCGCGGACGTATCAGTTACCGCGAAAAATAAGTATTTGCCACAGGTTGGCGAGTAGGGAGTAACCCATGAAGGTCCGTGCTTCGGTAAAAAAGATGTGCAAGAACTGCCGTGTGATTCGGCGTAGGGGTGTGGTTCGTATCATCTGCGAGAATCCCCGTCATAAACAGCGTCAGGGCTAGCGTCCGATTCAACTTGCGTGAGCGGCGCATGATCGCTAGCCTCGCGCACCTTTTTCAGGACGCCCCAAGGAGGCAAGAAAGTGGCTCGTATAGCCGGTGTAAATATTCCGACCCAGAAGCGCGTTGAGATCGCGCTGACCTATATCTACGGCATTGGTCTGTCCAGCTCCAGGAAGCTGCTGGCCAAGGCCGGCATCAATCCCGATACTCGGGTGAGGGATCTGTCCGAGTCGGACGTTTCCAGCATCCGTAGTGCGATTGATACGGACTTCGTGGTGGAGGGCGATCTTCGCCGCACGGTCTCGATGGACATCAAGCGGTTGACCGACCTGGGCTGCTACCGGGGGCTGCGTCACCGCAGAGGTCTTCCCGTGCGGGGTCAGCGCAGCAAGACGAATGCGCGTACGCGTAAGGGCCCTCGCCGCGCAGTTGCCGGCAAGAAGAAATAAGGACGAGGTATTGAATGGCAGCTCCAAATACAGCAGCGAAGAAGCGCAAGCGTAAGAATATCGCCACCGCAGTGGCGCATATCAGGGCTTCGTTTAACAATACGATCATCACCTTTTCGGATGAATCCGGTAATGCGATCAGCTGGGCGACCAGCGGCGGCTCCGGTTTCAAGGGTTCGCGCAAGAGTACCCCGTTTGCCGCGCAGGTGGCTGCCGAAGAGGCAGCGCGCAAGGCCATGGACCATGGCGTCAAGAACGTCTCCGTCTTGGTGCGTGGTCCGGGTTCCGGTCGCGAGTCGGCCATCCGTGCCATTGCCGCTGCCGGGCTGAACGTGACCGCGATCCGTGATGTCACACCGATTCCCCATAACGGCTGCCGCCCACCGAAGCGGCGCCGCGTTTAAGTTTAGGAGAGCAGAGATATGGCACGTTATCTGGACGGCAAGTGTCGCCTATGTCGCCGTGAAGGCGAGAAGCTGTTCCTGAAGGGTGGTAAATGCTATTCGGACAAGTGTCCGATCGAGCGTCGCCCCTACCCGCCAGGCATGCATGGCCAGGGCCGTCGTACCAAAGTATCCGACTACGGCACACAGCTGCGTGAGAAGCAGAAAGTGAAGCGTATCTACGGCCTGCAGGAGAAGCAGTTCCGTCGTTACTTCACCATCGCGGACCGCATGCCGGGCGTGACGGGTCTGAACCTGCTCCAGATTCTGGAGTCGCGTCTGGACAATGTGATTTATCGCATGGGTCTGGCCAGCTCCCGTGTCGAGGCACGGCAGATGGTTCGTCACAAACATGTGCTGGTCAACGGCAAGGTGGTCAATGTTCCGTCCTACCGTGTGCGTATCGGCGGACGGATTGAGCTTTGCGAGAAGGCCAAGGAGCACCTGCGTACGGTGGCTTCAACCGAGGCCGCATCCCAGAAGGGTGTCGCCGAGTGGCTGGATGTCGATCTGGCCGCCAAACAGGGAACCCTGCGCGAGCTTCCGGCTCGTGAGCAGTTGGATCCCGGAATTCATGAGCAGCTCATCGTTGAGCTCTACTCCAAGTAAAGAGGGAAGGTTTTCATGCATCTGATCAAGCCTCGTAAGGTGACGGTTGAAGAGACGATTCCCGGCCGTGCAGCAAAAATAGTCTTTGAGCCGCTGGAACGCGGCTACGGGACAACCTTCGGTAACAGTCTGCGCAGGATGTTGTTGTCCTCCCTGTCCGGTGCGGCAGTGACGGCGGTGCGTATCGATGGTGTGATGCATGAGTTCGATACCATCAAGGGCGTTCGCGAGGATGTGCTCGATATCGTGCTGGCCTTGAAGGAGCTCGATATCCGGATGGAGGGCGAGGATTCCCATACCCTGAAGCTCGACATCAAGGGGCCGGCCGTGGTCACTGCCGGTGATCTTCAGACCTCCGGCGATATGCAGGTTCTGAACCCCGATCTGGAGCTTGCCCACCTCAACGAGGATGGCGTGCTTAAGATGGAGGCCGTGGTCGAGAAGGGTCGCGGCTATGTGCCGGCTCAGGATCGTGCCGAGAGCGAGCAGCCCGTCGGCACCTTGCTTGTCGATGCCTCGTTTTCTCCGATCCGTTCGGTGGCAACGCGTGTCGAGGCCGCCCGTGTGGGTCAGAAGACCAACTATGACAAGCTGATCATGGAGATCGAGACCAACGGTGCCCTGTCGCCCGAGGATGCCATCGGCATGGCCGCCCAGATCATCAAGGATCAGCTGGCCGTCTTCATCGACTTCGAGGCGCTGGAGGATGTCAGCTCGCGTGCCAGTTCTGAGGAGAACCTCGAGGAGATGCTCAAGCAGCCGATCGATCATCTCGATCTCTCGGTGCGTTCAATGAACTGCCTGAAGAGCGATAATATCTTCTATGTGGGTGATCTGGTGTTGCGCAGCGAGCAGGAGATGCTTCGGACCCCCAACTTCGGCCGCAAGTCCCTGACCGAAATCAAGCAGGTGCTGGAGCAGATGGGTCTCAAGCTCGGCATGCAGGTCGACAACTGGCCGCCCGAGCAGGCCGATGTTGCCGACAGTTAAGTACGACGAGAGGTAAGGATTATGCGTCATCGTAAACACCGTGGTTCCCTGGGGCTCGTCAGCGCGCACCGTCGCGCCCTTTTGGCCAACTTGGCCACTGCACTTCTGACACATGGGCGTATTGAGACGACCCATGCCAAGGCCAAGGCCATGCGCCCCTATGTCGAGAAGCTCATCACACTCGGCAAGGACGGCAGTCTGCATGCCCGTCGCCGCGCGCTCTCCAGCCTGCGTTATCGCCCGATCGTGGATCGCCTCTTCAATGATGTGGCACCGCTTTTCTCCGATCGTGCCGGTGGGTATACCCGGATCATCAAGACCGGATATCGCGCCGGCGACGCATCACCAATGGCGGTGATCGAGCTGGTCGACCAGCTCGGCGACAGCGATATCGCAGATATCGTGGAGAGTGCACCCGAGGCCTGATCGGCCATCCCCGATGCATGAAGAGGCCGCGCTGATGCGCGGCCTCTTTTTTTTCGGTACGAAAGCCGGTTGTATTTTGGGCGCCGTTACTTTTCAATGCCCAGTGAAAAAGACCCGGGGAACGCCTCTAGGTGACCGGGCTAGGAGGAATCGATGATTGATATGTCCGATCTCGAAGAGCTCAACAAGAAGCTGGACAAGAAGCTGGCGGAGCTTGATCGCAAGGAGGAGCAGCGTTCGGATGCGTCACGCAATGTCCCGTTGGACGAGTTGCTGACGCCGGCCTTTGTGTCTCAGCATACCCGCTTTGCCGATGTCGAGGAGTTGTTTGCGGCCAGCGGTTTCGATATCGGGAGTCAGACGGATTTTGAGTCGGTTCCGGAAGAGAAGTGGAATGCATTTATCCGTTCGGTCTCCGATTTCGCCGACTGGGAGGCGATGCTTGGCGCCGCAGGGGGCGAATGGGCGGCACACAAGCTCGATATGTGACAGCCTCGTCGTCGGTCAGCTGCGGATCTCGAAACCGCTCCAGTCACCGAGCTGATCGATGCGGCTCTCCATCTTTTCGACGTTGGCGCCCTCCGGCCCTTCGGCCAGCCATGATTCCATCCGGTCGAGTTGCTCTGTGCTGCCGCAGATCACCGCTTCAACGCTTCCGTCTGGCAGGTTGCGAACCCAGCCGCTGATGCCGAGATGCTTGGCCTGCTGTTTGGTGTGGTGGCGGAAGAAAACACCCTGAACACGTCCGTAGATCCTGATCCGCCGGCACGATTCGCTCATAGCGGTTCCGGTGCCAGAGTGGTGTCGTGGGCTTCGGGCAGGGTGTCCGGGTAGTTGGTGGAGTAGTGGAGTCCGCGTGACTCCTTGCGCTCTTGTGCCGAACGGATGATCAGTTCGGCGACCAGCGAGAGGTTGCGCAGTTCGATGAGATCGCGACCGATTGGATGTTGCCAGTAGTAGCTGGCAATCTCTTGCCGGATCATGGCCAGTCTGCGCCGGGCCCGACGCAGACGTTCGTTGGAGCGTACGATGCCGACATAGTTGGACATCGTGGCGCGGATCTCGTCCCAGTTCTGTTTGATCTGTATCCGTTCCGTTTCGGGCACGACGCCGCTCGAGTCCCAGACCGGCAGCTGGATGTCCAGTGGCTCCATGCCGGATTGCTGGATCGCCTCGGCGCAGTAGTCGGCCATCACCAGACACTCAAGCAGGGAGTTGCTGGCCAGTCGATTGGCGCCGTGCAGGCCGGTACAGGCGGATTCACCAATAACATAGAGCCCTTCGATGCCGCTCCGGCCGGCAATGTCGGTTCGGACGCCACCGCACATATAGTGGGCCGCCGGCACGATGGGAACGGGATCGGTACGCATGTCGATGCCGAGGTCGTGCAGCCTTTCCAGGATATTGGGGAAATGCGTCTCGATCTTGGCATCGCCCAGTGGCCGGGCATCGAGAAAGAGGTGATCGCTGCCGGAGCGCTTCATCTCATGGTCGATGGCGCGTGCAACGATATCGCGCGGTGCCAGCTCTCCGCGTTCGTCGTAGTCCGCCATGAATCGCCGCCCCTTCCGGTCGATCAGTTGCGCGCCCTCGCCGCGAAGCGCCTCGGTGAGCAGGATGGTGCGCGCCTCGGTATGAAAGAGACAGGTGGGGTGGAACTGGATGAACTCGAGGTTCATAACCGAACAGCCGGCCCGCCACGCCATGGCGATGCCGTCGCCGGTCGCTCCGTTCGGGTTGGATGTATACATGTAGACCTTGCCGGAGCCGCCTGTAGCCAAGATGGTCTGTTTGGCCGAGATGGTCGTGACCTCTCCCTCGGGAGAGAGGATGTAGGCACCGAGGCAACGATCCGGGCCTAGGGCATAGCGGCCGAGGCGGCGTGCGGTGATCAGATCCACGGCCATGTGGTGTCGCAGGCAGACGATATTGGGGTGTTCCCGTACCTTTTTCAGAAGCGCCTCGCCGATGGCCCGACCGGTGGCATCTTTGGCATGCGCGATGCGGCGTTGACTGTGTCCGCCCTCCCGGGTCAGATGAAGGCGTCCTTCGCTGGTGTCGAAGTTGGTGCCCAGCTCGATCAGCTCCCGAATCACCTCGCCGCCGCGGTCCACGATGTCGCGGACGATTCCCTCGTGGCAGAGGCCCGCGCCGGCCCGGATGGTGTCGGCAACATGCGCCTCAAACGTGTCCCCTTCGTCGGTGACGCCGGCAATGCCTCCCTGGGCCTGATAGGTGTTGGAGTCGGCGAAGTCGCCCTTGTTGACAATGGCGATGCGGCCATGGGGTGCCAGCCGATAGGCGGCCAGAAGGCCCGCGGCGCCACTGCCGATGATCAGGTAATCGAATGTCAGGTGCGAATCCGCCATATCTCTCCATCCGTGCCGCGGGTAGGCGTAGCTTACGCTTTATGACATATTACGGTAAACTGTCGATGATGTTGTCGAAATCATTCATATGGATATCCGCTTGAGAGTACGCTGATGGAACAGACGGTCGTGGTTGTGGATGTGCGGGATGACGAGGCCCTGGTGCGCGGGCAGCGAGCCAGCGCGTGCGGCCAGTGCGCCGGCAAGAGTTCCTGCAGCACGCTCGGGTCATGGGTCGAGCGCATGGTCGAGATGCGCGTTCGTAACGGTGTCGGGGCCGGCGTGGGCGATACCGTGATCGTGGCTGTTCAGGAGGGCGTGTTGCTGCGTGCGGCACTTCGCCTCTACGGTGTGCCGATGTTCGCATTCTTCG
>DATFLK010000001.1:0-7499 GCA_035267815.1 Mariprofundaceae bacterium | reverse complement strand
CGCTGTTCGTTCCACTGCCGGGCGGCCCGGTCGATGATCCCGGAGAGCGTCAGTTCGATCGGCATCTTATCATCAGCCAATAGACGGATCAGGCCGATGGCAGCACGGCGCAGACCGAACGGATCGGCGCTGGCGGTCGGGATCTTGCCGAGGTGGAAATAGCCCAACAGCTTGTCGGCGCGTTCGGCGATGGCAATGAGGCGAGCCTCCGGCGTGGAGGGAAGCACATCGTCGGCGCCTTCCGGCCGGTAATGCTCGGCGATGGCGTCGGCCACGCTATCCGGCTCATTCTGCATGCGGGCGTAGACGCCGCCCATGTAGCCCTGCAGCTCGGGGAACTCGTAGACGAGCCCGGTCGTCAGGTCCGACTTGCACAGATAGGCGGCCCGCTGTGCCGTGTTTGCGTCAGCGCCGACAGCGCTTGCTGTATCGAGCACGAAGTTGCGCAGTCGGGCAATCTGGTCGCCGACCGTGCCAAGACCATCCTGGAAGACGATCTCGTTCAGCCGCTCGACACGGTCGTTCAGCGTCTCCTTCGGGTCGCGGTCGAAATAGAAGGCGGCATCGGCCAGCCGCGCGTTGACAACGCGGGCGTTGCCCTGGGCCACCTTCTCCGGTTCCTTCGATTCGATGTTGGCTACGGCGAAGAACCTGTTTGAGAGGGCGCCGTCGGCGTTGTGCGCGATGAAACAGCGCTGGTGGTTTTTTAACGTGATGCGGCTGACCTCTTCCGGGAGCCGCAGGTAGTCTTCATCGAATTCGCACAGAACGGGCACCGGCCATTCGGTCAGGTCGGCAACCTCGTCGACCAGATCGTCGTCGGAGACAACGACCAGGTTGTTGTCCGCGGCGATCCTGTCCATCTCTTTGCCGATCTTCTCGATGCGTGCGGCGCGGTCGGCCTCGACTTTTTGCTTGCGCAGCCAGTCGAGTGGATCGTTCTCATCCAGTTCGCCTTCGGAGCCATGGATACGGTGACCACGGCTGATTTTGCCGCTTTCCACACCGGCGAAGATGAATGGAATCACCTCGTCGCCCAGACGGCCGATGATCCAGCGTACGGGTCGTATGAAGGCATCATCGCGGGCGTTGCCGTCGTGCCATTTCATCTGTTTTGGGCTCGGCAGTTTACGCAGGATGTCCGGCATGGCCCCGGCCACGATATCCCGCACCGGGCGTCCCTCGCGGTGCACCATGGCCTTCAGGTAACGCGCCTTGCCGTCGCCCTTGTCTTCGAGCGTAAAGGTATCCAACGGCAATCCGGACTTTTTGGCAAAGCCCTCGGCGGCCTTGGTCGGTTCGCCATCCTTGTAGGCGACTTTCTCGGGAGGACCCCAGATGGTCTCATCGTAGTCTGCCTGTTTCTCGGGGCACGCCGCCCAGTGCAGCAGCAGACGGCGGGGCGTGCACCCCTCCGACCATTGCATGCCATCGATGTCGTGGGCGGCCAGCAGTTTGTTCAATTCGTTGCGCAGGGCGTTCAACAGCGCCTGCGAGACACCCGCCGGCATCTCTTCGACGCCGATTTCGATCAGCAGTGGTGCGGTGCTCATTGCTCCACCTCCGCATAGGCGTGCGCCACGGTGCGGGCCAAGCCCCTGACGCGGCCGATGAAGCGGGCGCGCTCGGCGACCGAGATCGCGCCTCGGGCATCGAGCAGATTGAAGGCGTGGCTGGCAGCCATCACCTCCTCGTAGGCAGGGAGCACGAGACTGCTTTCCGCCAGCCGCTTGCATTCGGTCTCGGCACGGTCGAACTGTTCGAAGAGCCATGCGGTATCGGCCGCGTCGAAGTTATAGGTGGAGAACTCCACCTCGTTGCGGTGGAATACCTCGCCGTAGCTCACCTTCTCGCCCTCGGGTGTCTCCACCCAGGTCAGGTCGAAGACGTTCTCCACGCCCTGCAGGTACATCGCCAGCCGCTCCAGGCCGTAGGTGATCTCGCCCGGCGTGCGCGCAAGCTCGACGCCGCCGACCTGCTGGAAGTAGGTGAACTGGGTGATCTCCATGCCGTTCAGCCACACCTCCCAGCCCAGTCCCCAGGCGCCGAGGGTGGGGCTCTCCCAGTCGTCCTCGACGAAACGGATGTCGTGCACCTCGGTGTCGATGCCGATCTCGCGCAATGACCCCAGATAGAGGTCGAGGATATCCTCCGGCGCCGGTTTCAGGATGACCTGGAACTGATAATAGTGCTGCAGGCGGTTGGGATTCTTGCCGTAGCGGCCGTCGGTCGGACGGCGACAGGGCTGCACGTAGGCGGTGCGCCAGGTCTTGTCGTCGAGTACGCGCAGGAAGGTGGCCGGATGGAAGGTGCCGGCTCCCATGGAGCGGTCATAGGGCTGTTGCACGACGCAACCCCGCTCGGCCCAGTAGCGCTGCAGGGTCAGGATCAGTTCTTGAAAGGTCACGTGTTCGGTATTCCCCCTGATGAATAGATTGGGAAGCCTACCTATGCAGCGTGGGGGTTGCCAGTCTGTTGGCGCCCCGGTGCGGGGTGTCCTACACTTAGGTGTAGACTTCCTGAGAGGGTGCCTTCCGTATGATTGAGATCCGCATTCATGGACGTGGCGGTCAGGGAAACGTGGTCGCGGCCTATCTGATGGCGGCGGCCGCTTTCGATTCCGGGTTTTCCTCCCAGGCCTTTCCCGCTTTTGGCGCAGAGCGCAGGGGTGCGCCGGTGGTGGCCTTCGTACGCATTGATGAGAAGCCGATCAGCCGGCGCAGTCAGGTGCGCGAACCGGCCTATCTGATCATCCAGGATGAACATCTGCTGCACGAGCATGATCTGACCGCCGGGCTGTTGCCGGGCGGTGGCGTGTTGATCAATTCGACGCGCTCTTCCGAGGCGCTGGCCGAAGAGCTGGGGGGGCTAAAGGTGGTCGCCATCCCCGCCACGGCGATGGCGCTGGAGACGGTGGGACGACCGGTGCCGAATGTGGCGCTGTTGGCCGCCTTTCTGCAGCTGACGGGATTGCTTCCTCAGGAGGGTCTGATCAGGGCGTTGGAGGAGCGTTTTTCCGGCGATATTCTGGAAAAAAACAGGAAGCTGGCCGAGCTCGCCGTGCAAAAGGTGCCGGCGGGTTTGTGGAAGGAGGCACAGCATGCGACAGGCGCTTGAGGGATCGCAGGCCGTGGCCAGGGCCGTGGCCAGTTGCCGGCCCGGCGTGGTAGCCGCCTATCCGATCACGCCTCAGACCCATATTGTCGAGAATATCTCGAAGCTGGTGGCCGATGGTTTGTGCGATTGCGAGATGGTGAGTGTGGAGAGCGAGTTCTCGGCTGCCTCGGTGGTGCTGGGTGCGGCGGCAACCGGATCGCGCGCCTATACCGCCACCTCCTCGCAGGGCATTCTGTTGATGGCGGAGGTGCTCTACAACATTGCCGGTATGCGTATTCCACTGGTGCTGACCTGCGCCAACCGGGCCGTCTCCGCACCCATCTCGATCTGGAATGACCAGCAGGACTCGATGGCGGTACGCGATGCCGGCTGGATCCAGCTCTACTGCGCCGACAACCAGGAGGCGACGGATGCGACGGTGCAGGCTTTCCGTATCGCCGAGCGCATGGAGCTGCCGGTGATGGTCTGCATGGACGGTTTCGTGTTGACCCATACGATGGAGCCGATTGATCTGCCGGATCAGGATCAGGTGGACGGATTTCTGCCGCCGTACCATTTCTCGCGGACACTGGATTCCGGTCATCCGATGACCCTCGGTGGACTGGCCGGACCGGATTATTATGCCGAGATTCGGCATGCTCATCATCGGGCGCTGCTGGCCTCGGAAACGGAGATCGTCTCGGCCGACCGCGACTGGGCCGAGCTGACCGGTCGTGCCAGCGGCGGTCTTCTTGCAGTCGAGGGCGATGCGGACGCCGAACTTGCGGTCCTTGCGATCGGTTCGGTGGTCGGCACGCTGCGCGAGGCGATGCAGGAGTATGAGGGTGCCAAGGCGAAACTGATCAAGCTGCGCTGTTTTCGCCCGTTCCCCGTCGAAGCGCTGCAACAGGCGTGTCGTGGCGTGCGCCGCCTGATCGTGCTGGAGCGGGCGCTCTCTCCCGGTGGCGGTGGTATCCTCGGGACCGAGGTGCGTGCGGCGCTCTCGGAGCTCTCCGACCCGCCGGTTGTCTATAACTACGCGGTCGGCTTGGGCGGCCGCGATGTGCCTATGGATCTCTACCCACGGCTACTTGAGGCGGTGGAGTCGGGCCAGGGCGAACGCTTCTCCATTTTCGATGTGGAGCTGGAGAAGCTGCCCGAGGAGGATCGTTGAGATGGCCGTACCCGAAACCGAATCGATGCAGGATCTGCGACAGCGTCAGCCTCGTTTCAGCGGTCTGGAATCGGGGCACCGGGCCTGCCAGGGGTGCGGCCAGGCACTGGCCGCCCGGTTGGTGACGGAGGCAGCGGGGCCGGATGTGATGATCGCCAATGCCACCGGCTGTCTCGAGGTGTTTACGACGGCCTGGCCCCAGTCGGCCTGGCGCGTGCCGTGGATGCACTCGGTATTCGAGAACGCCGCGGCGATTGCCGCCGGCATGGAGGCGGCGTTGAAGGTGCAGGGGAGGCAGAGCAAGGTGTTGGCCTTCGGTGGCGATGGCGGTACCTTCGATATCGGTTTCCAGGCACTCTCCGGCATGCTGGAGCGCAATCACAACGTGCTCTATGTCTGTTTCGATAACGAGGCCTATATGAATACCGGCATCCAGCGCTCCAGCTCGACGCCGCATGCGGCCATGACTACCACTTCGCCGCCGGGCAAGCGACGCATGGGCAAACGCCATCTAAAAAAGGACCTTCTCTCTATCATCTCCGCGCACCACATCCCCTATGCGGCCAGTAGTTCGGTTGCCTATCCGGCAGACATCCGGCGGAAGGTGCGGCGGGCCATGGCGATCGAGGGGCCCACCTTTCTGATGATTCACAGTCCCTGTCCACTCGGCTGGGGGCATGAGGGGGCACTGACGATCGAGGTGGCGAGGCTGGCTGTGCAGACGGGGCTCTTCCCGGTCATCGAACTGGAGCGCGGCACGCTGACTGACTGTATGCCGATCCGCGAACTGCATCCGGTGACGGAATATTTGAAGCTGCAGCAGCGCTTCCGGCACCTTTTCGCACCGGACGATCCGCGCGCGACCGAGGAGCTGGAGCATCTTCAGGCACTGGCCGATTACAATATCGACACCTACGGCCTGCGTGGCGAGCGCCCCGATCCGCTCGATACGGAGGGTGCCGATACCGTGCATCGTGGAGGCAAGGTCTCATGAGCAAGAAGTCTTCGGTGATTCTGACCCGCGGTGCCTATGCCCAACCGGGAAGCTCGCTGTCCTTCAGGACCGGTACCTGGCGGGTGGAGCGGCCCGTACACGTCCATCATGCAGCGCCATGCCATGCCGCCTGCCCGGCCGGAGAGGATATCCAGGGATGGATTGCCCTGATGCAGGAGGGGAATTCGCGAGCCGCCTGGGAGGGTCTGGTGACCGCCAATCCGCTACCAGCAGTGACAGGTCGGGTCTGTCCCCATCCCTGCGAGACGGCCTGTAATCGCGGTGGCTTTGACGAGGCGATCGGCGTTCACCATCTGGAGCGCTATCTGGGCGATATGGCGATCCGCGAGGGATGGGATTATCCCGTTCCTCCCTTGCGCGCCGGAGGGGCGTCGATTGCCGTGGTCGGAGCGGGGCCTGCGGGTTTGTCGGCGTCCTATCATCTGCGCCGTCTCGGCTATCGCGTGGAGTTGTTCGATGATCGTCCCGAGGCGGGCGGTCTGCTCAGGGCGGCGATCCCGATGACCCGTCTGCCTAGGTCGGTGCTGGATGCCGAGCTGGAGCGATTGTTGATGCCAGGCATTAATCTGCATTCCCACCGCCGGCTGGGACGGGACGTCTCCATTCAGGAGCTGCAGGAGGATCATGCGGCGCTGTTTCTTGGTCCCGGCATTCACCGGCCGAAGCCGTGGTCGGTCGACGGGGCGATACCGTCCGATATGGAGGATGCGCTTCATCTCCTCAAGGGATGGGTCGATCACGGGGACGTGCCGAAGCCCAAGAGCGTGGCGATCCATGGCGGCGGCAATACGGCACTCGACCTGGCCCGCGTCATGAAGCGCGCCGGCGTGAGCGATGTCTGCGTGATCACTGCGTCCGGCCTGCCTGGCGATGCAGCGGCGGACGATGTGATGCATGTGGTGCCGCGCGAACTCGATGAGGCGCAGGAGGAGGGGGTGGTGCTCTATCCGCATTACACCGTCCAGAGGCTGTTGATGCATGGCTCGAAACTGGTCGGGATCGAGATCGTGCGCCTCAAGAAACTGGTCGGTGCCGATGGGGCCAGGCATCGTGTGCCGTTCGAGGGGACGGAGCGGGTGCTCGATGTCGATATGGTGGTGCCGGCCATCGGTGAGGCGGTGGATGCCGAAGGGATGGAGGCTTTGCTGGAGCACGCCGACTATTTGCGAGGCGATGTGTGGGGACGTCTTTTGGGTCGGGACGGGGTGTGGGTCGGTGGCGATGCGCGTGGCGATCGAGGTACGGTCGCTGCAGCGGTCGGTGACGGTACCCGGGCGGCCATCGATATTGACCGGGTGCTGCGGGACGAGCCTGCCCCGGATGCAGGTGCTGCGGATCTGGAGACTATCCCGCTTCAGGCAATGAACCTTCACTATTACGAACATGCGGCTCGCGTGCCGGTGCAGAAAGTGGCGGTGTCGGAGCGGACCGACCTGACCGAGATCGAGGGTAGTATGGATGCCGGCCAGGCCAGGGCCGAAGCGGGGCGCTGCCTAGCCTGCGGCAACTGCCTAGCCTGCGACAACTGCTGGACGCTCTGCCCGGACAGTGCCGTGCTCAAGACTGTGGAGCGGGCCACGGACGGATCGCACTACCTGTTCGACTATGACTACTGCAAAGGGTGTGGCATCTGTGCCGAAGAGTGCCCACCTGGCTTTATCCGCATGGTGCCGGAGGCGTAACTGCGAGCTGTCCGGCGGCTGCCTATGCCGTTCCAGGGTCCAAATGATGATCAGATTGTCTGTATCCTTGTCATAAAAGGGTCACATCCGGAGTGCAGAGTGGCGGGTTCAAGACGCGTCATGACATGGCGCTCCGGGAGGTTGTAATGATCAAAAAGATGGTGACCAGGATTTTACGGCTCCTCTCTTCGCCGTTTCGGGCCATGGCGCGTATGCCGCTTGGGTGGCTGATTACCGGTGCATTCGGTGTTGTCATGCTGACCGTGGTGGGCCAGACCGTGTTTACGATGCGGGATACCAGCCATATCGACAGGGTGGCGAATGTTGTGAGCAGCCAGCATTTGCCCGAGCTGATGGCCGGTCAGAAACTTCTTGCCTATCTGTCTCAGGCCCGTTCGTTGCTGACCAATGCAGCGCTGCTTGATGATCCGGCGCAGGTAGCCCAGGCGCAGGAGATGATGGGTCAGTTCTCCCAGCAGGTGAATGGACTGAAGGCGCTGTTTACGAAGCGCGGCGACAAGAAGATGCTTGT